>JBPCPM010000163.1:0-31483 GCA_050999155.1 Solirubrobacterales bacterium
CTCGCGCCGCTGGCGGCCCGCGCTGTGGCTGGGCCTGCTCGCCGTCTCGCTCAGCGTGGTGGGCAACGCCTTCAAGCCGGGCAAGCTCGAGGTCGATGCCGCGACGGCACCGGCCAACCCCCTCGGCGCGCCCGAGCAGCTGGAGGGCCTCGTCACCGCGCTCGCCCGCGCGGGCGAGGTGCTTACCGGCATCGCCTTCCTGCTGGCGGCAGCCTCGCTGGTGGCGCGCTTCCGGCATGCGCGGGGAACCGAACGCCAGCAGCTCAAGTGGTTTGCCTACGTCGGACTGCTGGCCCTGACCGGGCTCACCATGGCCATGGTCCAGGTGCTGTTCGGCGCCCAGCCGGGCGAGCAGGCCGTCGGCGGCGCGCTGGAGGTCGTGGGCTCGATCGGATGGTTCAGCGCCCTCGGCGCGATCGTCGTCGGGATGCCGGTCGCGGTGGGGATGGCGATCCTGCGCCACCGCCTCTACGACATCGACGTGGTGATCAACCGCACCCTGGTCTACGGCGCCCTGACCGCCGCCCTGCTGGGCACCTACGTGACAGGAGTCCTCGTGCTCCAGCTTGTCCTCTCCCCGCTGACCGAGGACAGCGGCCTCGCCGTCGCCGGCTCCACCCTGGCCGTGGCCGCGCTGTTCCGCCCCGCCCGCTCACGCATCCAGGCAACCGTCGACCGCCGCTTCTACCGCCGCAAGTACGACGCCGAGCAGGTCCTCGAGGATTTCGCCCACCGTCTGCGCGACCAGCAGGCGCTGGAGACGCTCGCGGCCGAGCTGCGTGGCGCCGTGGCCCAGACGGTTGCGCCCTCCGGGGTGTCGGTCTGGATGACCTCGGCGCCGGCCGGCGTCGTAACCCCTTCCGTAACGATGCCCGGACGGCCCGGTGACATCGTCCGCCCCGACCCCACAACCCCAAGGATCCGATCGTGAACACCGCACGCACCGCCCACCGAGCCCTCGTCATCGCCTTTGCCGGCGGGATCGTCGTGCAGTTCTTCCTCGCCGGCGTTGGGGTCTTCGGCGCCGCGAGCTTCGACGCGCACGGGATGTTCGGGACGCTGCTCACCCTGGTGGCGTTGCTGATCGTCGTCACCGCATCGATCGGCCGGGCCGAGGTCAAGCTGTCGGCTGGGCTGTTCGTGCTCACGTTCGTTCAGGGGATCCTGGTGCCCCTGGGCGACGTCTCGCCCTGGATCGCGGCCCTGCACCCGGTCAACGCGCTGGCCTTGGTCGCCGTGACCACGCTTCTCGTGCGCCGCCGCGCCGTCGGCACGGACCCCGCCGGACCCATTCCCGCCACCGAGCGTTCGTACGCGGCGCATCCCTCGGAGGCTGCATGAGCCGCCTGCGCCGCTTCACCGGGCGACGGAAGACAGCGGCGGCCCCGACCGCGCCGCAGGCTACGGCAACCGCCGAGCTGGCGCCCGTCGACATCGCCCCGACCGACCCGGCCCTCGCGTATTTCGCCTCGGCCGGCGAGGTCGTGGACCTGTCAGAGACCGAGCTGGAGTCCCCGGCCATCGACCGCCTCCGCGCCGCCGGGGTCGCGCTGGTCGTCCCGCTCGTCGCCCAAGGCGAGCTCGTCGGCCTCATGAACCTCGGGCCGCGGCTCTCCGAGCAGGACTACACCGGTGACGACCGCAAGCTGCTCGACCGCCTCGCCGCCCAGGCGGCCCCCGCCGTGCGCACCGCCCAGGTGCTGCGCGAGCACGAGGCCGAGGTCGCGGCACGCGAGCGGGTCGAGCAGGAGATGGAGGTGGCCCGGCTGATCCAGCAGAACTTCCTCCCCCACTCGCTGCCCGAGCACGAGGGGTGGGAGCTGGCCGCCCACTACGCGCCGGCCCGGCAGGTCGGCGGCGACTTCTACGACTTCATCGCGCTCGAGGACGGGCGGCTGGGGGTCGTCGTCGGGGACGTGACCGACAAGGGCGTCCCGGCCGCCCTGGTCATGGCGGCGACCCGCAGCGTCCTGCGGGCCGCCGCGCAGCGGATGCTGTCGCCGGGCGCCGTGCTCGAGCGCATCAACGAGCACCTGGTGCCCGACATCCCGCCGAAGATGTTCGTCACCTGCCTGTACGGGATCCTCGACCCGGCGAACGGGCGGTTCGAGTTCGCCAACGCCGGCCACAACCTCCCGTACGTGCGCACCGAGCGCGGGGTCATCGAGCTGCGGGCGACCGGGATGCCCCTCGGGTTGATGCCGGGGATGACCTACGAGGAGACGCAGGCGACGCTCGCTCCCGGAGAAAGCGTGCTGCTGCACTCCGACGGACTCGCCGAGGCCCACGACCCCCAGCGCCAGATGTTCGGGTTCCCCCGGCTGATGGGCATGGTGGGCAAGCGCAGCGGCGGCCAGGAGCTGATCGAAGCCGTCCTGGACGAACTCGACCGCTTCACCGGGCCCGGGTGGGAGCAGGAAGACGACATCACCCTCGTCGGGCTGCGCCGGCTCGCCCTCGACGAGTTGCCGCACCCCGCACCGGGCTCCGATCCGGCCGGCTCCGTCCGCCGCAACGACGTCGGCGCCGAGGACGTGCCGGCTCCCCTCGTGAGCTTCGAGCTCACCAGTGAGCCTGGCGGCGAGAGGGACGCCGCCAACCGGGTCCGGGCGGCGGCCCGGGACACCGGGTTCCCGGCCGACCGCCTGGACCGGCTGGCCACCGCGGTGGCGGAAGCCACCATGAACGCGATGGAGCACGGCAACCGCTACGACCCCGACCGTCCCGTCTCGATCCGCGCTTCGGGCAGCAGCCGGGAGCTGACGGTCGAGATCAGCGACCACGGCGGCGCGCGCCCGATCCCGGCCGCGACGACGCCCGACCTCGAGGCCAAGCTCGCGGGCGAGCAGGAGCCGCGCGGGTGGGGCCTGTTCTTGATCGAGCACATGGTTGACGAAATGCAAATCCGCGAGCACGGCGACGGCCATACCGTCGTGCTACGCCTGAGCGCCGAAGGAGCTGACGATGGCGACACTTGAGAGCACCGTCCACAGCGACAACGGGCGGGCGGTCATCCGCCTCGCCGGAGACATCGACGGCACCGCCGAGCACGCCTTGGAGGGTGCGTGGGCGCAGGTGGCGGGGACGCCGCATGTGCTCCTGCACTTCGGGGACGTCGAGTACATCAACAGCACCGGGATCGCCCTGATCGTGGGGCTGCTGGCGCGCGCCCGGACCGACCGCGTCGAGGTCAGCGCCTGCGGCCTGAGCTCCCACTACCGGGAGATCTTCGAGATCACGCGGCTGTCGGACTTCATGACGATCGTCGCCGACGAGCGGGCAGCGCTCGGCAGCCGGCCAGGACAACCGACCCACACCGACACCGAGGAGCTGGGCAGATGAGCGGGGCAGATGAGCTGGCCGTCCGCGAGGCGGCCGACGGCGTGCGGGTGATCGAGATCGAGGGCGAGGTGACCTCCGAGCGCGAGGCCCTGGCCGAGGCCTACGAGCGTGCGGCCGCGAAGGGCGTGCGCACCGTGGCGCTCGACTTCTCGGATCTGGAGTACATGAACAGCGGCGGCATCGGACTGCTGGTGACCCTGCTGGTCCGCGCCCAGCGCCAGAAGGTGACGCTCGTCGCCTTCGGCCTCACCGACCACTACCGCCAGATCTTCGAGCTGACCCGGCTCGACGAAGCGATCGACGTCCACGACAGCGAGTCCGCGTTGCTTGCGGGCTCGGGTTCCTAGCGCAGCGACGGGACCCCAAACCGGAACCCAGGAGGAACCATGACTACCGAGAACGACCCCCACGATCACACCGCCACGCGGGACGCCGGCAGCTGGGCGGCGCCCGTCTCCCGCCTGACCCGCCCGGAGGTGGCCGACACCGACGCCATCAACAAGGGCGTGGAGGGCATGTCGCTCACCGGTCCGATTCGTGGTTTCGGGAAGCTGTGGCAGAAGCGGTACGAGGTCGCTCTGGCCGGCGCCGCCGTGACGCCCGAGCAGGTCATCGAGGTGTGGAAGGCCGAGTTCCGCGACTTCTGGCCGGAGTCCAACCGCTTCCACGCGCCGCTGACGGGCATCGCCCCCGGCGAGGTCGGGCTGATCAACGCGACGGTGCCCGGACGGCTGCAGCTCTCGACCGGGGTCTTCGTGCTGTTCAGCGACGAGCACTCGTTCGCGTTCATGACGCCCGAAGGCCACCTGTTTGCCGCCTGGATCACGTTTTCGGCCCGCGAGCGCGACGGCGTGACCCACGCGTCGGTGGAGATCATGATGCGCGCGAGCGACCCGATCTTCAAGCTGGTGCTCACGTTCGGCGGCCACCGGATGGAGGACGCGTTCTGGACCGACAC
Source organism: Solirubrobacterales bacterium (assembly GCA_050999155.1). Lineage (GTDB taxonomy): Bacteria > Actinomycetota > Thermoleophilia > Solirubrobacterales > 70-9 > JBPCPM01. The sequence continues at coordinate 4,301 of JBPCPM010000163.1, forward strand.
CCTGCTCGCGCTGGCCGGGCGGTTCGACGTCGAGGACGCCGAACCGCAGATGACGGTGACCTGCGTCGACCGGCGCCGGCAGTGGCGCCATGCCCGCAACGTGCGCCACAACGCCGGGATGCGCGCCACGCTGTATGCCATGGGCGCACCGCTGCGGTACCGACGCGGGCGGCGGCGGGCGGGCGCCCGCTGACCGCCTGGGCGACATAGGGTCCCGCCATGCGCACCGACGGTCCGGACGTCGTCGTCGTCGGCTCGGGCCCCAACGGCCTCGCCGCGGCGATCACCCTGCTGCGGGCCGGGCGCTCGGTGCAGGTCCTGGAGGCGGCCGAGACCGCCGGCGGCGGGATGCGCACCGCCGAGCTCACGCTCGACGGCTTCCGCCACGACGTCTGCTCCACCGCCCATCCGATGGCGGTGGGCTCGCCGTTCTTCCGCGAGACCCCGCTAGCCGAGCACGGCCTCGAGTTGGTGCAACCCGAGGTGCCGCTTGCCCACCCGCTCGACGACGGGACGGCGATGGTGCTCGCCCGCTCCGTGACCGCCACGGCCGACGGCCTGGGCGCGGACGGCGATGCCTGGGCCTCGCTGTTCGGCCCCCTGGCCGCCGGGGCCGACGACCTGCTCGGCGAGATCCTGGCGGCCCCGCACGTGCCGCGCCATCCGCTGCTGCTGACCCGCTTCGGCCTTCCCGCGCTGCGCTCGGCCACCGGCCTGGCTCGCGCCCGGTTCGACGGCCCGCGGGCACAGGCGCTGTTCGCCGGCGCCGCCGCGCACTCGATGCTGCCCCTCGACGCTCCGATCAGCGCCTCCTTCGGGCTGGTGCTGGGCCTGCTCGGCCACTCCCACGGCTGGCCCCTGGCCCGCGGCGGATCGCAGGCCATCGCCGACGCCTTGACGGCCCACGTGCGCGCCCTGGGCGGGGAGGTCATGACCGGCCACCGCGTCGACACCCTCGAGGGCCTGCCGGCCAGCCGCGTGGTGCTGTTCGACACCTCGCCGCGCGAGCTGGTGCGGATCGCCGGCGACCGCCTGCCGTCGCGCTACCGGCGCCGCCTGGAGCGGTTCCGACCAGGCCCCGGGGTGTTCAAGCTCGACTGGGCGCTGGACGGACCGATCCCCTGGAAGGCGCCGGAGTGCGCCCGGGCCGGCACGGTCCACCTCGGCGGGACGCTGGAGGAGATCGCCGCCTCGGAGGACGCCGCCTGCCACGGTCGCCACGCCGAGCGACCCTACGTCCTGCTCGTGCAGCCGACGCTTTTCGACCCCTCCCGCGCTCCGGAGGGCCGCCACGTCGGCTGGGCCTACTGCCACATGCCCACCGGCTCGGACGTCGACATGACCGAAGCGATCGAGGGCCAGGTCGAGCGGTTCGCCCCGGGGTTCCGCGACCTCATCGCGGGCCGGCACGCCATGGGCCCCGCCGACTGGGAGACCTACAACCCCAACTACGTGGGGGGCGACATCAACGGCGGCGCTCAGGACATCTGGCAGCTTTTCACTCGGCCGGTGGTCAAACCCGTGCCATACGCGACGCCGGTCGACGGCCTGTATCTCTGCTCGGCGTCCACCCCGCCCGGTGGGGGCGTGCACGGGATGTGCGGGGTCAACGCGGCGCGAGCCGTCCTGCGCCGTGAGTTGGCCTGACCGAACGGGCGAAGCTGCTCACAGCTCGAGGGGCCCCACGACAAATCCCAGCCGGTCGGCTCCTCGGCGCAACCTGGCGTCGATCGTCACCAGCCGACAACCGAGGATGCGTGCGAGTGCCACGTACTCGGCGTCGTAGGTCTTCGCCCACCCCAGCTCTTCGGCGACCTGCCACGCCACAAGACCGAGCCGATCCGGCTCGCGCCGATGGACAGGTGCATCTTCGAGCCGCGCTCGGGTCGTCTCGGCGTCCCCGGCCGCGATCTGAGCTCTCCACATCAGCTCGTGCAACGCCGATCGCGCCTCGGACCACATCAGCGGCGGGGCAACCAGCTCGGTCTCGCCGAGTTCGCCGAACCCCTCCGGCCGGACGCTCGCGGCCACAGCCACGCTGGCGTCGACGACGAGCACTACCTGCGGCGCCTGGAACGCTCGACCGCCTCCGCGGGATCCGGGACGGCAGCCCCGGATTCGAACGTCATCCAGCTCGCTGGCCGTGGCAACGGCTGGGGCTCATCGGCCACGGCCTCGAGATCGGACTCCTCGATCACGTGCTGCGTTCCGACCTTGCGCGCCCGGAGCCTGCCAGCGCGGATCCAGCGCCGCACCGTTTCCGGATCGCGACCCACGCGACGAGCAGCCTCAGGGACGGTCAGCACAGTTGTTGGATACTACAACACCGGCAGATCCTGCCAACGGCTCGCCGGGCCGGAGCGTCTACTTGTAGCGGTAGGTGATGCGCCCGCGATCGAGGTCGTACGGCGACAGCTCGATCTTCACCCGGTCGCCCGGGAGGATGCGGATGTAGTGTCGGCGCATCTTGCCGGAGATGTGGCCCAGGACCTCGTGGTCGTTGTCGAGCTTCACCCGGAACATGGTGTTCGGGAGGGCCTCGACGACCTCGCCTTCCATCTCGATCTTTTCTTCCTTGCCCAAAGCGGCAGAGAGCCTAACAGTGCGGCGCCGAGCACCCCGGGCCGCGGGCCGCCCCTCAGTCCTCGTCGTCGTCGGAGCCGAACCGCTGGGCAAGCCCGCGCAACGGCTGGGCGGCCTCGGCGAGGACCTGCGTGCTCTCGTTCATTCGATCGACGGCCGCGATCAATCGGTCAAGCTGGCCCCTCAGGGCCTCGACCGTCTCGGGCAGGTGGGCGACGTCGGACTGCAGCTCGGTGAGGACCGCTGTCTGATCGGCGACCCGATCCATGGCGGTCTTCAGCTCCGGGAGCACGTCCGTGTTCGATGTCAGGTCTGCGATCCCGGAATTGAGCTCGGTGAGCTTTCCGTCCATCGACGCCAGCCTTGCGTCGATGGAGTCGAGCTTGGCCGGCACCGCCGCGATCTCGGCGGGAGCACCAACCAGCGCCCGGGGGTCGGGGAGGTCCACGTCAGCGGCCCTCGAAGGTGGCCGAACCGGGCCCCTTGGTCAGGAAATCGGCCACGGCGTTGCCGAGATCCTGGGTGGCGAACAGGCCGCCGGCGAGGTCGGGCGTCACGTCGTCGGCGCCATCCACCCCGCCCTCCGACCAGGCGCGCACGATCTGCTTGGTCGCGCCGTGGGCCAGCGTCGGGCCGTTGGCCAGCCGCCGCGCGAACTCCGTGGCCTCGGCCTGCAGCTTGTCGTCGGGAAGCACCTGATTGACCACACCCCATTCGTGGAGCGTCTCGGCGTCGTAGACGTCCCCGGTCATCACGAACTCCCGCGCCCGGGCCGGCCCGGCCCGCTCGGCCAGCCGCTGGGTTCCGCCGGCGCCCGGGGTGAGGCCCACGACCTCCTCGACGAGGCCGAACTGCCCCGACTTCCCCGCCCAGATGAAGTCACAGCCCAGCGAGACCTCGAACCCCGCCGTGAGGCAGAGCGCGTGCACCACGGCAATCGTCGGGATCGGCAGCGCCTCGATCCGACGCACCGTGGCGATCCAGTCGGCGAACAGCTTCTGCGCCCCGTCGGTGTCGGTCCGGAAGATGCCCACGTCTACCCCGCCGGTGAACACGCGCCCCTCGGCGCGGAAGACCATCGCCCGCGCCTCGGACTGCTCGACGTGGTCCAGGCAGGACTCGAAGGCGTCGAACGTCTGCTGTCCGAACAGGTTCAACGGCGGATCGGCGAGCGTGAGCACCGCCACGTTGCCGTCCTGCTCGATGGTGATTGGCTGATCCACGCTGTTCTCCTCGCCGCTGGTCACGTCGCGGGCAATGTACCCCTCAGCGCGCGGGCGCAAGCGATCGCGTCCTCCCGGGTCGCGATCTCCCCCGTCCAGCGACGGGCCGCGAGCTCGGCGAGCAGCGCCCCGAGCTCGGGGCCCGGCCTCATCTCCAGCGCTTCGGCGAGCTCGTCGCCGCGAACGGGGGCCGAGGGTGGCCCGTCGTGCTCCCACGCCAAAACGTCCGGCACGACGTGGCGCACGAGGTCGAGGTGGCGGCCGATCGCTTCGTCTGCCTTGCGGCCGCGGGTGGACAGCCGGTCGGCGACGGTCAGGAGGGTCACATCGAGCGGAGCCGGGTGCGTAGCGGACAGGTAGTCGTGCACCATGCGGCGCTCCAGCGGCATCGAATGGACGAGGAACCCGAGCCGAAGGTGCTCACGGACGAGCAGCTCGAGCCACTGGCGCAGGGCGCGACTCGTGCGCATCCGCCGGCAGAATGCCCCGGCGATCGTCTCCCCCGCCTTGTCGTGCCCGAAGAACGTGACCCGGCCGGTGTCGGTCTCGCCGCGTGTCTGCGGCTTGCCCGCGTCGTGCAGCAACGCCGCGAAGCGCAGCGCCTGGCTGTGGGTGAGGTCGTCGGCGAGCGGCCGGTCCAGGGCGGCGGCGACGGCTGGGGCTCGCTCGCCGAAGAGGTCCTCCAGCCGATTGGGCAGGGTGATGACCTCGGCCAGGACGGCCAGGGTGTGGCCGTGCACGTCGAGGTGGTGGTAATGGCTCTGGCCAACGCCGCCGAGCTCCGCAATCTCCGGCAGGACCACGGGCGTGATCGCCAGGCGGTCCATCAGGGCCAGGACGCCGAGCGGATTGCGACCCCCAAGGCCGAGCCGCAGCTCGGCGAACTGCCGCTCGCCGGCCGGCTCGGCCGCCCGCGGCGCAGCTTGGTGGGCCAGATCGAGCGTGTGGTCCTCGATCGCCAGGCGCAGGTCACCCGCCAGGCGAGCAGCCCGCAGCAGGCGGAGAGGGTCGGCAACAAAGCTCGTCGGTCCGGCCGCGCGCAGGCACCCTGCTTCGAGGTCGCCGATGCCGCCGAGGGGATCGACGGGTGTCCCACCGCCCACCGGCACGGCAATCGCGTTGACGGTGAAGTCGCGCAGGGCCAAATCGCCCTCTAGCGAGTCGGCGCGCAGGGTCGAGACGTCGACCTGCCACCCGTCCCCGCTGACGCGCCAGGCCCCGAACTGCTCGGAGAGCGCGAAGGCCGGGCAGCCCGCGGCGCGGCCGACCGCCCGGGCGACATCGCGCTCGCCGGAGCTCACGACGAGGTCCACGTCGGTGATCGACCGGCCGAGCAGGCCGTCCCGGATCGCCCCGCCGACGATCCACGTCCCCTCGGCCCGGCCCAGGGCCTCACGCACGATCCGGACGACAGGCGCGGCGTCGAGGCGCTCCGCCAGCGCATCCACGGCGACGTCCGGGCCGGTCACGCGCCGGCTCGCGCGCGCCGGGGGACGCGCGCGCTGATGCCGCAGGTGATCTCGTAGTTGATGGTGTCCAACCGCCGCGCCAGCTCCTCGCAGAGGATCCGCTCGTCGCGCTGGGAACCGATCAGCACGGCTTCGGCACCGGGGGTCACGTCGGTGGCAGGACCGAGGTCGACGGTGATGCTGTCCATCGACACCGTGCCCACGACCGGACGCCGCCGGCCGCCGATCAGCACCTCGGCGTTGTTGGACAGCCCACGGCGCACGCCGTCGCCGTAGCCGATGGGCACCACGCCGACGCAGGTGTCCTGCGGCGCCCGCCAGCTGCGCCCGTACCCGGCGCTCGTCCCCGCACCGAACTCCTTGACGTCGGCCACGTAGGAGCGCAGGGCCAAGGCGGGCTCGAGGTCGCGAGGGCCAGGGTCGTCGTTGAGGGGATCGAGACCGTAGATCGCGATTCCGCAGCGCACCATCTCGTAGTGCGAAGCGGGGTCACGGAGGGTCGCGGCGCTGTTGGCGGCGTGGCGCAGGACATCGGGGTAGCGCTCGCCGACCCGGACGGCCAGCTCGTCGAACCGGCCTAGCTGCTCGGCGAAGAACGGGTCCCCGGGGATGTCGGCCGTGGCGAAATGGGTCCAGAAGCCCACGAGCTCGACCGCGGGTTCGGCGGCCGCCGCCTGCACGAGATCCCAGGCCCGTTCGGGGTCCCGCGTGCCCAGGCGCCCCATCCCGGTGTCGAGCTTGACGTGGATCCGGGGCCGGACGCCGAGCTCACGGCCAACGGCGATCACGGCCTCCAGGAACGCGGGATGCCAGACGGCGATATCGGCGTCGACGGCGAGGGCCTGGCGCAGCTCGACGTGGTCGAGCGGGCCCATGACCAACACCGGGACGTCGGGCTGGGTGGCGCGCATGTCCCGGGCCTCGGGCGCCGAGACCACCGCCAGCCAGCGGGCGCCGCCGTCCATGGCGGCCTGGGCGCAGGCGGCGACGCCGTGACCGTAGCCGTCGGCCTTGACCACCGCGCACAGCACCGCGCCGGGCGCGGCGGCGTCCAGGCGCCGGCAGTTGCGGGTCACCGCGCCGAGATCGATCTCGGCCACGGCCCGGCCGCTGGGTTCCAACCTCGCTCTGGGCGCCGTGCCCTCCACGCCGGGGCTCAGGCGGGCTGGTCGTCGTCGGCGATCAGTGCGGCGACGACGTCCACCCGCGTGACGACGCCGGCGAGTCGCCCCTCGTCGTCGACGACCGGCAGGCGGTTGTGGTGGTGCTCGGAGATGAGCCGGGCAGCCAGGCGCACCGGATCGGTCGTCCGGCAGACGATGGGATCGGCGGTCATCAGGTGCTCGACGTCGCTGGCCAGCGCCTTGCGCAGGCGGCTCTCGAAGCCCTTGAACCGCTCGATGAACACGACTCCGCCCATGATCGGAAGCCAGTGGGGCAGGCGCAGCTCGGCGTCCTGCTCGGCGATCACGAGATCGGATTCGGTGACGATGCCCACGACGCGGCGCTCGCCGTCGACGACCGGTACCCCGTGCAGCTCGTGGGTGCGCAGCAGCTCGACGACCGTGCGAACGTCGTCATCGGGCCGGACGGACACGGGCTCGCTGTCCATGATCTCCTCGACCAGGCGGGCGATCATCCGTCCCCCAGCCGCAGCCCGGCGGGCAGGGACTCGATCACGTCGGTGGCGGTCACCGACTCGGCGCCCAGGCGCCGGGCCGCCGCGCGGCCCGCCCGGGCGTGACCGACCACCCCGGCGCACGCACCCGAAAACGGATCCATCCCCCGGGCCACGAGCGCACCGATCGTGCCGGCCAGCACGTCGCCGGTGCCCGCGGTGGCGAGCGCTGGGGACGCCACCGTGCTGATCGCGGTCGCCTGGTCCCCCACCACCAGTGTGCCGTCGCCCTTGAGAACCACGACGGCGGCGCTGCGCCCGGCCGCCTCGGTGGCGCAGGCCAGGCGGCGATCGGCGATCTCGCCGGATTCGCATTCCAGCAGGGTGGCGAGCTCGCCCGCGTGCGGGGGGAGGATCGTCGGGTGCGAACGGGCGGCCAGGCGGTCGAGCTCCCCGGCGAGCGCCTCGAAGGCGCTGGCGTCGACGAGCAGCGGTGCCTGCACCCGGTCCACGATCCCGCGCACGAACTCGGCGACCCCGGGTGCGGATCCCAGGCCCGGTCCGAGGACGGCGCAACCCGCGCGGCTTGCCGCATCGACCGCCACGTCGAGGGCCTCGGGTCCGAGGCTGCCGTCGCTGTCGGGCGCTCCCCGGGTCATCGACTCGGCGAGGGCGATCTCGAAGATCTGTTCCAGCGAGGCGGGCACGACACAGGTCACGTATCCCGCTCCGGCGCGCATCGCTGCCCGCGCCGACATCCGCGCGGCGCCCGATAGGCCACGCGAGGCGCCGATCACCACGACCTGGCCGCTGGTGAACTTCGTCGAGCGCTGCCCGCGCCGCGGCGCGAAGGCGAGCACGAAGGGATCGATCGTCCCGGCGGTGGGCTCGACCGGCGCCTCGGCCGGGATCCCGATGTCGGCGACCCGAAGCTCGCCGGTGTTCCACTTGCCGGGCGCGATGTGGTGCCCGCGCTTGGCGGCATGGAAGGCGACGGTGACCTCGGCGTCGACGGCGGCACCCTCGATCTCGCCGCTGGAGGCGTTGACCCCGGAGGCGATGTCGGCGCTGACCACCGGCGCGCTGCTGCGGTTGACCGCCTCGATCCCTTTGTCGATGGGCGAGCGCGGCGTACCCTCGAATCCCGTGCCGAAGATCGAGTCGACGACGACCCCCGAGCCCTCGAGCGCGGCGGCCAGCTCTCCGCCCTCGACATGACGGGCGGACGCAACGCGTTCGGCGTTCGCCAAGGCATCGTCCGAGAGCTCGCCCAGGGGCCACAGGCAGAGCGCCTCGACGTCCCGCTCACCGTGCTCGGCCAGGATCCGGGCGGCAACGAAACCGTCGCCGCCGTTGTTGCCCTTGCCGCAGACCACCCGGGCCGGGCCCTCCCCGGCGACGTCGCGGGCGGCCGAGGCCAGGGCCCGGCCGGCGGCCTCCATGAGCACCCGCGAGGGGATGCCGCACTCGGAGATCGCCCACTCGTCGGTGGCCCGCATCTCGGCGGCGTCGTAGACGGGATGAAACCAGCGGCGCATGGCGCGCACCCTATCCGCGCGCGGCGCGGTGGACGGCTGCGACCGCGCCGGCGGTGTGGTCGGTGTGGGTCAGCGACACCGAGACGGTGATCCCCGCTGCCTCAACCAGCCGGGCGGCCGCGCCGAGGAAACAGATCCGGGGAGCGCGATCGCCGCGGACCACCTCGATCTCGGCCGGCGCCGGCGCGGGGTCGGCGTGCAGCGCCTTGATCACCGCCTCCTTGGCGGCGAACCGGGCGGCAAGGTGGCGTCCCGGCCGCGGCCGCCGCTCGGCGTAGGCGCGCTCGCCGTCGGTGAACAGCCGCTCGGCAAGCCGTGGGCGCCGAGCCAAGGCGCGCTCGATGCGCTCGATGTCCACCAGGTCGATGCCGATGCTGTCCATGGCCCAAGACTACGGGCCGCGCAGGCCCGGACCGTCCTACTCGACGGTGACGGTCTTGGCCAGATTGCGCGGCTGGTCCACGTTGAGGCCCAGGCGCCGGGCCAACCCGTAGGCCAGCAGCTGCAGGGGCACGACAGCGAGGATCGGCTGCAGCACCCAGTCGGTCTTGGGCACGTAGACGACCTCGGGGCTGATCTCGGCAACCTCCTCGGCGCCCTCGGTGGCGACAGCGATCACGTCGGCGCCACGGGCTTGGACCTCGGAGACGTTCGACAGGACCTTCTCGAGCACGGGGCTGTCGGTGGCTACACAGACCACGGGGGTGGACTCGTCGAGCAGGGCGATCGGTCCGTGCTTCATCTCCCCGGCGGCGTAGGCGTCGGAGGGGATGTAGGTGATCTCCTTCATCTTCAGTGCGCCCTCGAGGCAGACCGGCAGCCCGATGTGGCGCCCGAGGTACAGGAAGAACCGTTGGTGGTGGTGCTTGCGCGCGATCGTCTCGACCTGCGTCTCGCAGCCGGCGATCAGCTCGCCGACCTTCTCCGAGATCCCGCGGAGCTCACCGACGAGCTCGGCGATCCGATCGGCCTCGAGCGTGCCGCGGATCTCGGCCAGCTTCAGCGCGAAGGCGTACAGCGCCGCGGCCTGGCTGACGAAGGTCTTTGTCGCCGCGACGCTGACCTCCGGCCCGGCCCGCGTGTACAGGGCCGCGTGGGCGTCGCGGGTGGCCTGGCTGCCCATGACATTGGTCAGGGCGAGCACGGTGGCGCCGCGCTCGCGGGCCAGGCGCATGGCGGCCAGCGTGTCGGCCGTCTCGCCGGACTGGCTGATGCCGAGGACGAGGTCCCCCTCCCCCACTACCGGGTTGCGGTAGCGGAACTCGGAGGCGACATCCATCTCCACGGGCAGGCGGGCCCACTCCTCGATGGCGTACCGGCCCACGAGGCCCGCGTGGTAGGAGGTGCCGCAGGCGACGATGATCAGGCGCCGGAAGCCGGCGAGCTGCTCGTCGGTGATGGCCAGCTCGCCGAGGTCGACGGTGCGGCCGTTGGCGAGGCGGTCGACCAGCGTCTCGGCGATCGCCTCGGGCTGCTCATGGATCTCCTTGAGCATGAAGGTGTCGTAGCCGCCCTTCTCGGCGGCGTCCTCGTCCCAGGTGACCTCCTCGATGTCACGCTCGACGGTGCTGCCGTCGGGGGCGATGATCCGGACTCCATCGCGGTCGAGGACGACGATCTCGTCGTTCTCGACCTGCTGGATCCGCCGCGTCTCGGCCATGAAGGCGGGGATGGCCGAGGCGAGGAAGTTCTCGCCGTCACCGCGGCCGATGACCAGCGGGCACTCCTTGCGGGCCCCGACGAGCATGTCGGGATGGTCGGCGTGCATGGCCACGAAGGAGTAGTGCCCGCGCAGGTCGTCGAAGGCCGCGCGGACGGCGGCGACGAGGTCGCCGCCGTAGTGGCGGGCGATCAGATGGGCCACGATCTCGGCGTCGGTCTCGGAACTGAACTCGCTCCCGGCCTCACGTAGCTCGCGGCCGAGGAGCTGGTGATTCTCGACGATCCCGTTGAGCACGATCCGCACGGTGCCCTCGGGGTCGGAGTGAGGGTGCGCGTTGGCCTCGGTGACCCGGCCGTGGGTGGCCCAGCGGGTGTGGGCGATGCCGATGGTGGGCGGGGATCCGGCCTCGTCGGAGAAGGCGCCGTTGGCGGCTCCTACGGCCTCGGTGAGGTTGTCGAGGTTGCCCACGGCGCGGACCTCGGCCACGGCCCCGTCCGACAGGCAGGCCAGGCCCGCGGAGTCATACCCGCGGTACTCGAGCCTGCGCAGGCCCGCGACCAGCAGGTCACGACAGGCCCGATCTCCAACGTATCCGACGATTCCACACATCTCCGGGGCTCCTCGGCAGGGACGAAAAAGGGTAGTGAGTGCCCGGCGCGGGCCGGTGGACGGGGTTTCGACGCCGGGGTGCCGGGACCCTGCGATGGAATGGCTAGCCGAGCTCGCGCACGACGAGGGCGGCGAGGTCCCCTGCGGTGCGCTCGGCCTCCTCGGCCGTGGGCGCCTCGACCATCACGCGGACCAGGGGCTCGGTGCCCGACGGGCGGATGAGCACGCGTCCCCGCCCCTCGAGCGCAGCGTCGGCCGCCGCCACGGCGTCCCATACGGCCCCCGCGTCGGCCACTGCCTCGCGGTCGGCGACGCGCACGTTGACCAGCGTCTGGGGGAGCCGGACGAAGGGCTCGACCTCTGCAAGGTCGCGGTTGCCCAGCGCGGCCAGGGTCAGCAGGGCGGCAGCGATTCCGTCCCCGGTAGCCGCGAAGTCGGTGGAGATGATGTGGCCCGACTGCTCGCCGCCCAGCGTCCAGTCGCGGCGGCGCAGCTCCTCGGTCACGTGGCGGTCGCCGACCTTGGTCGTCGCAACCGGGATCGCGGCGTCGGCCATCGCCTGGTGGAAGCCGTAGTTGGTCATCACCGTGACGGCCACGCCACCGCTGCCGAGCCGGTCGGCGGCCTGCAGGTGGCGGGCACACAGCGCGATCAGCTCGTCGCCGTCGTGGACGCGGCCCGAACGGTCGGCGGCCAGGACCCGGTCACCGTCGCCGTCGAAGGCGAAGCCGACATCGGCGCCCGCCTCCTTGGTCTTGGCCGCGAGCGCCTCGACGTGGGTGGAGCCGCAGCCCTCGTTGATGTTGCGCCCGTCGGGTTCGTCGGCGATCACCTCGACGGTCGCCCCGAGCCGCTCGAAGACCAGGGGCGCCGCCTGGTAGGTGGCGCCGTTGGCGCAGTCGAGCAGGATCCGCCGACCGGTCAGGTCGAGCGGGAAGGCCGTGCGCAGGGCCCGGACGTAGTCGGCCAGCGCCGCCTCGATCTCGCGGATACGTCCGAAGCGCTCGGGCGGCGCGGGATCGCCGGATCCCTCGAGGACCAGGCGCTCCAGCGTGGCTTCGCGGTCGTCGCCGAGCTTGCCGCCGTCGGGACCGAAGAACTTGATCCCGTTGTCGGCGAACGGGTTGTGCGACGCGGAGATGACGGCGGCCAGATCGAGCCCGTGGCGCCGTACCAGCACCGAGGCGGCCGGCGTGGGCAGGACCCCGGCGATGAGCGCCTCGCCCCCGGCCGACGCGATGCCCGCGGCCAGGGCCGACTCGAGCATCGGTCCCGATTCGCGCGTGTCGCGCACGAGCAGGATCTGGGGGGCCGGGCGCCGGGCGACCGCGACGGCCGCGCGGCCCAGGGCGAGCGCGAGGTCGGCCGTGATCTGTTCGCCGGCGACGCCGCGGACGCCGTCGGTACCGAACAGTGCACCCATGGAGCGGTTCAGCGCTTGGAGAACTGCGGCCGCTTGCGGGCCTTCTTGAGGCCTGCCTTGCGACGTTCCTTGACGCGGGCGTCCCGGGTGAGAAAGCCCCGGCGCTTGAGCTCGGTCCGCAGGTTCGGATCCACCTCGGTGAGCGCGCGCGCGATGCCGTGGCGGGCCGCCCCGGCCTGACCGGAGAGGCCGCCGCCGTCGGCGCGGATGACCACGTCGACCGTGGCCTCGTAACCCGCGGTCAGCAGCGGCTGCATGACGCTGGCGCGATGCGCCGCGCGGGGGAAGTAGTGCTCGAAGTCCTTGCCGTTGACCTTGACCTCACCGGTGCCCGGCTTGACGATGACGCGGGCGATGGCGTCCTTGCGCTTGCCGGTCGCGATGTAGCGGGCGTCGGCAGCGAGCTTGGCCACGGTGCGCTCGGCCGGCTCGGCCTCGCCGTCCTCGGCGGTGGCGGCGGCTTCGCGGGTGGCACGTTCCTCGGCCTCGGCCTCGAGGCGGGCGCGCTGCTCGGCGTCCAGGGGCTCGTCCTCGAGGCGGATGGGCTCCAGGTCGGCCCCTGGCACAACCTCCTTGGCCTCACGCTTCTTGTCGGCCTCCTCGCGGACCTGGCGCGGCGAAGGCGGGTCCGAGGGGCTGCCGGCGCCCGCGGAAGACTCGGCGGACGGCGATCCGGTGGTGTCCGGCTCGGGAATGGCGTCCTCGGCAACAGCGGCCGCTTCCTCGCGGGTCGGCTCCTGCTCGACATCCTCGGTGGAAACCGCGTCCTCGACGACCGTGGGGGCGATGTCGGCCTTCTCGCCGGCGTCAGCCTCGGGTTCCGGAGCCTCAGGGGCTTCGCCCTCGGCGGCTTCGGGTTCGGCGGGGGCGTCGGCGTCGGCGGCCGGAGGGGCTGCCTCGTCGGCGGTCGTGGCGTCGTCCGAGGGTTCCTCGGCGTCGGGACGGTCGTCGTCGATCATTTCTCGACCTCCAAGGCCTTGGGCTGTTGTGCCTGGTGCGGGTGCTCGGGCCCGGCGTAGACCTTGAGCTTGAGCAGCTGCTGGCGACCGAGGCGGGTGCGGGGAACCATTCCCTTGACGGCCTTGCGGATGACCTCTTCGGGGCGCCGGTCGAGCATCTCCGACAGCGTCCGGGAACGGATGCCGCCGGGGTAGCCGCTGTGGCGCCAGTAGCGCTTGCTGCGCATCTTGTCGCCGGTCACCTGGATCTTCTCGGCGTTGACGACGACGACGAAGTCCCCGACATCGCAGTGGGGCGTGTACTCGGGCTTGGTCTTGCCCCGGAGCACGTCCGCGATCTGTGTGGCAAGACGCCCGAGCGTGTGGCCCTCGGCATCGATGACCACCCAGTCTCGCTGGCGGTTGGCGGGTGTGGCGACGTAAGTCTTCATGAGGCGTGAAAAAGCGCGCCGCGGGCGAACCCCGGCGCGGACAGCGGGCGATGATAGAGGACATCGATCCGCACCGACGCCCGCCGTGCCGCGCCTTATACTGCCGCCGTTCGTTCAGACCTGCCGAATCCGGGGCGGCGCCGACCGTGCGCCCATCCCGGAGCGGGGGACCCACTGGGACCGCGAGGTCCCTGGGGCGAATCGGCCGAGGTCCTCGTGACCCGTCCGTAGCGCAGCTCTTTCAGCGCGAGCCCGCCAGCTAACCCCGCAGGCACCGGAGAGAGAGGCCTGTTTGCCGTCGATGTCGCGTAGCGCTGTCCGTGGTTCCGTGCGGCCCCTTGCCGTCCTGGCAGCCGCCGTGGCCCTGCTTCTGGCCCTCGTGCTGGGCGGCGCGCTCGTGACGGCTCCGGCCGGCGCCGCGACGGGCGGGGCGGTGGCCCCCAAGGCGCCACGGCTGAGCACCATCGACTGCCGGCTCGGCTGCGTGGGCGTCCGCCGCGCGGCAACCCGCGCCACGGTGACGATCACGGGCGCGTCACTTGACAACGTCACGAAGATCGAGTTTTCCGCCCGCGGCCGCAAGCGCAAGCTGGTCCGGGCGACTGTGGGCGAGAACGGCGTGCAGGCCAAGATCCCGTCGGGCTTTCACCGTACGCGCATCCGCGCCCGGGCCATCGACTCGTTCGGCCAGCGCTCGCCCCTGAGCCGCGGATCGCTGCGCGTCGATCCCCTTGGCCGCCTGCGCTACCCGGCGAGCCGCGCGCCCAAGGTCGTGTCGACGGCGGTCAAGCCAAGCAGGATCTTCTACGGCGAATCCAACGAGACGGTGCTGCGCTACGTGGCCCGCGGCACCGACCCGCTGGACATCGAGGTCACGGTCGTCCGCGAGAGCGACGGCGCGACCGTCCGCTCCTTCTCCCACGACGCGGTCGAGCCCAACTCCGTGCAGATCGCGGCCTGGGACGGCAAGACCGCCGACGGGCAGAGCGCCGACGAGGGCGGCTACCTGTTCGTCGCACGGCCCCGCGGATCGGCCCAGGGCGCCCGTAACGGCACCCTCTCGGCCAGCGAGCCCAATGTCCGGCGGGTCCGCGTCCTGCGTCACGCGTTCCCGGTCGATGCGCCCGTCACCTACGGCGAGGGCGCGGGCCGGTTCGGCGCCCCCCGCGGCGGCTACGGCCACCAGGGCCAGGACATCTTCGCCCGGTGCGGCAGCCGCATCGTCGCCGCCAGCGGCGGCGAGGTGACCGTCAACCAGTACCACTCGGCGGCCGGCTACTACGTGGTCATCGACGGCAACGACGGCTACGACTACGCCTACATGCATCTGCGCAGCCGCTCGCCCCTGAAGGTCGGAGACCGCATCTCCACCGGCGACGCCGTCGGCCCGGTCGGAGAAACCGGCCGAGCCACCGGCTGCCACCTGCACTTCGAGATCTGGACCGCCCCGGGCTGGCGCTCGGGCGGCTCCCCCACCGATCCGATGCCCTTCCTCAAGGACTGGCAGGGCTAGCACGCCCGGCGGCCCGCCCGCCGCCGACACCGCGAGGTCCCGATTTCACGGTCATTGACCATGAAGTCGGTCACTCGGCTCCGAAGGACCGCGCACGCCACGCCGAGTGCCTGATCCTGTGGTCATTGACCCAGCTATCGGTCACTCGGCCTGCTGCGCGGCGGCGCCGAGCGGCCACGTGCGGGCGCGTTTGCGATGTCACGCTCGGTTGCTCGGGGGGCTGGGTGTGGGTGCGTGAAGGGTGGTTCTGGACCGCGAGACCGTGCCGACGGACGGGCCGCGTGGCAGCGCCACGCAACCCGTCAGGAGGTGCGGTCTCGCGCCGCGTCCAGGGCCGCCACGCAGGTGCCCGGCGTCACGATCCAGCCCCTCCCCCTCATTCCCATTCGATCGTCGCAGGGGGCTTGGAGCTGATGTCCAGCGCGCAGCGGTTGACGTGGGGGATCTCGTTGATGATGCGGTTCGAGACGCGCTCGAGGAGGTCGTAGGGCAGGCGGGCCCAGTCGGCGGTCATCGCGTCATCGGAGGTGACGGCGCGGATGACCACGGGGTAGCCGTAGGTGCGACCGTCCCCCTGGACGCCGACCGAGCGCACGACGGGCAGCACGCAGAACGACTGCCACAGCTCGCGGTAGAGGCCGGCGCTGCGGATCTCCTCCTGGAGGATCGCGTCGGCGTCGCGCAGGATGTCCAGGCGCTCGCGGTCGACCTCGCCGCCGACCACCCGGATGGCCAGGCCCGGGCCGGGAAACGGCTGGCGCCACACCAGCCGGTCGGGAAGGCCGAGCTCGGCCCCCACGGCACGGACCTCGTCCTTGAACAGCAGCCGCAGCGGCTCGACGAGCTCGAACTCGATGTCGTCCGGCAGCCCGCCGACGTTGTGGTGGGACTTGATCGTTGCCGAGTTGTCGGTGCCACCGGACTCGATGACGTCCGAGTACAACGTTCCCTGGACCAGGAACCGGGCGTCCTCGATCTTGTCGGCCTCCTCCTCGAAGACGCGGATGAACTCGGTGCCGATGATCCGGCGCTTGGTCTCGGGGTCCGTCTCGCCCGCCAGGCGCTCCAGGAACCGCTCCTCGGCGTCGACGGCGACCAGCGGCACCTGGAAGTGGTCGCGGAAGGCGGCGACGACCTGCTCGCCCTCGCCCTTGCGCATCAGCCCGTGGTCGACGAACACGCAGGTCAGGCGGTCCCCGATCGCCCGGTGCACCAGCAGCGCGGCGACCGACGAGTCGACGCCCCCCGACAGGCCGCAGATGGCGCGACCATCGCCCACCTGGGCGCGGATCCGCTCGATCTGCTCGGCCACGACCGAGGCGGCCGACCAGGTGCCATCACAGCCGACGACCGAGTACAGGAACGTCTTGAGGATCGCGGTCCCGTGCGGGGTGTGGACGACCTCGGGGTGGAACTGGATCCCGTACAGGCCCCGCTCGGGGTGCTCGCAGGCGGCGACCGGCGACGTCTCGGTGGAGGCCAGGGCCGTAAAGCCCTCCGGCGGCGCGAACACGGCGTCGCGGTGGCTCATCCAGCAGCTCTGCTCGACGGGCAGACCCTCAAGCAACCGGCCGGCCTCGGTGACGTGCAGCCCGGTGCGCCCGAACTCCCCGCGCTCGGCCAGCTCGACCCGCCCGTCCAGGGCCTGGACCAGGGCCTGCATGCCGTAACAGATTCCCAGGACCGGGATCCCGAGCTCGAGCAGCTCGGTCCGCAGCGTCGGCGCCCCCGGCTCGTACACCGAGGCGGGGCCGCCCGAGAGCACGAGCGCACGGGGTGACCGGCGCTCGATCTCGGCGATGGCAACGTCGTGGGGCAGCAGCTCGGCGAACACGCCGCATTCGCGGATCCGCCGGGCGATCAGCTGCGAGTACTGGCCCCCGAAGTCGAGGACCAGCACCTCGTCCACCCGGGGCGGCGGTTCGACGTCGAGCCCGCCCCGTGCGACGTCGTCCGGCACCCCGGGGCCCGGGTCGGCGACCACCGCGGCCGCCGCTGACGCGGCGTCCGGCGTGGTCATGCCCGAGTCCTCGGGACCGTGTCGCTCGGGGCCGCGGCGGCTCCCGTCCGCCACGGCGCCACTAGTCGTCGGCCACCTTGACGCCGGCGGCGACGGCAGCCCGGCCGTTGGAGCCCATCCCGACCGACTGCTCGCGCTGGAGCTGCTTGCCCTCGCTCATCAGCGCCGGGGCAACCATCACCTCGGCCCGCTGGAACGCGGCGATGTCCTCGTAGCCACAGGTTGCCATGGAGGTGCGCAGCGCGCCGATCAGGTTGAACGTCCCGTCGTTCTCCTGGGCAGGCCCGAGCAGGATCTCCTCCATCGTGCCGTTCTGGGTCGTGGTGACCCGGGTACCGCGCGGCAGCGAGGGGTGGAAGGTCGCCATCCCCCAGTGGTAGCCGCGACCGGGCGCTTCCTTGGCCCGGGCCAGCGGCGAGCCGATCATTGTCGCGTCGGCGCCGCAGGCGAACGCCTTCGACATGTCTCCCCCGGTCCGCATGCCGCCGTCGGCGATGACGTTGCAGTACTCGCCGGTCTCGAGCATGTGCTGGGACCGGGCGGCCGCGACGTCGGCGATGGCCGTGGCCTGCGGGACGCCGATGCCGAGCACGCCACGGGTGGTGCAGGCGGCTCCCGGTCCAACGCCGACGAGCACGCCGACCGCGCCTGTGCGCATCAGGTGCAGGCCGGTGGAGTAGGAGGCACAGCCGCCCACTACGACGGGTACCGGCACCTCGCGGATGAACTCCTTGAGGTTCAGGGGCTCGCTGGTCGTCGAGACGTGCTCGGCGGAGATCACCGTGCCCTGGATGACGAGCACGTCGAGCCCGGCTTCGAGGGCGACCTCGTAGTGCTCGGTCACCTTCTGGGGGGTCAGCGACCCGCAGGTCACGACACCCTCGTCCTTGATCTCGGCCACGCGCTGGCCGATCAGCTCGGGCTTCACCGGCTCCTCGTAGACCTCCTGCATGATCTGGGTGGCACGTTCCGGCGGCGCCTCGGCGATCTCCAGGAGCTTCTCCTCAGCGTTCTCGTAGCGGCACCAGATGCCCTCGAGGTTGAGGACTCCCAGCCCGCCGAGACGCCCGACGATCCCGGCGGTGCGGGGGCTGACGACCCCGTCCATGGCCGAGGCCAGCAGCGGCAACTCGAACCGGTAGGGCCCGAGCATCCAGGTGATGTCGATGTCGTCGGGGTCCCTCGTCCGTCGCGACGGGACGACCGCAATGTCGTCGAACCCGTAGGCCCGTCGTCCCTTCTTGCCTCGACCGATCTCGACTTCCATGGCGTTCCTTTACTGAGGGGCAGCCGATGATACCTGGCCGCGCTCCCGCCCCATGGGGCGGAAAACCACGCACGGAGCGGGTTTCTAGGAGAGCGCCGAGGCGGGCTGGAGCTCGGTGACAGTGACGCTGGAGCGCAGGCGATCGGCCTCGCGCAGCTCCAGCGCACCGGCCCCGAAGTGCTGGGTCGACTGGGCCCCGCAGGCCACGCCGAAGGCGAGTGCCTCCTCGGAACTCTCGCCGCGGTACCGGGCGGCCACGTAGCCCGCGAGCAGGGCGTCGCCCGATCCCACGGCGGCCACCGTCTCCAGCGGATCGATCTCCACGCGCACGACCTTTGGGCCGTCCTCGCCGCGCAGCAGGGCAAGGCAGCCGCGCTCGTTGGTGATGACCGCCTCCCGGGCGCCCAGGCGGGTGAGCTCGTGCAGGCCGTTGACCGTCTCGGCCTGGTCGTTGAACTCGTAGCCGACGACCTCCTCGGCCTCGATGACGTTCGGGGTAACGATGTCCGGCCCGGCGCGCAGCACCGCCCGCAGCGGGTCGCCCCAGGTGTCGACGACGGTCAGCAGGCCGAAGCCACGCAACCGCGAGACCAGCGTGGCGTAGATGTCCGCCGGGACGTTGGGCGGCGTGCTGCCGGCCAGGACGCACACATCCGCGCCCTGGGCGAGGTACAGGAGCTTGTCCACGAAACGATCGAGCTCGTCGGCGTCGACGTGGGGCCCGCGCTCGTTGATCTCGGTCTGCTCGCCCGACGTCGGATCCACGATGGCGGTGTTGGTCCGGGTCTCCTCACGGATCCGCAGAAAGTCGTTGAGGATTGACTCCTCGGTGAGCCGCTCGACCATCCGCGTCCCGGTCGGCCCTCCGGCGAGCCCCGTGGCGATGACGGGTCGCCCGAGCAGCTTCAGGGCGCGAGCGACGTTCACGCCCTTGCCGCCCGCCGACGCGTGCTGTTCGACCACGCGGTGGCGGCGGCCTCGCTGGAAACTCGGCACCGCGACGTTGCGGTCGATTGCTGCGTTGAGGGTGACGGTGAGGATCACGCCGGTTCAGGCCTCCGTGGCGGTCTGCGAGGCGGCGATCGCCGCCTTCGGACAACGCGGAAGAAAACGGTCCCTGCCCCGACCACAATAGCCGCGCCAACGACGACGATCCACCCACCCAGGCGATCGACCAGCGACGGGGCGTCGACCTGGCGCGCGGCGAGCAACCCGACCTCGGCCTGAGGCTCACCGTCGACGAAGACCTCGACCCGGCCGAGCTGCTCACCCTCGGCGATCGGCCCCTCAAGCACGAGCGGCGCGTCGACACGGGTGCGGATCTGCTGGCCGAACCGCACGGTCACCGGGGCGCTGCTCGCAGCGCGCAGCGCGAGCGGCTCGTCGGAGTGGCGCAGCGCGCGGCGGGTGACCTCGGAGTCGCGCGTGACCGGGGTCCGGCGCCGGTAGCGCGAGAAGCCGTAGCGCAGCAGCTTCAGGGACTCCTCGTCGCGGGCCTGCTCGCTGGGAGCCCCGAGCACGACGGAGATCAGGTTCACGCTGCGTTGCGTGCCCGACCCCACAAGCACCCATCCTGCGCGCTGCGTATGGCCGGTCTTGACCCCGCTGACCCAGTCGAACCGGCGCAGCAGGCGGTTGCGGGTGTCGACCGTGCGGGTCGTGCGGCTGGAGCGAAGCTTCCGCCGCTCGGTGTCGACGATGCGGCGCAGCAGCGCGTCGCTGCGCAGCTCGCGCGCCATCTTCGCGAGATCGAGGGCCGACGAGCGGTGGCCGGGCTCATCGAGGCCGATCGGATTGCGAAAGCTCGAAGCCGTAAGCCCGAGCGCATCGGCCTCGTCGTTCATGGCGTCGACGAAAGCCTCCTCGGAGCCCGAGACCGCCTCGGCCAGGGTGACCGCGGCATCGTTCGCGCTCTCGAGCATCAGCGCGTAGAGCAGGTCGCGCACCCGCATCCGTTCGCCGGGGCGCAGATCGATCTTGGACTCGATCGGATTGGCCTCATAGTCGGCGGCCGGGACGCGCCGGTCGGCGGGCAGCCCCCTGCGGGCCAACAGCGCCGTCATCACCTTGGTGGCACTGGCGATCCGCAACGGGGTCGAGGCCTGGGTGCTGTCGATCACCTCCCCGCTGTCGGCGTCCATCAGCACCCAGGCACGGGCGTCGAGCTCCGGAGCGGCCGCGCTCGCGCCGGGCGCCGCGAGGGCCAGCGTGATCGATGCAGCGGCCAGCGTGGAGAGGACGGCGTGCGCCCACCGCCTGCCGACCGGGAACCCGGAGATCGGCTACTCCCGCAGCTTGATCCGCTGGCCGGAGATCAGGGCCTGCGGGTCGAGGTCCGGGTTGCGCTCCAGCAGGTCGTCGGTCGGAATGCCGGTCTTCTGCGAGATCTGCTCGAAGCTGTCGCCGGGCTTGACCACGTAGGTCTCGTTCGGCGTGGTCGAGGTGCGGCTCGTCGAGGTGCTGGTCTTCTCGCGCTCGGTCGTGGTGGCCTGGGCGTCGGTCTCGGCCGAGCCCCCGCCGTCGGAGCCGCCGAGCGACGAACCGACCACGACGAGCACGGCCACCACCGCACCGAGCAGGGCGGCGGGGGCGAGGTAGCGACTGACGTTGGCGGAGTCAGGCATTGGAGCGGATGGTACCCGCAGCGGCGAAAGGCCCTGCTACCGGCCACCTACGGCCCACACGGCGGCGCGCAGATCCTCAGCCGCTCGCAGGGGATCGGGGGCCTGAGCGATCGAGCGCGATACCGGGACCAGCGCCGCGGCCGGCTCGCCGCCGAACAGGGGCCCGAGGTCTTCGGGCAGGCCGCCTTGGGCCCCGATCCCGGGGACCAGGAAGATCGCCCGGGGGGCGAGCGCGCGCAGCTGCTCGAAGCGGTCGGGCGCCGTCGCCCCCACCACGGCGCCCATGCCCGTGAGCGACCCGGACCCCGGCAGCCGATCGCCGAGCCGGTCGACCATTGCGGCCAGGCGGCGGTGCAGGGGCTCGGAACCGGTGTCCTGGATGGCGCCGGCCCCGGGGTTGGAGGTGCGGACGAGCGCGAACAGGCCTCCGCCGTGGGCCGCGGCCACCTCGACGAACGGCTCGAGGGCGTCCTCCCCGAGCATCGGGTTGACGGTGGCGGCGTCGGCGCCCAGACCTCCCGCCGACCCCCACGGGGTCGGTGTGCCGCCGAACATCGCCTGGCCGTAGGCGCGGGCGGTCACGGGTACATCGCCGCGTTTGCCGTCGGCGACGACCAGCAGCCCCGCGGCCCTCGCGCTCTCGCTGACGTCGAGCAGGGCCTGCCAGCCCGGCGGGCCGAGACGCTCGAAACAGGCGACCTGGGGCTTGATGGCGACGCAGACGTCGCCCACGGTCTCGATGAGCTCGCGGCAGTGCTCGGTGATCGCGGCCGCCGCGCGCACGGTCGGCGGCTCGTTCACGAGGGCCTCGCCCACCCGGTGCCCGCGTTCTGTGAGCGCCGACGGATCGGGGTCGAGGCCGAGGCACAGCTGGCTCCCCCGGGCGCGGACGAGGGCGCCAAGCCGGTCGGCGAACGGCGTGGTGTGCCCTTCGGGGTTCATCGGTGCCTCCAACCGGCAACGGGCCCCGGCACTGCTGCCGGGGCCCGTTGCCAGACGTCAGAGCTGTCTCCTGCAGGGAGGGTCAGGACTTCTTGACCGCGTCCTTGAGGCCGGCACCAGCCGAGAACTTCGGGACCTTGGAGGCCGCGATCTGGATCTTCTCGCCGGTCTGGGGGTTGACGCCCTGGCGGGCACCCCGGTGGCTGACGGTGAACTTCCCGAACCCGGTGAGGTTGATGTCCCCGCCGCGCTTGAGGGTGTCGGTGATGGTCTCCAGCACCGCGTCGACCGCTGCTCCTGCTTCCTGCTTGCCGAGGTCGGCCCCGTCGGCCACTGCGTCCACGAATTCAGACTTGTTCACTGTGGTTCTCCCTCCTTCAGAGGAGTCGAGCCCTTGTTTGGGCCTGATTCGCGCGGCACCGTACCAGCGCCTGAGGACGGCAGCGGTGCGAATCGCGCATCGTTGTGCGGAGTTTGGGGGTTTCCTCCCCCCGGTGGGGGTCCGCACGGAGCCCCACCGCTCAGCGACGTGACAGGTCGTGGAGCTCGGCGGCGGTGCGAAACAGGGCCCGGCCCTCGGGATCGTCGGCGCTCCGGGCGACGCTGCGGCCGTCGGCGCAGGTGACCCGGGCAAAGGGCTGCCCCCCGGCCTTGCGGCCCCGCAGGTACGCCTGGGCCTCCTCGCGCACCGACGTGGCGCGGGCCAGCAGCGACCGGTCCCAGCTGCTCATGGGTCCCGGACCGTCGCGCCGGTGATCCGGATGATCTCGGCGTCGAGATCGCGCAGCATCTGGCGCAGGTCGTGGCTGAGCAGGGAGGCCAGGGCGAACCGCTCGGCGGTCGCCACCGCCGCCAATGCGCCATGGCGCACGGCGAAGACGTCGCCGTCCTGGGTGGCGACGTGGACCCGGTCGGCCTGGTCGGGCGCGGCCTCGTCGGCGGCCGAGAGGAAGGCCGACGCGGCCAAAGCCCAGTGGTCGAGGCCACCCGAGGCGGCAAGAGGGACATCGGCGGCTCCCAGGACCGTGGCGCCGCGGATCTCCGGGCTGCGCTCGCACAGGCGCTCCAGCAGGCGCGCGGCGGCTTCGGTCACATCGGGGTGTGCAGCGGCGTCCGCGATCGCGTCACAATAGAGCCATGCGTGAGTCGAATCTGGCACGGACATCGTGGATCGGCGTCGTGGTGATCTGCATCGTGGCGGTACCGCTGCTGCTGTTCAACGGCTACACGGGCTACGGCGTGGTCGTGGCCGCCGTCGGCGCTGCTGCCGCCGTCAACCTGACCTGAGCGCAGGCGGGCCCGCCCGGCACCCGTCAGCTCAGCCGCTGCGAAAGAGCTCGTCGGCGGCGTCGCCGTGATCGCGCACCGATCCCTCCGGCTCGAGGTGGATCAACACGTCGGCGTCACCGAGTGCCGCCTCGATGGCGGCCTGGAGCCGGTGGCCGATGCCGTGCGCCGCCTCCAGGGTGGTGCCGGCCTCGAACTGGAGGTGGAGGTCCACGTGCCGCCGCGCCCCCGCCCGGCGAGCCCGGAGCTTGTGGTAGCCGACGACCTCGGGCGGACGCTCGGTTGCGATCGCCTGCTCGACGAGATCGAGCTCGTGGGCCGGTGCCTCGTCGACGAGGACGCGGCCCGAACGGCTGAGGATGCGCAGACCGGCCACGACGATCGCCGCCGCCACCCCCAGAGCGATCACGGAGTCAAGCCACACGGCTCCGGTGATCTGGACCACGACGAGCCCCACGAGGACCCCGGCGGACGTGAGCGCATCCGCCCGCAGGTGGGCCGCATCACCCTCCAGCGCCGGTGACCCGTACCGGCGGGCCGTCCGCCCGAGGTAGGCCGAGACGATGACGTTGGCCACCAGCGCGAACGCGACCACGGCGATGCCGAAGCCGAGCTGCTCGATCTCCCCATTGTCGTTGAGGCGGCGAGCCGACTCGAAGACGATGATGCCCGCGCCGACGAGGATCAGCATGCCCTCGATCAGGGCCGCGAGATGCTCGACCTTCTCGTGGCCATAGGGGTGGTCGTAGTCGGCCGGCTGATCGGCCTTGCGCACCGACACGAACGCGACCACCGATGCGAGCAGGTCGACGGCGGAGTGCAGCGCTTCGGTGAGGATGGCCAGCGAGCCGGTGATGACGCCCGCGATGATCTTCAGGGCGACCAACAGGCTGTTGGAGGCAATCGACAGCGCGGCGGCCCCCGCCTTGGGTCCGCCCAGCGTGCCCGGTCCGATCACGCCCCCGACCCAGGAGCGGTCGCGGTCGCCCGCCCCTCGGTCGGTGCTCCGCCGCCCGCCCTCCGAGCCGGTCATCCCGCGTCCCCGCCCAGCAGAGCGGCGAGCGTGCGGGCCGCCCGCCCGCGGTGGCTGATCGCGTGCTTCTCGGCCGCCGAGAGCTCGGCCATCGTGCGGTGGTCGTCGGGGCCGGTGTCGCCGGGCACGAAGGCCGGGTCGTACCCGAAGCCTCCGTCGCCGCGCTGCCGGTCGGTCAGCCGCCCCTCGCACCGGCCCTCGGCCGTCAGCTCCTGGTCTGAGTCGACGTAGGCCAGCACGCACACGTAGGCGACCGACCGGTCGCCGTCCGCCTCGGCCACCTCGCGCATCAGCAACGCGAGGTTCTCCTCGTCTGTGGCCTGCGGACCGGCGTAGCGGGCCGATCGCACCCCGGGCCGCCCGCCGAGCGCAGCGGCCGCGATACCCGAATCGTCGGCCAGGGTCGGCAGCCCCGTCGCCGCGTGGGCAGCGCGTGCCTTGATCAGGGCGTTGGCCGCGAACGTCTCGCCCGTCTCCGGGGGCAGCTGCACGTCATCGGCCAGCGGCTCGAGCCGGCGGTCGCCGAAGATCTCGGCCAGCTCGCGCACCTTGTGCGGGTTGCGCGTCGCCAGGACGGTACGCGCGGCCACCGTCGGCCCCTCAGGCGCCGGCGGCCTCGAGGGCCGCGAGCTGCGCCTCGCGCAAGCGGTCTATCCCCGCCGCGGCCAGGGCGAGCAGGTCGTCGAGCGCGGTGCGGGCCAGCGGCGTGCGCTCGGCCGTTGCCTGCACCTCCACCAGCCCCCCGTCGTCGGTCATGACCACGTTCGCGTCGACCTCCGCGCTGGAGTCCTCGGGATAGTCGAGATCGCACAGCGCCCGGCCGTCGACCATTCCCACGCTCACGGCGGCCACCGACCCGGTGAGGGCGTTGCGGGCGACCGAGCCGTCACCCATCAACGGCGCGAGCGCGTGGCACAGGGCGACGTAGCCGCCGGTGATGGCCGCGCACCGGGTCCCGCCGTCGGCCTGCAGCACGTCGCAGTCGATGGCGACCTGCCGCTCGCCCAGCCCCTTGAGGTCGACCACGGCGCGCAGCGAGCGGCCGATGAGCCGCTGGATCTCGACCGAGCGGCCGTCCTGCTTGCCGCGGGAGATGTCGCGGGCCTTGCGCTCTCCGGTGGAGGCGGGCAGCATCGCGTACTCGGCGGTGACCCAGCCCTTGCCGGATCCGGCCAGCCAGCGGGGCACGCGGTCGGTGATGCTCGCGGTACAGATAACCCGCGTCTCGCCCAGCGAGATCAGCGCCGACCCGTCCGCGCTGCGCACGAATCCGACCTCGATCTCCACCGGACGCAATCCGCCCGCATCGCGTTCGTAGCTGCGCCCGCCCATGGCCGCAGTCTCCCAGAGAGCCCGGGCCCACGGCCCGGAGCGTGGTCCGCCCGGCCGGGCCGGCGTCCGTGCCGGGCCGGGGGCGGGCGGAGCTCAGCGGAACGTGACCTTCTGGATGGCCTGCTTGATCTTCTGGGTGATGGCCAAGGCGAGATCCTTGCCGCCCTCGCCGTTGAAGCTGCCCATCGCCTTGATCATCCCGACCATCAGCAGGGCGACGAGCAGGATCAGCCCGACGTACTCCACGGTGCCCTGGCCACGGGGATCGGCCAGGCGCCGGCGCACCCCGCCGGCCGCCCAGACGAGATTGGCGTAGGCGACTGCCGCAACTGCGTTCATCGAATGCTCCTCCGTCGTTGACCCGATCCATGCTCGGCGGCGCCGGTACACGTGAGGTCCACCGACCGTGCCGGGGGTGTGACGAGCCCGTTCCGGGCGCCGTGCGCCGCCGTGTCCCGGCGGGCCGTCGCCCGGGCGGTGGGTACGCTCGCGGCCGGTGCGGGCCCTCGTCGTCACGAACATGTACCCCTCGCAGGCCGCACCCCAGCGCGGGGTGTTCGTCCGCGACCAGGTCGAGGCGCTGCGCCGGCTCGGTCACGACGTCGACGTGCACACCCTCGGCGCGGGCGGCCGGCGGCTGGCTGCCGGAATCGCCCCCCTGCGCCGGCGCCTGGCGTCGGCCTCCTACGACGTCGTCCACGCTCACTACGGCCTCTCGGGCTGGGTCGCCTGGCTCGCCGGGGCCCGCCCGCTGGCCGTCACCTTCCACGGAACCGATGTCCGCCATCGGGTCGTCGGCCCGATGTCGCGCCGGCTCGTAGGGCAGGTCGCGCTCGCCGCCGCCGTCTCGGAGACGTTGTTCGCGCCCTCGCACGGCCGGCCCGGGCTCCCGCGCGCGGCCAACACCGCGGTGCTGCCCTGCGGGGTGGATCTGTCGCGGTTCGGTCGCCGGGACCGGTCCGAGGCCCGCCGCCGACTGGGCCTGGAGGCCGACGGCCGCTACCTGCTCTTCCCGGCCGATCCCGCCCGTGAGCGCAAGCGCCACGACCGCGCGGCGACGGTCGCCGCTGCGGCGGACGCCACCCTGCTCACCGGCGGGGCCATCGACCCTGCGGCGATGTCGGCCCACATCAACGCCGCGTCGGCGGTCCTCGTTCCCTCCGACCACGAGGGCTTCGGCCTGGCCGCGCTGGAGGCGCTGGCCTGTGATGTCGCGGTGCTCGCGACGCCGACCGGGGTCGCGCCCGCGGCGCTGGCCGGCATCGAGGGCTGCCTGGTCGCACCCTTCGACCACGCCGCCTGGACAGATCACGCCACGCGATTGCTCGACGCCGACGATCCGCGGATCGCGGGCGCCGCGCGAGCCGAGGACTACTCGGCGGACCGCATGGCCGAGCAGGTCGCCGCCGCGTGGTCGGAGCTCGCCCGGACGTCCGGCCGAGGAGCGCGCCGGACACCACACTGACCGAGGGGGAACGCTGGAGCCGCACGGCCCTGCGGGACCTGCGCGCCCGCAGCTTCTCGCCCCCGGCCATCGGCCGCTTCCTTGCCGACTCGGTTCGCCGGTCGCTGCACGACCGCCGCGCCCGGCCCGCGCTGGCCGGCCAGGCCACGTCCTAGTACCTGGTCGGCGGCGCGGTGGCGACCGC
>JBPCPM010000055.1:0-26544 GCA_050999155.1 Solirubrobacterales bacterium
CGGCCAGTGGCGCGACGGCGCGGGCGGGGAGACCCTCCCCGTCGAGGACCCCTCGACCGGCGAGACGCTGGTCGAGATCGCCGACGCGACGCCCGACGACGCGAAGGCGGCGCTGGGTGCCGCGGCCGGCGCGCCGGCAGCCTTCGCGGCCCTGGCTCCCCGCGAGCGTGGGGAGATCCTGCGCCGCGCCTACGAGGTCATCAACGAGCGCGTGGACGACCTGGCGCTGCTGATGACCCTGGAGATGGGCAAGACCATCACCGAGTCCAAGCAGGAGACCACCTACGCGGCGGACTTCTTTCACTGGTTCGCCGGCGAGGCCACCCGGATCGAGGGCGGTTACAAGGTGGCCGAGAAGGCGCCGGCCCAGCGCGTGCTGGTCATGCGCCAGCCCGTCGGGCCGTGCGTGTTCATCACGCCGTGGAACTTTCCGATGGCCATGGGCACGCGCAAGATCGGCCCGGCCGTCGCCGCCGGTTGCACAATGGTCATGAAGCCGGCAAAGCAGACGCCGCTGTCCATGCTCGCCCTGGCCGCGATCCTCGAGGAGTGCGGGCTGCCCCCCGGCGTGCTCAACGTGGTCACGGCCAGCTCCAGCGGCTCGATCATGGAGCCGCTGATCACCGATCCGCGCACGCGCAAGCTCTCCTTCACCGGCTCGACCGAGGTGGGGCGCTCGCTGATCGAGCAGTCCGCGCAGCAGGTGCTCAGGGTCTCCATGGAGCTGGGCGGCAACGCGCCGTTCGTGGTCTTCGAGGACGCCGACCTCGACGCCGCGGTGGAGGGCGCGATGATCGCCAAGATGCGCAACGTCGGCGAGGCGTGCACGGCGGCCAACCGCTTCCACGTCCACTCGTCGATCGCCTCGGAGTTCGCCGACCGCCTCGCCGAAAAGATCGGGGCGATGACGGTCGGCCGAGGCACCGAGGACGGGGTGGAGGTCGGCCCGCTGATCGACTCGAGCCAGCGAGACGACGTCGCCGAGCTCGTCGATGACGCGACCGAGAAGGGCGCGACGACGTTGCTCGGCGGTGGCAAGCGCGACGGGGAGGGCTTCTTCTACGAGCCCACGGTGCTCTCCGACATCCCCACCGACGCCCGGCTGCGCAAGGAGGAGATCTTCGGGCCCGTCGCGCCGGTGATCGGCTTCGACTCCGAGCAGGAGGCGATCGGCGCGGCCAACGACACGGAGTTCGGGCTGGTCGCCTACGTGTTCACCCGGGACCTCTCGCGCGGGCTGCGGGTCTGCGAGGCCCTGGAGACGGGGATGGTCGGTCTCAACCAGGGGATGGTCTCCAACCCCGCGGCCCCGTTCGGTGGCGTCAAGCATTCGGGCTTCGGTCGCGAGGGCGGCTACGAAGGCATCGACGAGTACCTCGAGACCAAGTACGTGGCGATCAACCTCTGAACGCCGTGGCAGCGTTGTTGATCGCCACGGGGCAGGAGCTGTGCCGCTGCGAACGCGACGGCGACGGCGGCTGGACGACCGACCGTGTCCTGGAGGACTCCGGCGCCCAGTGCGTGGCCCGCGATCCGCTCAAGCCCGATCGCGTGCTGGTCGGGACCCGGGGTGACGGCGCCCACCTGAGCGTCGACGGTGGCGTCAGCTTCGAGCGCGTGGCGATCGGCGAGGACGACGTCTTTGCCGTGGCCATCTCCCAGGCCGACGGGCGGATGTACGTCGGCACCGAGCCTAGCCGCCTGTTTCGCTCCGACGACGGACATTCGTGGGAGGAGCTTGAAGCGCTGCAGCAGATTCCGTCACGGCCGCAGTGGAGCTTTCCGCCGCGTCCGTGGACATCGCACGTGCGATGGATCGCCCCGCACCCGAAGGAGGCAGATCGCATCCTCGTCGGTATCGAGCTGGGTGGCGTGATGCTCACCACCGACGGGGGCCGTTCCTTCTCCGACCATCGCGAGGGCGCTGTCGCCGACGTCCACGCGCTTGCCTGGCATCCGTCGGGCGAGGTCGCCTACGAGGCGGCCGGCGGCGGGGCGGCATGGAGCGCGGACCTTGGCGAGACCTGGGCCCGGCTGCCGCGCGGGTTGCACCACGACTACGTATGGGCCCTGGCCTGCGACCCCGCCGAGCCCAGCCAGTGGTTCGTCTCGGCCACCGACGGGCCGCGCTCGGCCCACGGGGACGGGGAGGCCGGGGCGTCGGTCTACCGCTGGAGCGGCGAGGGTCCGTGGGAGGAGATGGCGACGGCCATCCCGGCCATGCCCTACGCCCTGGCGGTTGCCGGCGGCGCGGTCTGGGCGGGTCTGGCGGACGGGCGGGTCCTGCGCTCCGAGGACGTCGGCGAGAGCTGGCAGGACACGGGCATCCGGGCGCCGGGGCTCGTGGCGTTCGCCGTGGGGGCCCGGCAGGCTTAGCCGGACGGGCCCTCGGCCCCCTGTGAGCCCGTCGTCGGCAACGACTGTCCCCCGGCCAGGACCGGCGCGAACAGGTCGCCGTGGTCGGCCACCCGCTCGAGCACCGCGCCCGCCTCGAACACCGGCGGCTCGCCGCCGGACCGCGCTTCCTCGACCTCGTCCCACAGCAGCGGGGTGGAAACGATGGGGCGCTCGCGGGCTCGCAGGGAGTAGACGCAGATCGTGGTCTTGCGGGCGTCGTTCTGCGACCAGTCGACAAGGACCCGGCCCTCGCGCAGGCTCTTGGTCATGCGCGACACCACGAGGGTGGGCTCGGCGCGTTCGAGCGTCTCGGCCACGGCACGGGCGAACGCCTTGACCTGGGCCGCCTCGTCGGAACCCGAGAGCCCGACCACCACCTGCATGCCCTTGCCGCCCGAGGTCTTCGCCACGGCCTGAAGACCGAGCCCGCCGAGCATCCCCCGGATCAGGACGGCGACCTCGGCGCACTCGCGCAGGCCCGCGGGCGGGCCGGGGTCGAGGTCGAAGATCAGGGCCCGGGGGTGGCGGGGCGCCGCGACGGTCCCCTGAGGCACGTGCAGCTCGAGGCTGGCGAGGTTCGCGACCCAGATCAGGGTGGGGAGGTCCTCGACGAGGCAGTAGTCGATCCGTGACGCCCCGCGGCCCTGCGCGGCGGTGGCCACCCAGTCCGGGCGGTGCGACGGGCACTGCTTCTCGTAGAAGTGCTCGCCGTCGACACCGTCCGGGTAGCGCTTGAGCGTCAGTGGCCGCCCGTGCAGGTGGGGCAGCAGCACCGGCGCGATCCGTGCGTAGTAGTCGATGACCTGGGCCTTGGTGGTCCCCGCCTCGGGGTAGAGGACCTTGCCGAGGTTCGAGACCTTGAGCTCCCGGTCCCCTACCTGGACGACGTCGCCACCGGTGGCCGGGAGCGCCGGCCCGAGGCCCGGGCGCGCGGGTGGCACGGCATCGGGCCCGGCTGTCACATCGTCGCGCAGGCCCTTGTAGACCGGGTGGCGGAGCAACCCGTCGGCGGTCCACTCGCGAAACTCGACGTCGGCGACGAGCTCCGGCCGGGCGAACCGGGCCCGGTCGCGCAGCGAGCGGTCGTCGGGCAGGGAGGTGAACGGGCTCGAGTCGGTTGACAGGTCCGCCAGCCGGTCGGCCAGCAGCGCCAGCGCCCGTTCGGAGAGTCCGCTGCCGACCCGGCCGGCGAAGCGCAGGCCGCCGTCGGGGTCGCGTGTGCCCACCAGCAGGGCGCCGATCGACTCGGCGCGCCGGCCCTCCCCCGGGACCCAGCCGCCGACGACCAGCTCCTCGCGGTTGGTGTTCTTGATCTTGGTCCACGCGCGGCTGCGCTGGCCGGGCCGATACCGGCCGTCGAGTCGCTTGGCGATCACCCCCTCGAGGCCTGCCTCCGCGCTGGCCGCCAGCAGCTGCCGGCCGTCCCCGACGTGGTGGTCGGGGACCCGGAAGGATGGCCCCTGGAGCCCGAGGGTCCCGAGGATGTCGCGGCGCGCCGAGTACGGCTCGTCGAGCAGGGAGCGGCCGTCGAGGTAGAGCAGGTCGAAGATCACGTAGCTCACCGGGACCTCGCCGGCGAGCCGGCGGATCGACGATTCGCGGTCGACGTGCATCCGGCGCTGCAGCGCTTCGAACCGGGGGCGGCCCTCGTCGTCGAACGCGACGATCTCGCCGTCGAGGACGAGCTCACGCGCCCCGGTGACCGGAAGCAGGGTCCGTAGCTCGGGGTACCGGTGGGTGAGGTCGTTGAGGTTGCGGCTCTCGAGCCGCAACCGCCCGGGCGTGAGGTAGGCGAGCGCTCGGACCCCGTCCCACTTGATCTCGTACGCCCAGCCTTGCTCGTTGGCGGGCAGTCGCCCCGAGCCCGCAAGCATCGGCGCCACGGCGCTGGGCATGGGCGAGCGGTCAGGGGCGGGAGGGTCCATCCGGTGCACGAGCCAGTCCCGCTCTTCGGGACCGGTGGGAAACAGGCCATAGCGGCCCTGGATCGACTGCCCGGCCAGCGTGACCTCGACCTTCTCCTCGTCGATGCGGTGTGGCTCGTAGGTGCCGGACTCGACGATGCGCATCGTGCCGGCGCCGTAGCTGCCGGCGGGGATCTCGCCCTCGAAGTCGAGGTACTCGACCGGATGGTCCTCGGTGTGGACGGCCTTGCGCCGCTCCCCGGGCTCGAGCGGGAGAAACCGCGGGAGGGCGAAGGACACGGCGACGCCCTCGTGCTCGAGGCGCAGGTCCCAGTGCAGGTGGGACGCGTGATGCTCCTGGAGGACGAACCGGGGCTCGGAACCGGTGGGAGGAGGTACCTGGTCGGCGCCCCGGGGCTCGGAGGTTGTCGAAAACTCGCGCTTGGCTCGGTAGGGCCGGAGCGGGTCGGGCATGCCGGGACACTGTACGATGGCCGATCAATGATGGCCTGGAGTGACCTGGGCGCCGGACGTCCGGGCCCGCCGATACCGTTGTCTCTCACGCTGGTGGTCTAGACGGAAGTTCGGTGCCGGCGGCCAAGACCGAGACCGGCAACAGCCGCATCGACGCGACGGTGGGAGGACCCGTGGACGAAGTCAAGGCAATCGAGGACCAGGTACCGGAGCCCGAGAGCCCAGACCAGCAGCGCCCCGGGTCCGAGGGTGCGGCCGAGGTGGCCTCTCCGACCGACTCCGCCTCCTACGACGAGGTGCGTGCCCGGGTCCGCGCCGAGGCCGAGATGCGTATGCGGACCGAGATGGAGCGGATCCGCAGCCAGGCGGCATCGCGGATGCCCCGCCGGCCGAACGGGGACGCCACCCAAGATCAGCACTCCGCGAAGCCCAAGGCTCCGAACGGCGACGGATCGACCTCCGAGCGCCCGGCGGGGCCGGAGAAGGCAACGCCCTTCGGGTCGCCAGCCGCCGCGCGGCCGGCTGCTGCGCCCGGGCCCGCCGCCCCGCCGGACCGCGCGCTCGGAGCGGCCGAGCGCGAACTGGCCACCTACCTCGAGCGCGTCCGCGCCCAGGCGGAGCGCCAGATCGAGGACCGCGTCGAGGAGATCCGCGAGAACGTCTGGAGCGACGCCAAGGCCGAGGCCGACCAGTGGCAGGAGCGCGAGATCAACCGTCTGCGCGAGCGCGCCCTCGAACAGGGCCGGCGCGAAGCCGAGCGTGAGCGGCGCGCTTTCGAGACCAAGCTCAAGCAGGAGAGCGAGCGTCGCGGCGCCGAGGAGACCGAGCGCATCCAGCGAGAGGCCGACGCCCGGACCGACGAGCGCATCGCCGCCGCCCAGGCCGATGCCAAGGTGTCGGCCGACCGTCACGCGCAGCAGACAATCCGCGAGCAGGTCGAGGAGCGCTCGGCCGCCGCCCGCGAGGAGATCGAACAGGAGCTCCGCGACCACCTCCGGGATGAGCTCGACATAAGGCGGCGCCGCCTGACGGCGGAGATCCAGGCCGAGCGGGCCACGCACGCCGAGGCGGCCGCTGCTCGTGAGGAGGCGCTCGACGAGCGCGACAACGAGGTCGCCCGGCGCGAGGAAGATCTGGCCGGCCGTGAGCGTGAGCTCGGAAAGGCCCTCGAGCGCAAGCTCGCCCGGCGCGAGCAGGAGATCACCGAGCAGGTCAGCCGCGACGTCGCCGAGCGCGAGCGCGAGCTCGGTCGCTCGGAGGCCGAACTGGCCCGCCGCGGTGGTCAGCTGGAAGAGCAGGCACGGACGCTCGCCGCTCGCGAACAGGAGCACGAAGCCGACATGGCCGCCCAGCGGGAGCAGCTGGCGGCGAAGATCGACGAGGGCGTCGCCGAACGAGAGCGGACGCTGCGCGCCGACATGGCCTCCGAGCGCCAGGCGCGTGAGGCCGAACTGCGCGAAAAGCTCGAGCAGGTCGCGGCGCAAGAGCGCACGCAGGCCGTCGCCGAGGCAATCGAGAGCGCCGAGAAGGATGCGCGGGAAGCGCGCGCCGGCCTGCAGAACACGTTCGAGTCCGAGCGCGAGCAGCTGCGCGCGGAGCTCGCATCCGCAAACGCCGCAGAGGTAGAGCAGGTCCGCGAGCAGACGGCCGCCGAAGCGCAGGCGAACCTCGAGGCCCGGGTCGAGCAGGAGTACCAGCAGGCCCGTGCGACAGCCGAGGCAGACGCGGCCCAGGCTTCAGACGCTCGGATCGAGTCGGAGCGCGAAAGGTTCGACCGCGAGCTCGAGCAGGCCAAGGCGGAGGGCGAGGCTCGCGCCCAGCGCGAGATCGATGCCGTACGCACGTCCGCCGAGCGCTGGATCAACGAGGAGAGCGCACGGCTGACGGAGGCGCTCGACCGCCAGCTCCGCACCCAGACCGACGCGTTGCGCAACGAGATCGAGGCCCGGGCCCGGGCCGAGGCCGACCGGCGCGTCCGGGAGGCGACCGAGCAGGCACGGGCCGAAGCCGAGGAGCAGGTCGGCTCCGAGGTCCAGCGCGCCTGGCGTGAGGCCGAGGAGCGCGCATCGACGATGCTCGATTCGCTCGAAGCCGAGCTCGCCAGCGAGCGCGAGGCCCGGATCCGCGCCGTCGACGCGGGCCGCCGCCTGATGGACGCGCGCCAGACCACGCATGAGGACGCGGGATCGCCGCCGCCAGCGGCCGCAAGCGCCGGCTGACGAACCGCTGATCACCCTCATCCGGCTGATCGCCCCCATCTATACTCGCGACCGGGGACGCTGGAGACCTGCACCCAACAAGCTCCCCGACGGGTTCACGTGCCAGGGATGATCGAGAAAGTCTTTGGGCGGGGCGCACGCTCGGCCCGGAACACCAGTCGGCCTCAGGCCGAGCTGCCCGCGCACGCCCAGAGCCCCCGTGAACGCGCGGTCATCAAGCGCGAGATCGCCCAGCTCCGCTCCCGCGCGGAGGAGCTGCGCAAGGAGGTCGGCCGGCTGACCGTGCAGATGGTCGACGACGACCAGATCGACCGCGACCGTATCGCCGCGCACTCCGACGAGATCGCCTCGCTCGACAGCCGTGCCGAAGAGCTGTCTGCCCGCTTGGAGGGCAGCGCGCCCCAGCCGGAGGCCGGGACCGCCGACCCGGGCGCCTCCGAGACCGCCGAGACCGCCGAGGCCACGGCGCCCGTCGCGGACGCGGCCGGGCGAGACGCGCCTGACCCTTCGGCGGACCCCGCGGATCCCGAGGCCGAGAGCCCTCCGGCAGAACCCGAGGCCGAGACGGACTCGTCAGAAGGCGACTCGGAGGCCTTCAAGGAGCAAGCCGAGCGGTTGCGCACCGAGGCCGAGCAGCGGGCCGAGGCAGCCGAGCAGGCTCAACGTGAGCTCGAAGCCGCCGAGAAGGAAGCTGCCGAGGCGTTCGCCGAGCCCCAGGACGACGGTGAAGCCGACGCTGACCGCGAGGCGGAGGCCGCGTCGGCGCCCGACCCGCAGCCCGCGGAGGCGGCGGCTTCCGCCGGGCCGGGCGATCAGGCCACCCACGACGCTCTGCTGGAGGAGAACCGGCGCCTGCGCCGCGAGGCCGACGACCGGATCCGCCGCGCGGAGGCGCGGGCCCGGCGCGAGACGGAGTCGAGGATCCGCGCCGAGGTCGAGGAACGTCTCAAGGAGCAGGTCGGGCGGATCCGCCGCCACGCGGAGGGCCGCGCCAAGCTCGACGCCGAGACGGCTCGCCTCGAGGCCGCGGCGGCGCGGGCCGAATCCGAGGCGTTGCTCCGAGCAGGCACCGAGGATCGTCTGCGGGAACAGGCCTCGGCGATCCGCGCCGAGGTGGACGAGCGTGTTCGCCGCGCAGCCGAGAACGCCCGCGAGGAGGCGCTGCGCGACAACGCCTCGGATCGCACGCACGACTGGGCGGGCGAGCGCGATCGCCTCGAGCGCGAGCACGAAGTCGATCTGCGGCGGCGCTCCGAACAAGTCCGTCGGGAGGCCGAGGAGCGAATTCGCGCCGAGCTCGAGGCCGAGCATCGCCGCGAGCGTGAGCGCCTTCAGCGCGATGCTGAAGCGGCCGCGCGCCGGGTCCGGGACGAGTCCGGGACCGCGTCGAAGGCCGAGATCCAGGCGGCGCTCGACCAACAGGCGGCGAAGCTGGCCGAGCAGGCGCGCAGCAAGGCCGAGCATGAGGCGGGTCGCGCGGCCCGGGAGGCCGAGATCCGCGTCCGCGCCGAGACCGAGGAGCGCATGCGCTCCGAGGTGGAGCAGGTCCGAGCCGAAGTCGAGGAGCGCGCCGAGCTCGACCGCGAGACCATCCGTCTTGAGCGCGAGGCAATGGAGGCGGAGATCGATCGCCGCGTGGCCTCCGAGAAGGAGCGTTTGCGTGAGCGGACCGACGAGCTCGGCGAGGCTCGCGATGAGGCCTCCGCGGCCCACGAGGCCCTTGAGGAGGCTCGTGAGCACCTCGAGGCCGCCCGCACCGACAACCAGGCCGCGCGCAAGCGCTCCGACGAGCTCCAACAGCAGTTGGAGGCAACCGCCGCCGAGGCCCAGGCCCACGCCGAGCAGCTGATGGCCGGGCACGCGGCCCGCCTCGAGGAGCGCGAGCAGGAGCTCACGAGCGAGTACGAGTCCGCGGTGGCCGACTCCGCGGCGACCCGCGAAGAACTGCGTGTCGAGCTCGAACGCGAGCACCAGGGCGCGCTCGCCCAGCTCCGCGAGGCCCACGAGGCCGAGCTGGAGCGGCAGGCCTCCGAGCGTGAGCAGGAGATCGAGGAAGCCGCCGAGAGCGCTCGCAGCGACGCCCGGGGAGAAGCCGCCGAGGAGGCCCAGCGCCGGCTGGACGACCTCACCGAGACCCTGCGCAGCGAAGCCGACGACGCTCGCGCCGAGGCCCTCGAGCAAGGCCGCCAAGAGGCCGAGCGCCGGCTGGCCGAGCAGGCCGACCGCCTGCGCGTCGAGTTCGAGCAGTCCCTGGAGCGAAGCGTGGAGGCGGCCCGGTCCGAGGCGGCCGATCAGGCGCGAGCCGACGCCGTCGAGCGGTTGGGATCCGAGCTTGAGCGTGCCCGCCTCCAGGCGGAGGAATCCGAGCGGGTCGCCGTGAGCGAGGCGGTGGAGACGGTCCGCGAGGAGCTCGGGCGCGATACCGAGCGCAGCCGCGACCGGATCGTCGAGGAGCTCAAGGCCGAAGCGGCCCACGAGCGTGAGATGGTCCTCGAGGAGCAGCGCCTCGAGGCCGAGCAGCGCCTGGCCGAGCGAGAAGAGGAGCTCCGCGCCGAGCAGGAGCGCCGCGTGGAGGAGATTCGTGACCGGGCGCGCCAGGAGGCCGAGCGTCAGCTGCAGCCGGCGCTCGAGGAGGCCATCGAGCGTGAGGTCATGCGCGTCGAGCGCGACGCCGAGGCACGATTCGACGCCCAGGCCGAGGAGCTTCGCAGCGACTTCGACCGCAAGCTCGCCGCCGAGCGCAAGGCCCGCGCCGACGAGGTCCGGCGCGAGCGCAACTCCCGCCTCCGCGCCCTCGAAGCCGCCCGACGGCTCATCGACGCCCGCAGCTCGATGCGCGAAGCCGAGGGCGCGGGAGAGGAGGAGGCCGCTCAGGCGGCGGCCATCGAGGAGTTCGAGGAAGCCGAGCAGCTCGTCGACGACGGGTCGGCTGGCACCGGTCCGGAGGGAGACCAGGATGCGGCGGCTCCCTCGACCCCTGAGGAGTCGCCCGAGCCGGCCGAGCCGGCCCCCGAGACCCCGTCGTCGCTTCCCCGCTCGTTCCAGGGAGTGCGGGCACGGATGTTCGGCCGGCGGCCCGGGCGCCCGACGCCTAGGCCCGCGTCGCCGACTCGCACGCCGGCGCCCACCCCGCCCCCCGAGTCTCCCGACGCCGAGTCACACGAGACCCCCGCGGTGTCGTCCGACGCTGCCGAGCAGGATCGCGCCGCCGAGGCCGAGCGCGTGGCGGAGGCCGAGCGGGTCGCCGAGGAGGAGCGCAAGGCCGAGGAGGAGAAGGCCGAGGCCGAGCGGGTCGCCGAGGAAGAGCGCAAGGCCGAGGAAGCGAAGGCTGAAGCCGAGCGGGTCGCCGAAGAGGAGCGCACGGCCCAGGAGGCGAGGGAAGCCGAGGCGGCGGCCGAAGCCGAACGCGCCCAAGCCGAGGCCGATAGCGAGTCGGCGGCAGCCGACACCGAGGGCGGTGAGGGCGATTCGGCCGCCGGGGCGCTGATTGACGTGAACGCGGCCGGGCTGGATGAGCTGCGGTCGTTCGACCTCACCCTGACCCAGGCCAAGCGCGTCCTCGCCTTCCGCAAGCGCCGGGGCGGCTTCAGCTCGCTGGACGAGCTCGACGAGATTCCCGGCTTCACCCAGACGCAGCTCACCGAGCTCAAGGACCGGCTGACGGTGGCATGAGCCCGCTCTTCGACCGCGACCGGCGGACAGCCAGTCGACGGCTCTCAGAGCTTCGCCAGCGCCACGAGGAGCTGCTGGCCGAGCTCGGGTCGATGGCCGTCGAGATGCATCGCGACGATGCGATCCGCCGCGACCTGCTCGACCAGGGTGCCGAGGAGGTCCGCTCGGTCAAGGCGGAGATCGCCGAGCTCACCGAGCAGCTGCGAGGGGCCGAGGAGGACCCGCCCGACCCTGATGGCGAAGGCGGTTCCCCGGGGCCCGACACCAACCCCAGCGGCGATTCCGGCAATGCCCCGAGCGCCGAGGAGGACGCCGGGCCGACTGACGACCTAGACGAGGGCGACGAGCAACCCGCCGGGGACGCCGACGACGGAGCCGAGCAGGCCAGCAGCGAGATGGCTGTCACCCGGCCGCCCGTCGCGGAGGGGTGGAAGGGCCCCGTTGTCGCCACCGCGGCCGTGCTCGCCGTGTCGGCCGTGATCCTGGCCCTGCTGTGGAGCGGCGTGCACTCGGACGCGGAGCGCGAGGCCGCAGCAGGCAGCGGGGCCCTGATCGCGCCCCTCGTCGCGGCGAGCTAACCGGGGCCACGACGATGGCCTCCGACGGCGAGCAGGATCCCGGAGGCAGACTGCGCGAGACAGTCGCCGAGGCGCACGTCCGGGTGCCGACGCGGGGCAACAGGCGCCTCGAGGCGTTTCTCGAGGCGGTCAACGGCGACGACCGTGTGCGCGGCTGGTGGTACATGGCCCAGGTCACCTCCGAGCGCCTGGGGATGTCCGACCACTCCTGGGTCCACTTCCAGGTGGTGCTCAACAGCTCGCTGCGGCTCCTGCGGTTGCTGGGCAAGCGCGGTATCGAGCCCGCGATGGTCACCGACCACGGTCTCGAAGCCCGCGACGCCGAGGTGGTCGTCGCCGCCGGTGCCCTGCTGCACGACGCCGGCATGTCGATCCACCGGGCCGACCACGAGGCCTACAGCCTGTTCCTCGTCGCCGACCGGCTCGACCAGCTGCTCAGCGGGATCTACGACGAACCAGAGCGGACCGTCGTCATCTCCGAGATCAGCCACGCGATCATCGGCCACCGTCGCCGGGGCGAGCCGTACACGCTGGAGGCAGGCGTCGTCCGCGTGGCCGACGCCCTGGACATGGCCAAGGGTCGTTCCCGGATCCCCTTCCGGGAGGGCCAGTTCGGCATTCACGCCCTGTCGGCGGCGGCCATCGAGTCGATCTCGATCGAGGCGGGCGAGGAGCGTGCCGTCCGGGTCGAGATCGAGATGAACAACAGCGCGGGCATCTTCCAGGTCGACGAGCTGCTGGGCACCAAGCTCCGGGACACGGCTCTGGCTCGCCACGTGGAGATCGTCACCCAGATCCCGGGCGAGACCGAGAAGCGGCTGCTGCCCGCCACCACCCGCCCCTCCGAGGGTCAGTAGCGGCGTTCTACGGCGTGCCGGCCCCGCTGTCGGGGCCAGCGAGGCTCAGGCCGCGCGGCCGAGCGCCATGCCGAGCCCGGCAGCGGCCAGGCCGACGGCGATGGTCGCTCCCACATACAGCAGTCCAAGCCCGGGCCGGGGGGCTGACAGCGTCTCGACGGCGAAGGTCGAGAACGTGGTGAAGGAGCCGAGGAACCCGGTTCCCGCGGCAAGGCGCCAGTGCGGATGCTCCACGACGTTCCCGAAAACGGCCTCGACGAGAAAGCCGAGGACCAGCGCGCCGATGATGTTCACCGCGAACGTCCCGATGGGAAAGGCGTCGACCGGGAAGCCATCGGGCGCCACCTGCCCCAGCAGCGAGTCAACGCCGTAGCGGCTCATCGCTCCGAGTCCGCCGAAGACCCCGACGAGCAGGACCCCTACCACGTCAGGTGCTCCGGTCGGCGGTCATGCCCCGGCTCCCTGGCCGCCTCGCCCCTCGCCAGAGGCGAACCGGCCGGCACCCTCGACGGCGGTGGTGTGCAACACGGCCGTTCCGATCGCCCGCTCGAGGGCGAGCCCCTCGGAAAACGGCCGGCCTGCGCCCTCGAGCATCGAGCGGCGGTCGCCGAGCATCGTGTCCTGTGGGAACGCCGCGATGTTCGCCGCCAGCTCGAGCGCCCGGTCGAGGTGTGCGCCCTCGTCGACGAGCTCGGTGACCAGGCCCATCTGCAGCGCCTCCTGGGCGCCCACGATCCGGCCCGTGAGGATCATGTCCAGCGCCCGGCCCTGGCCGACGATCCGCGGCAGCCTTTGGGTCCCACCGTCGATCAGCGGCACGCCGAACCGGCGTTCGGTGAAGCCCAGCTGCGCGTCGCCGGTGGCGATCCGCAGATCACACCACAGAGCCAGCTCCAGGCCTCCGGCCAGGCACCAGCCGCTGATCGCGGCGACGGTCGGTTTGGAGGCGGTCAGCCGGGTGAAGCCCAGCGGGCCCGAGTCGAGGTCGGCGATCGTCTCGATCGCCTTGAGGTCGGCGCCGGCGCAGAACGCCTCCGGTCCCTCGCCCGCGATGATCAGGACCCTGGCGTCCTCGTCGGCCTCGAAGGCGCGGAAGCCGGCGAGCAGCCCCTGGGCAGTCTGCCCGTCGATCGCGTTGCGCCGCTCGCGGCGCGTGATCGTCAGGACGGCGGCCGGACCGGAACGTTCGTAGCTGGTGGACGCCACGGCGGCATCCTAGGCGGCGGTGCGGCGGGCGGCGGTCAGTCGCGGCGCAGGCGCGCCATGGCGTCCTTGCGCTTTTCCTTGTTGCGCTCACCGCGCGACTGGATCAGCGTCAGGACCGTGATCAGGATGGGGAAGAACAGGATCACCGCGAGCCCGAAGTAGGTGTCGACGGCGTCCGTCGTCGGGCCCCACAGGCCCTCGCCGGTGGCCAGCGCCGGGCTGACCATGACGGCCAGCAGGGCGACGGTCAGCAGTACGATCCGGATCGTCCGAGTCATCGGGAACGAACTCTAGCCCACCCGCGCACCGGATCGCCGTGACGCGGCCGCTAGCATGCGCCGGCCGATGTCCACCCTCCTCGCCCTCCTGCTGGGCATCGTGCAGGGCCTGACCGAGTTCCTTCCGGTTTCGAGCTCCGGCCACCTGGCCGTGGTTCCCTGGTTGCTCGACGATCAGTTCCTGCGCGAGAACCCGGCGTTCAACAAGACCTTCGACGTCGCCCTGCACGCCGGGACGCTTGTCGCCGTGCTCATCTACTTCCGCACCGAGCTCGGGGCCGTGATTCGCGGCGGGCTGCGCAGCCTGCGCCGCCGGGCCATCGACGATTCCGAGGAACGGCTGGCCTGGGTCATCGTGGTCGGGACGATCCCGGCCGTGATCGTGGGCGGGCTCTTCGAGGACTTCATCGACCGTGAGCTCGGCGACCCGTGGCTGATCGCAGTGATCCTCATCGTTTTCGGCGGCGTGCTCTACGTGGCCGACCGCGCCCCGCAGCGCTACACCGTCTCGGACCTGAAGATCTCGCACGGGCTGATCATCGGCATGGCCCAGGCGCTCGCGCTGTCGCCGGGAACCTCGCGCTCCGGGGTCACGATCTCTGCCGCCCGGTTTCTCGGCCTCGACCGTGAGGCAGCCGCCCGCATCAGCTTCCTGCTGCTGGTCCCGGTCGTTGCCGGGGCCACCATCCTCAAGGGCTACGGCGCGGCCGTCGACGGGCTGCCCGACGGCGTCATAGTGCCGATGATCGTCGGCACGCTCGCCTCGGCTCTTAGCGGGTATGCAGCGATCGCCGGGCTGCTGGCCCTGGTTCGCCGCCACTCCTACGACGCATTCGTCGTCTATCGGTTGGCCCTCGGTGGGGGCATCCTGCTGCTCATCGCCCTCGGGGTCCGGGCTGCGACGTTCTAGGCCCCGGCACCACGATCGCCATCGCCACACGAAGACGCGCGGCCACCACCTGGGAAGTCGGGACCGCGCGCCTCCTGCTCTGAGGGGAGCTCGTGTGAGCCAGGCCAGGGTCCCAGCCAACGCCCCACCTCGTGTGAAGATGCGGAGAACCGGCCAGCAACCCGTGGCCGGGACTCGGCGTGCCCCCCCTGGCCGACGCAACCCGCACCCGGGCGGCCGTTCTTCCGCATCACGCGGGAATTCCGTGACGCCCGCGCTTGTCATCCGCCCCCGGGCCCTATAGTTCCCGGCGCGGCTCCGGCCGCCGATCATGACCGAGCAGTCTGCCCACACCTTCCGGATCGCGGTGATCGACACCGACGCCGGCTTCCTCCGTGTTCTCCACCGCCGGCTTCAAGACATCGGCTGGGAGCACCGGACCCACAGCGGCGTCCTGCCCGTCGACGAGTTCGTCTCCATGAAGCTCGGGGGCATCATCGTCGACATCGCCGCTCTCGGCGATCGCGGCTGGGACTTCCTTGCCGAGGTCTGCGGGACGCTGCCCAACCTCGGCGTCGTCGTCTGCACGGAGCGTTCCACGCTCCAGCAGCGGATCCGCGGTCTGCGCCTGGGCGCTGACGACTGGGTGACCAAGCCGTGCCACCCCGAAGAGCTCCTGGCTCGGGTGGAGGCTGCCTGCCGGCGCCGCAAGCGCGCCGAACCGGTTAGCGGGGACACCGCCATGCACGGGCCGCTGGAGATCCGGCCCGACCACTTCCAGGCCTACGTGGACGGCGAGAGCGTCGAGCTCACCCGCCGGGAGTTCGAGCTCGTCGAGGTCCTGGCCCAGGCCCAGGGGCGGGTCATCGAGCGCGAGGAGATCTACCAGCAGGTTTGGGGCTACGCGATGGCCCGCGGCGATCGCTCGGTCGATGTCTTCGTCCGCAAGCTCCGGCGCAAGCTTGCGCAGCGCATCGGGGGCTGGGAGTACATCCACACCCACTTCGGCGTGGGCTACCGGTTCGAGCCGGTCGCCGTCGGTGGTGGGCCTGCGAGCGACGCCGCCGCGCCGGACCCCGCGTTTCCCACGGCCACAACCACGGCCGCGGCTCCGCAAGCAGCTCCCCGCTAGCCCGGCGGACCCCTGAAAGCCGCTACGGGCGGCGTTTCATGTGGCCGCTTCCGGCGCGGGCATCGGAGACCCGCCCGGTGTTCACCGGTTTTTCACAAGCGAGGAACAGGCGGGTAACAAACTGCCGCTCCGAGCCTGACACCGTGCCTGGCACCGCGCAGTCCTGCGCGGAAAACCATGCCTCATTCCAAAAGGAGCACATTGCGCATGAAGAGGAGCTCGTGGCTCAGTGCCATCCTCATCTGCCTGACCGCCCTCGCTTTCGTCGCCTGCGGTGACGACGAGGAATCCGGCAGCGGCGACACCGGCGGCGGAGATTCCAACCTCTCCGGCAACATCAAGATCGACGGATCCAGCACGGTCGCCCCGCTCAGCGAGGCGGTCGCCGAGAAGTTCCAGGAGGAGAACCCGGACGTGAAGGTCACGGTCGGCACCTCCGGTACTGGCGGCGGCTTCGAGAAGTTCTGCGCCGGCGAAACGGATATCTCCGACGCATCGCGTGAGATCAAGCAGGAGGAGATCGACGCCTGCAAGAAGGAGAACATCCAGCAGGAGCAGATCGCGGTGGCCAACGACGGCCTCGCCGTCGCAGTCAACCCGAACAACCCGGTCACGTGTGTGACGACCGATCAGCTCAACCAGATCTGGGACAAGGGTTCCAAGCTCAAGAGCTGGAGCGAGATCGACGGTCTGAAGGAAGACTTCAGCGCCGACCTCGAGCTGTTCGGACCCGGCACCGACTCCGGCACATTCGACTTCTTCACCGAGGCAATCAACGGTGAAGAGGGCCAGCAGCGCACCGATTACAACAACGTCGGTGAGGACGACAACCAGACGGTCCGCGGCATCGAAGGCGCCGAGGGCGGGATGGGGTACTTCGGCCTCTCCTTCATCAAGGAGAACGAGGGCAAGGTCAAGGCCCTGGAGGTCGACGGCGGCGACGGGTGTGTCGCACCGAGCAACGAGACGGTCCAGGACGGCACCTACAAGCCGCTCGGCCGCGAGCTGTTCATCTACCCGAGCGACGCGGCCCTGCAGAAGCCCGAGGTCAAGGCGTTCGCCGACTACTACGTCGAGAACGCACAGACCATCGCCGAAGAGGTGCTGTTCGTCCCGCTGACGGATGAGCAGAAGACGGAGGCGCAGGACAAGGTCGCCTCCCTGAGCGAAGGCTCCGGTACCACGACCGAGTAACGGTCGAGGCGCCGAGCAACACGAGGGCAACCGATGGCGGTTTCCGAGCCACGCGCGATCTCCGGCCCCCCCAAGGGGCTGGGGGTCGCGCGCCCTCGTTACGGCGAGAAGGCGGTCGAGCTCGGGCTGCTGCTGGCCGCCCTGGTCTCGGTGGCAACCACGGTCGGTATCGTGTTCTCGCTCGCGGTTCCGACGTTCGAGTTCTTCGGCGAGGTTCCGATCACCGACTTCTTCTTCGGGACCGATTGGGCGCCGACCTTCAGCCCGGCGGCCTTCGGTGTGATCCCGATCGTCGTCGGCACCCTCTCGGTGACCTTCTGGGCCCTGCTGGTCGCCGTCCCCCTCGGACTCGGCGCCGCGATCTACCTGAGCGAGTACGCCAGCCCCCGGGTCCGGCGCACCCTCAAGCCGATCCTCGAGGTGCTCGAGGGGATCCCGACCATCGCGTACGGGTTCTTCGCCGTCACCTTCGTCACGCCGCTGCTGCTGGACGTCTGGCCCGGCTTTCTCGGCGACGAGCCCAACGTTTTCAACGTCCTCGCGGCCGGTC
The DNA here is from genome assembly GCA_050999155.1 of Solirubrobacterales bacterium. Lineage (GTDB taxonomy): Bacteria > Actinomycetota > Thermoleophilia > Solirubrobacterales > 70-9 > JBPCPM01. Next base: position 17,351 of record JBPCPM010000055.1, read on the forward strand.
TCGTGATGGGCGTGATGATCCTGCCCACGATCGCCTCGGTCTCCGAGGACGCGATGTCCGCCGTTCCGCGCAGCCTCCGCGAGGGCTCCTACGCGCTGGGCAGCTCCAAGATGCAGACGTCGGTGCGCGTGGTCGTTCCCGCCGCTCTCTCGGGCATCACCGCCTCGTTCGTGCTCGGCTTCTCCCGGGCCATCGGCGAGACCATCGTGGTGCTGCTCGCAGCCGGCGCCATCCCCAACCTGACGCTGGACCCACGCGAGAGCGTGCAGACGATGACCGCGTTCATCGCCGGTACCGGCTCCGGCGACATCGCCACGGGGACCATCACCTACAAGACGATCTTCGCCGTGGGATCGCTGCTGTTCGTCATGACCTTCGTCGTGAACATGATCAGCATCCGCCTCGTCCGCAAGTACCGCCAGGTGTACGAATGAGTCCCGAGGTCCGGGGCCCGGCTCCGCGACGCGGCGCCCGCAAGGCGATCACCTCCGCCGGCGCCATCGTGCGCGAAGGCCGCAGCTGGGACGACGTCAGAGGGACGGTCTTCCGCTACGGGCTGGCCGCATGCGTCGGCGTCGGCGTCATCGCTCTGTCCACCCTGGTCATCGATGCGCTGATCACGGGCGCTCCGCGGCTCAATCTCGACCTCGTCACCTCGATGCCCTCCTCGCGCCCCACAGCCGCGGGGATCCAGTCGGCGATCGTCGGCTCGATCTTCTTGATGGTCGGCGTGGCGCTCACCGTGCTGCCGATCGGCGTCGCCAGCGCCGTCTACCTCGAGGAGTACGCCGACAAGGACCGGTGGTGGAACAAGCTGATCGAGGTCAACATCCAGAACCTCGCGGCCGTGCCGTCGATCGTCTACGGCATCCTCGGCCTGGCGTTCATCGTCCGCGGACCCCTCGGCCTGGGGGACGTGGTCGCCGCCGGGTCGCTCACCCTGGCCCTCCTCGTCCTGCCCACGGTCATCCTTGCCTCGCGCGAGGCGATCCGCGCCGTCCCGGACTCGATCCGCCAAGGCGCGCTCGCCCTCGGGGCGACCCGCCTGCAGACGATCCGAACCCAGGTGCTCCCCGCATCGATTCCGGGGATCGCCACCGGCATGATCCTCGCGTTGTCGCGGGCGATCGGCGAGACGGCCCCGCTGCTGCTCGTCGGTGGCGTCACGTTCATCACCTTCAACCCCGAGTTCTCGGAGGCCGGTGGATTCGGCAGCCAGTTCACGGCGCTGCCGTTGACGATCTACAACTACGTCGCGCGCCCCCAGGAGGAGTTTCGGGTCGTGGCCGCCGCGGGCATCATCATCCTGCTGATCCTCCTTGTCGGGATGAATTCCTTCGCGATAGCACTCCGCAATCGGTACAAGAAGAAGATGGAGGACAGCTAAGGTGGCGAACAAGGTGACCGACGAACCCAAGGACTCGGGCGAGACGTCTTCCGACGCCGCCCACCAGCAGCCCTCCGACGGTGGACCTCCGCCCGTCGGCGCCGACGCTTCGAGCGGCCAGCAGGCCGGCCAGGCCGCCTTGCAGGCCACGCTCGACGAACGCCTGGAGACGTCGCGTTCCAGCTCGCCCCTCTCGGGCGAGGCGATCTTCGAGATCAACGGCGTCTCGGTCAGCTACGGCGGTGTGCCCGCGGTGCGCGACATCGACTTCGACATCTACCAGCACGAGATCACGGCCCTGATCGGCCCTTCGGGCTGTGGCAAGAGCACGCTGCTGCGGTGCCTGAACCGGATGAACGACCTCATCCTCAGCGCCGAGGTCGAAGGCGCGCTGCTCTACCACGGGCAGGACCTCTACGGGCCCAAGGTGGATCCAGTCGAGGTCCGCAAGCGGATCGGCATGGTCTTCCAGAAGCCCAACCCGTTCCCGAAGTCGATCTACGACAACATCGCGTTCGGCCCCCGGATCGTCGGCATGGACGGCGACATGGACGAGATCGTCGAGCGCGCCCTGCGGCAGGGAGCCCTGTGGGAGGAAGTCAAGGACCGTCTCGACGAGAGCGCCCTTGGCATGTCCGGCGGCCAGCAGCAGCGGCTGTGCATCGCGCGTGCCATGGCGACCGAGCCCGACGTGTTGCTGATGGACGAGCCGTGCTCGGCCCTGGACCCGATCTCCACCGCGCGGATCGAGGACCTCATGATGGAACTCCGCGAGAACTACTCGATCGTGATCGTCACGCACAACATGCAGCAGGCGGCCCGGATCTCCGACAAGACGGCGTTCTTCACCGTCGAGGTGGACCAGTCCGACAACCGCACCGGCCGGGTCATCGAGTACGACGACACGCAGACGGTGTTCACGAACCCCTCCGACTCCCGGACCGAGGAGTACGTCTCCGGCAAGGTCGGCTGATGGCCGACCAGACACGGGTCTATTTCCAGCAGGAGCTCGACCGGCTGGAGACGCAGGCGCTCGACGGGCTGCGACTCGTGGACGAAGCGCTGGGCCGCACGATGGAGGCCTGCGAGCACCAGGACATCGAGCTCGCCGGCATCGTCATCGCCGCAGACGACCAGATCGACGGTCGCTACCTCGAGATCCACCAGGCGCTGCTCACCCTGATCGCCACGCAGGCGCCCGTCGCGACGGACCTGCGTGTCGTCGCGGCCTTGCTGCACGTGATCAAGCACGTCGAGCGGATGGGCGACCAGTGCGTGACGATCTGCAAGATGCTGCCGCTGCTGGGCCACCAGCCGCCGTCGCACGAGGAGATCGCCCAGCGGATCCAGGGGATGGGGACCCAGGCCCGGTCGCTCGTGCGCCAGGCGAGTCAGGCCTTCGCCGAGCGCGACATCCAGCTGGCCCGCAACCTCGTCATCCAGGACGACGTCATCGACGAGCACAACCGCGCCTGCTTCCAGCTCTGCCTGGACATCGCCGACGACCGCGACATGCGCGAGTGGGCGATGACCCAGCTGCTGATCGCCCGCTGCCTCGAGCGGGTCGGTGACAACGCCGTCGACATCGGCGAACAGACAGCGTTCGTCGTCACCGGGCTGTTCCGGGAGTTCGAAGACGCCTCCCGTGGAGAGCTGCTGTCGCAGCCGCATGGCGAGAGCGCTTAGAATCGCGCCGCGAGGGTGACTGGTCGCCCCGGCTCCGGCGCCGGCGCGACCCGAGATGAGGGAGCGTGAGATGAGTCGGACCATTCGGAGCATCGTTGTGGTGCTGGTGGCAGCAGGCCTGTTCGCGGGCTGCGGCAGCGAAGAGGACAAGGGCAACTTCGCCACCGGCCCCATCGGCGAGCGCACCGACGCGGTCGGCTCCGTCACAGTGGAGGCATCCAACGACCTGATCGAGTTCGCCGAGGCCGGTGGCCGGCGGTTCGGCCAGATCAACCCCGATTCCCTCGTGGTCGTCGAGCGGTCCAAGAACGACGACGAGGTCATCACGAAGCTGTGCCAGGCCGAGATCGAGATCGGTTTCGTGACCGGGGGGCTGTCGAGCGACCAGGAGCGCAAGTGCGACGAGCAGGGGGTCGAGTTCGCGTCCGTCGAGGCCGCACCCGACGGGGGCACGATGCTCGTGCGCAAGGGAGCGGTGGAAGAGCCGACGGTCAAGGAGATCGCGCAGTTCTTCCTCCGCGAGAACGACGAGATCTCCCGGTTGGTTGGTGTCGACGCGATCGACGGTGGGGCGATCGACACCGGCATCGCCGAGCTCGACCGCCTCGGCGGCTCCTGATCAACCACTGCCTGCGGCCGGTGTGCACGGGCGTCCAGGCCGCGGTGGTTGGCGGCCGCACGCTCTGAGAACATGACGGGGCGGATGTCCTGCGCCGCTGCCATCGATATCGGGTCGAACACGACCCGCCTCCTCGTCGCCGAGCTCGACGACGGTCGCCTCAAGGCCGTTCTGGAGCAGCGTGCCTACACACGCATCAAGGCGGCGTCTCGCGACGGCAAGATCGGCCGCGAGAAGGTCGCTGAGGTCGCCGAGGTCCTGGCCACCCAGGTGCGCCTGGCCGAGGAGCTCGGCGTCGACCGCATCGATGTCGTCGCCACCGCAGCCATCCGCGACGCGCGCAACGGCGTGAAGGTGGCCCGGAGACTGGGCGAGGCGGCCGGGGTCGACGTGACCGTGCTGAGCGAGCGGCAGGAAGGCGAGTACGCCTTCATCGGCGCGACCAAGACCCTCGGCGCGCCGGCCGAAGGCACGATCGCCGTTGTCGACGTCGGAGGCGGCTCCACCGAGGTGGTGGTCGGAACCGTCGAGGGTGGCGTCGACTGGCTGCGGTCGGTCCCGGTCGGCTCGGCCGAGCTCACCGAGGACTTCCTGACGGCGGACCCCCCGGCCCCGAGCGAGCTCCGCGACCTTCGGGAGGCCATTGGCAAGCGGTTCGCCGGGCTGGACGTGCCCGCATGTGACCAGGCTGTCGCGGTCGGCGGGAGCGCGACGTCGCTCCGCAAGCTCGTCGGAGGGGTCCTCGAGTACGAGACGCTCGAGCGGTCGCTGCGGCTGCTCACCGGCGACCCCGTCGACGAGGTCGCGGTCCGGTTCGACCTCGATCCGCGGCGTGTGCGGATGCTTCCCGCCGGCGCGCTGCTGCTGGAGCACCTGTCGGCGGAGATCGGGATGCCGCTGGTCATCGGCAAGGGCGGGCTGCGGGAGGGCATCGTGCTGAGCGCGCTTGCGCCCGAACCACTCAGCCACGCGGCCTGAGGTCGCCGGTGTGCCGCCCCCCCCGCGCAGCGGGGATCGCGGTATCGCGATGTTTACACCGGGGCCTGGTCGCGGGGTCTACCATCGTCTGATGGACGAGTCAGCGACCCGGACCCACGGGCGGAACAACGGATCGGAACGATCGGACGGCGTCGCCGCCGATTCCGCGCCGGCCGATCCCGGCCCCGAGCGCGACGCCCAGGGCCGGTTCCTGCCCGCGCTCGACGATCCGGCGCTGTACACCAACCGCGAGCTGTCGTGGATGGATTTCAACGACCGGGTGCTCCAGCTCGCCGAGGATCCCCGCCAGCCGCTCATGGAACGTGTGAAGTTCTGCGCGATCTGGACGTCGAACCTCGACGAGCAGTACATGGTTCGGGTGGCCGGGCTCGAAGACCAGTTCGACGCCGGTGTCGACGATCCGCCGATCGACGGGATGTCGGCCGAGGAGCAGCTGCTGGGCATCCGCGAGAAGACCGTGGACCAGCAGCGGCGGGCCAGCGAATGCTTCGACCGCTCGCTGCGCCCCGAGCTGGCCGAGCGCGGGATCCGGCTCATCGATCCTTCCGAGGCCTCGCCCCAGGAGCGCGAGGCGATCGAGGAGCGGTTCCGCGAGCAGATCTACCCGGTCCTCACCCCGCTGGTCATCGGTCGCGGCCGGCCGTTTCCCTACATCTCCAACCTCTCGCTGAGCCTCGGTGTGGTCCTGCGCGACCACGAGTCCGACGAGCAGGTCCTGGCCCGGGTCAAGGTCCCCAAGGAGGCGCTCCCGCGGTTCGTGCCCGTGCGCCGCGAGCACGGCCAGGTGACGCTCGTGCCGATGGGCATGATCATCGCCGAGCACCTCGACGAGCTGTTCCCGGGGACCGAGGTCGTCGACCACGCGTTCTTCCGCGTCACCCGCGACCTCGACTACGACGTTTCCGACGAGGCCGACGACCTGCTGCAGGCCGTCGAGGAAGAGGTCCGCCGCCGCCGGTTCGGCGAAGTCGTCCGGCTGGAGATCTCCCACGATCTCAACCCCTCGATGCGAGCGGAGCTCGTCAACGCCATGCAGCTCGAGGAGCGTCAGGTCTTCGAGGTCGACGGCACCATCGATCTCTCCGACGCCTGGGAGATCTCCAAGATCCCGGGATACGCCGACCTGCGCTCCCCCACCTGGCACCCGGTGACCAAGCCCCGCCTGCGCGAGGACGACAGCGAGCCCCGCCGCCAGGGCGATCTCACGGCCAAGCGGCCGGGCGCGGGCGCCGACATCTTCGCCGAGATGCGCCGCGGCGACATCCTCGTCCACCATCCCTACGACTCGTTCGCCACGTCCGTCGAGCGGTTCGTCGAGCAGGCGGTCAGCGATCCGGACGTGCTTGCCATCAAGCAGACCGTGTACCGCACCAGCGACGACTCGCTGCTCGTGCCGGCCCTCATGCGGGCCGCCGAGCAGGGCAAGCAGGCCGTCTGCATGGTCGAGCTGAAGGCCCGCTTCGACGAGGAAGCCAACATCCAGTGGGGACGTGCGCTCGAAGAGGCGGGGGTGCACGTGGTCTATGGCTTCCCCGACCTCAAGACCCACGTGAAGGCGATCCTCGTCGTGCGCCGCGAGGGCAACGGGGTGCGCCACTACTGCCACCTCGGGACCGGCAACTACAACGGCTCGACGGCCAAGATCTACACCGACCTCGGGCTGTTCACGTGCGACCCGGAGATCGGGTCGGACCTCACCGACCTGTTCAACCACCTCACCGGGTACGGCAAGCCGCCAAAGACGCGGCGGGTCCTGGTCGCGCCCAACTCGCTGTGGCAGGGCATCGAGCGGGAGATCAGGCTCACGGTCGAGGCCCACCAACGGGGCGAGCACGCGCGGATCGCGATGAAGATGAACGCGCTGCTCGACGAGCGGGCCGTGCGCGAACTCTACCGCGCCTCGCAGGCCGGAGTGCCGATCGACCTCAACGTCCGCGGAATCTGCCGCCTGCGGCCGGGGGTGGAGGGCGTCTCGGAGACGATCACGGTCGTCTCGGTGGTCGGGAGGTTCCTCGAGCACTCGCGGATCTACAGCTTCGAGCGCGGCGACGAACGGACCGTGTACATCGGATCGGCTGACCTGATGCCGCGCAACCTCGACAAGCGCGTGGAGCTCATCACCCCGGTGCTGGGCGACGCCGTCCGGGCCGAGGTGGTCGACGTGCTCGAGCGATCGCTGGCCGACGAGGCCAACGCATGGACGCTCGAGCCCGACGGTCGCTGGCAGCGCCGAGCGCCCGACGGTGTGGACGGCCTGCGCGACGTGCACGCCGAACTGATGGAGCGCGCCAGCCAGCGCGCGGCGGAGAGGCTCTAGCCGATGCTGCTCGGGCGTTCCGGCAAGGAAGCATCGATCACCGACACCTTCGCGGCGTCGGGGCGCAATACGAGCACGGCGGCCGGGCTGCTGTGCGCCATGCTCGAACAGTGGCCCGACGACCAGGGGCGCGCGGCGGAGATCGCCGAGGCCGAGCACCGCGGCGACCGGCTGACCCGGGACCTGATGGTCGCCCTGCAGCGCGGGCGCGGCGATCTGCCCCGGGATACGGCGATGCGGCTTGCCAGTACGGTCGACGACATCCTCGACGACATCGAGGAGGCGGCCGACCTGCTCGGACTCTATCGCGTGGAAGCCCCGATGGAGCAGGCGCTGCGCCTCGCGGAGATCCTGGCCGCGTCAGCGTCGGAGCTGGCCGGCGCCCTGGAACAGCTGGACGGGCTCCGGCGGCGGTGTGCCCACCGGCAACGGATCGGAGAGCTCGAGGACGAGGGTGACCGGGTGTCCCGCGCCGCGGTCGCGTCGCTGTTCGGCGGCGGGATCGATCCCATGGTGGTGATCCGCTGGAAGGACATCTACGCCCTGCTGGAACGGGCGATCGACGGTACGGAAGCGGCCGCGCACCTCATCGAGGGCATGGCGATCGCGGCCGAGGGCCGCCGGCGCCCTCGCCGCGCCCGCTGAGCGGCTTTGTAGGCTTCGGACCATGCGCCGCCCCTCCGTCCAGACCTTGCGCAACGTCGCGATCATCGCCCTCATCGCGCTGGGCATCGCGTTCGTCCCCGGCGGCGGCAACGCGGCCGAGACGCTCATCACGGCGATCAGCCTCGCGTTCGCCGTGGCAATCGGGTTCGCGCTCTACCGCCTCTACACCGGGCAGCGGTACACCCTGTGGACGATGCCCGACCAGCGCCGCGGGGTGATGTTCGCCGCGATTGGCGTGCTCGCCCTGTGTTTCGTCGGGATCGACGAGGCCTTCTCCTCGGATCTCGGGCTGCTGTTGTGGCTCGTCGGCATCGGCGGGGCCGTGCTGGCCCTGGTGCAGGTCTACCAGCGCCAGCGACGGTACGACTCGTAGGCTCGGGGCGTGGGCAACGACGAGGCGCAGAGCCCGAACGCCCCGTTGCCGACGGTCGACGCGACCCGGCTCGTGCTCCGTGCGGCCACCGACGCCGACGTCGAGCCCCTGGCCCGCGCGGTGGCCGATCCCGGCGTCGCGCAGTGGTGGCCGTCCTACAACGCGACGCGGATCCGGCGTGACATCGCCGAACAGGCCACCTGGGCGATCGAGATCGACGGCGTGGCGGCCGGATGGCTCCACGTCCACGAGGAGTCCGACCCCCAGTACCCGAGCGTCTCCTTCGACATCCTGCTCGCCCCCGCCTACCACGGCCACGGGTACGGGCAGGAGGCCCTCCGGGCGGCGATCGACCACTACGTCGCCCACGGCCATCACCGGTTCGCCATCGACCCCGCGGCCGACAACGCGCGCGCCATCCACAGCTACGAGGCGGTCGGTTTCCGCCCGGTGGGGGTGATGCGCGGCTACGAACGGCTTCCGGACGGCGCAAGACGTGACGGGCTGCTGATGGACCTGCTGGCCGACGAGCTCCCCGGCTGAGCGCGCGCCGGCCCTCGAGCCGGACTCGGTTCCACGCTTGGACCGGCGCCGGAGAGAAGGCGTGACGGTTTCGGCTCTCCGCACGCGAGAGCGGGCACCCACGCACCCCTAGCGTCGGCTGGGTGGACCCGTTGACCTCCCGCACACCGCCGCATCGCGTCTGCGGCCAGGCAGCAGTCGAGTTCGTCGCTGCCGTTCCCTGGCTGGTCCTGACCCTCCTGGTAGCCGGTCAGCTGATGCTTGCCGGATGGGCGTGGTGGTCGGCGTCGACGGCCGCACGGGCGGGAGCGCGGGCCGCCCACGTGCAGGCTGACCCCGCGCGCGCCGCTCGGCGGGCGCTTCCCGATCGCCTGCGTCGGGGCGCGCGCATCGGCGTGGACACCCGGGTCACCGTCCGGGTCCGGGTGCCGGCCCTGATACCCGGCGGGCCGCGCCCGTCGGTGGCGACCGCGGCGACGTTCGATGCGGGCTGAGCGCGGCCAAGCCCTGGTCGAGCTGGTCGCCTCGGTGCCGGTGGTGCTGGCGGCCGCGGTCGTCTGTCTCCAGCTGCTGCTGCACGGGTACGCGGCAAGCGTCGCCGACGGCGCCGCCCACGCGGCAGGTC
>JBPCPM010000096.1:0-3049 GCA_050999155.1 Solirubrobacterales bacterium
TGAGAGCCTCCAGTCACGGTACGGGGTGTTGAAGCTCCAGACCGCAAGGAGGCTCTCGTGGCGCATCGTACGGCGCGTCTCAACCAGTTCGGGCGCCAGCTGCTGATCGATCGCGTGATTCGTGACGGATGGACAGTCGCCACGGCCGCCGAAGCCCAGGGCGTCAGTCGCGCGACCGGCCACAAGTGGGTCCGTCGGTATCGGCTCGAAGGACCGGCTGGCTTGGCCGATCGCAGCTCGCGGCCCCATCGCTCGCCACGCATGACACCGCCCCACGAGGTCCAGCGGATCATTGCGGCCCGCCAGGAGTGGCGCTGGGGACCCGATCGCCTCGGGCCACTCCTCGGTCACCCACCCTCGACCGTCGGCGCGGTCCTGCGTCGCAGCCGGATGCCCCGCCTCGCCGACATCGATCGGCCGACCGGGCTGCCCGTTCGGCGCTACGAGGTCTGTCATCCGGGTGCGCTGGTCCACCAGGACCACAAGAAGCTCGGGCGCATCCCCGACGGCGGCGGCCATCGCGCCTTCGGGCGCACGACCGAGACGCGTCGACGCAAGACCGGGCTCGGCTACGACCACTTCGAGGTCATCGTCGACGACCGCACGCGACGCTCGGTCGTGGTGGCCGTGCCCGACGAGAGTGGCTCGAGTGCCGCTGCCGAGGAGCCCGCGACGCCGCTGATTGCCGTCGACCGGCTACTTGGTCACCGCCCCCTTCCGCGACGCCACCTCGAGCAGGTAGCCCTGGGCGATGGCGATCTGGCGGGGGGTTCGTCGAGAGCCAGTGCGCCATGCACGCGGTGAAGACCTCGTCCATGGGACTGACGTGTGTCCAGGCTCGTGCCCGACCTTCCGGATGGGGCCGGACGGACAGAGCGTAGTGGTCGACCACGGCGGGACGGTGGTCGTGGCCGATCTGACTGGGCCGGTTCGCCGAACGTTGCAGATCGCCGCACGACCGCTGGCGTGGCGGCCCGTCAGGCCATGACATCCCGACGAAGCTGTCGGCTGCGACGAGCGACGCGAGGCCCTGGTCATCGGAACCGCTCCCGCCGGCTCGGCGTCTTATGGGCTCCAACTCATCAGAGGTGCCCGAAATCATGCCGCGCTCCGTTGTTCGTCTGTGTCTCGTCGTGCTCACCCTGGCCGCGGTGTCGGGGTGTGCCGGTAGCCCGCCGAGCTCGCCACCGTCGACGCCACCAGGCAACAGCCCGCAGCCTTCGGCGAGCGGGGGCGCCTGCACAGCATCGGTGACGCCCGCCCAGGGAGCGGCCGGCGCCGAATACGTGATCACGGCCGGTCCCTACCCGGAGAGCACGGTCGCCGAGCCGACCATCGTTCTCGTCGAGGTCCGGGGGCCCGGCGGCGAGGTCGAGCAGGGCGGCCTACTGCACGCCACGCTCGCTCCCGGCGAGACGAGCCTGATCGTCGCATTCCACGACCCGCAGGTGGCGCCGGAGCCGAGCCGCCCGCCGCTGGCCGCCGGCCGGTACACCGTCAAGGTCGAGGACGAGGGCCACACCTGCGTCACCGAGACCAGCTTCGTCGTCCAGCCCTGATCTCGCCGACCCGGCATGGCGCGCGGCTCCACGGACGACGGTCACCGCGCCGTCGTCGCCCTGTCCCCTCTCTGCCAAGATTCGGTGAGACACCCCGCCTCCTCTGATTACTGAACGAGGGCGGGAACGGAGAGTCCCCGACATGGCGATCTCACCCTCGAAGCTCGCCGGGACGCGCGCTGTCGCTGGCACCACGACGAGTTGGCTCGGCGGTCGCTCAGTCGACAGCGGCCGTAGTCTTCACGAGGTGAAGGCGGATGAGACGCACGGACTCGGCTACGAGCGCGTCGATGACGATCCGAACGTCGAGGTGCTCCTCGCCACCATGGACGTCACTGCGGGATGGGAGGCGACGCGGCGGTTACGCGCATGCGGCGCTCGCCCTGGCGGCCGACCTCGGAACCGACGGCGAGGTCGTCGGAGTCGACGCGCCTGACGCTCGTCGGCGCTACACGAAGGGCGACGACAAGCGCGTCGGTGGCCACTCTTACCCGCAGAACTGGTACGAGGACGCCATCGGTCTCCTCCTGTCCCAAGTGGGCTCGATCGATGACGTCACCATCACCGAGATCGTGCGCCGCTATCACGATCGGCCGACGCCCGTCGATGGCGCAGCCCTCGCCCGCATCAGCCGGGAGCGCGAAGAGGCCTCGCGGCGCCTGGCAAAGTCGCGCGACGTGATGGCCTGGCAGCGCGAGATGGCACAGCTCGATGCGGAGGAGCAGGCCGCGCGGGATCCGGTCGAACGAGGGCAGCTCGCGCCATCCGAGGTCGTGGCCTACCTGCGTTCCCTGCCGTCGCTCTGGGCGGACTCAGGACCCGATGGGCGCCAGGCGCTGGCGACGGCGCTGTTCGCGCGCACGGACGTCGTGGGCTTCGAGCGAATGGAGTACGAACTCACGCCCGATGCGATCGAACTCGGACTCGGCGCCGCCTTGCCGGCCACGTTCGAGATCGGGAAAGAACGTGAGTTTGGTCGGGGCGAGAGGATTTGAACCTCCGACCTCATCGTCCCGAACGATGCGCGCTGCCAAGCTGCGCCACGCCCCGACCGAGGTACCCGCGTCGCAAGCGCCCGCGGGTCCCCGAGTATAGCCAAGCACTCCGAGCCCGCCAATGACGGGTCGATCACCCCGAGACGGGTGAGGGTCAGGTCGACGCCGGTGGCTCAGCGTTCAGGCGGGCGCGTTCCTCGGCGCGGATTGGCAGGATGGCAAGGGCTGCCACGACATACGCGGCGCCCATCAGCAGGAAGACGAGTGACAGGCCGGCCGCCTCACCACGAACTTCGATCACCGCCCCGTAGACCGCCGTCCACAGGGAACCGACCCCGAAGGCGAGCGTGAAGTAGGCCGCGAAGGAAACGTCGCGCATGCCGGCCGGTGAGATGTCGGCGAGCAGTGCCTGGAGCTGCGGGCTTTCGACGAAGTTGAAGGCACTCAGCAGCACGATTCCAATCCAGAGCGCAAGGACGCTCGAGCCCGACAGGA
>JBPCPM010000003.1:0-5222 GCA_050999155.1 Solirubrobacterales bacterium
TGGGCCCCTTCCAGACGGTCTGCAACAACTGGAACTACGGCTGGTACCAGCTGTGGAACCACCTCTCCGAGGAGGACCCGATCGGCACGGCCCAGCGCCAGTTCGTCGTCAGCGCACCCCCGTCGGAGGAGGCCAACGGGTCGATCTCCAACTACTCGGGGATCCCCGCCACCGGCCAGCGCGAGCCGGACGGCTTCTTCGAGCCCGACACCATCCCGGTGGGCCGGATCGCGGGGCCTCCCGGCAAGGCGATCAACGACGACGGCACGGCAAACTGCCTCGTCGGTCAGACGGGCTTCACGCTCGGAGCCGGCCCCGCGCGGGCGCCGGGTCAGCGGCTCAGCGACCCGTCGATCACCGACGTCACGATCCCGGTCAACCGTGGCACCACGTACGCGGGACGGGCTCGCCGCCCGTAGAGGAGGTACCTGCGCGGTCTGCCGTGCGTCGGCGTAGGCTGCGGCTACCCGGAGTAGGGAGCGGTCGGTGGGACGGACTCGAGTGACGAGCATCGCGGCCTCGCCCTCGCTGGTCGGTGCCATCACGGCGCTGATCGCAACCGTCGCCGTCTTTCTGGCCTACAACGCCAACAACGGGCTGCCGTTCGTCCCGACCTACCGGGTCTCGGCCATCCTCGACAACGGGTACCGGCTCACGGCCAACAACGACGTCCGGCTCGGCGGCAACCTGATCGGGGCCATCGAGTCGATCGAGACCGTGCAGCTCGACGACGGCTCGGCCGGGGCGAAGCTCAACATGCGCCTGGACAAGACGGTGGCCCCGTTGCCGGCCTCCACGCGGGTCGCCGTCCGTCAGAAGTCGACCTTCGGGCTCAAGTACATCGATCTCCGGCGTGGCTCGGCTGCGGGTGGGACATTCGACGAGGGAGCGATCATCCCGCTGTCCAACGCCCAGGTTGAAGTCGTCGACTTCGACGACATCTACAACACCTTCGATGTAGAGACGGTCAGCAACGTGCGGCTCAACCTCCAGACCCTCAGCGCGGCCCTGGCCGGCCGCGGAGCGGCGATCAACCAGGCAGTCGAGGCTCTCGCCCCGCTGGCCCGGGACCTCAAGCCCGTCATGGAGACCCTGGGCGCACCTCGGACCCGGCTCCGGCGGTTCGTCTCGGAAGCCGGGGATCTCGCCCGGACCCTCGCCCCGGTAGCAGAGCAGCAGGCAGACCTGTTCACGACCATGGCCGACACGTTCGCGGCCATCAGCGCCGACCCCGCGAAGCTGCGGGAGACGTTCGCCGAGACACCGCCCACCCTCCGGGCAGGGATCGACGTGTTCCCGGGCCAGCGGGCGTTCCTGCGCAACGCCACCCGGCTCACGAACGAGCTGCGCCCGGCCGCCCGGGAGCTCACCCGTGCCCTGCCGGCACTGAACGACGCCGTGCGGGTGGGCACGCCGGTACTCGAGCGCTCGCCGGAGCTCTCCGAGCGGCTCGAGGGCACGTTCCGGTCGCTCGACGCCCTGGTCTCGGCGCCGACCACGAAGATCACGATCAACCGCCTGGGCGAGGCGGTCGACTCGCTGAAGCCGACGATCGATCACGTCGGTCCGTTCCAGACGGTGTGCAACTACTGGAACACCACCTGGTACCACCTGTGGAACCACCTTTCTGAGGAAGATCCGATCGGCACGGCGCAGCGCCAATTCGTGATCTCGGCGCCCCCGTCCGAGGAGGCCCACGGCTCCCTGGCCAACTACTCCGGCATTCCGGCGACCGGACAGCGCGAGCCCGACGGTGTCTTCGACCCCGACCGGATACCCGTCGGCCGCGGCGTCGCCTACGGCCTTGCCGTCAAGCAGGACCTCAAGGACAACGGCTTCGACATTCCCGACGACGAGCTCGACGATGCCATGTGCGCAGCGGGCCAGACCGGGTACGCCCTGGGCAAGCAGCTGGCCCCGGGCCAGCGGGCCAGCGACCCCAGCCTCAACCAGCCCTACCCGATCGAGATCGGCACGACCTACACGGGGCGCGCGCGCCGGCCCCGCTGAGGGCTGCCGGTACCACGGGCAGGTGTACTAGCCTTCGGCCTCGGCCGGCCGCGTCTGTCAATCGGACTGTTGCGCCGAAACGCCTTGAACCTCTGACCGGAAGGAACTACTCGTGACCGACGTCGTCATCGCCTCCGCCGCCCGGACCGCCGTCGGCTCCTACGGCAAGAGCCTCGCCTCCGTACCGCCCACCGAGCTGGGGGCCACGGCCGCGAAGGCTGCGATCGAGCGCGCCGGCATCGCGCCCGACGAGGTCGAGCACGTCGTGTTTGGCAACGTCATCCACACGGCGCCCGAGGACATGTACATGGCCCGGGTCGTCGGCATCAACGCCGGCATCCCCAAGGAGTCGCCCGCCTTCACCGTCAACCGGCTCTGCGGCACCGGGGTGCAGGCGATCGTCTCCGGCGCCCAGGCGATCCAGACCGGCGAGGCCGACGTGGTGCTCGCCGGCGGCGCCGAATCGATGAGCCGCGGGCCGTACTGGATGCCCGGCGTCCGCTGGGGCGCGCGGATGGGCGAGACGGCGATGGTCGACCCCGTGGTCGGCGGGCTCACCGACCCCTTCGACTCCATCCACATGGGTGTCACGGCGGAGAACCTCGCCGACTCCCACGAGATCTCCCGCGAAACGCAGGACGAGTTCGCCTACCAGAGCCACCAGCGCGCCCACGAGGCGCAGGAAGCCGGGCACTTTGACGAGGAGATCGTTCCCGTCATCGTAAAGACCCGCAAGGGCGAGTCGACCTTCGACCGCGACGAGCACGTGCGTCCGGAGGCCTCGCCGGAGTCGATGGCCAAGCTCAAGCCGGTCTTCAAGGCCGACGGCACCGTGACCGCGGGCAACGCCTCGGGCATGAACGACGCCGGGTCGGCCGTGGTGCTGATGTCGGCGACCAAGGCGCAGGAGCTCGGGGTCGAGCCCCGGGCCCGGATCAGCGGCTACTCCTACTGCGGCGTCGACCCCCGGACCATGGGCATCGGCCCGGTGCCGGCGGTGCGCAAGGTGCTCGACCGCGCCGGGCGCTCGCTCGACGAGGTCGAGGTGATCGAGCTCAACGAGGCGTTCGCCGCCCAGGCCCTGGCCGTCATGCAGGACCTCGATCTCGACCCGGCCAAGGTCAACCCGAACGGCGGCGCCATCGCCCTCGGGCACCCGGTGGCCGCGACGGGCGGTGTCATCACGGCCAAGCTGCTGGCCGAGATGGAGCGCCAGGACCACTCGCTCGGGCTGGTGACGCTGTGCATCGGCGGCGGTCAGGGCATCGCCTTGCTGCTCGAGCGCTGACGGCCGCCCTGCACCGTCGGCCCGGCCTTCCCGCTCCGTCTAGGATGACGTGGTCCACGGTGGTGAGGGGAGGCCATGTCGTACTTCAAAGACGAGGATGAGGTCCATGCGTTTCTCGGCCAGATCCTGAAGGAGTGCCTGGCCGACGAGGAGCTGGGTCCGAAGTTCCGTCAGGCCGACACCGTGGTCCGCTACGAGTACGCCGACCCGGATACGTCGGTGACCGTGCCGCTGGAGGACGGGGCGGGCCCCGACGACGTCGACTTCGGCGACAGCGAGCGCGAGCCCGAGGTCGTCATGCGCATGGACGCCGACACCGCACACCGGTTCTGGCTCGGGGAGGTCAACGTGACCGTCGCCCTGGCCCGCGGCCAGATCAAGGCCAAGGGCCCGGTCGCCAAGGTCCTCAAGCTCGTACCGCTCACCAAGCCGGTGTTTCCGAAGTACCGGCAGATGATCGAAGACAGCGGCCGCGACGACCTGCTGGACGTGTGAGCGTCGTGGACTCCGGTGACCGCCAGATGGCGGGGTTCCGCGACTACGCCCAGTTCAGCGCTCCCACCCGTGTCCTGGCCGGGCGGGGACTTCTCGAGTCCGACGCCGTGGGGTACGAGTTCGCCAAGGAGGGAGCCAAGCGCGTCCTGCTCGTGACCGACGAGGGCGTGCGCGAGGCCGGCCCCGCCGACCTCGCCCTTGCCAGCGCCCGTGACGGCGGGGTCGACGTCGTCGGCATCTTCGACGACGTCCTCGTCGATTCCGATGTGGCCGCCGTCGAGCGCCTTGCCGAGGCCATCGCCGAGCACGAGGCCGACGCGATGATCGCCGTCGGCGGGGGGTCGGTCCTCGACACCGCCAAGGCGGCCAACGTGCTCGCAACGCACGGCGGCAACCCCCGCGAATGGGAGGGGTTCTTCGCCCTCCCACGCGACGCGCAGACCGGCAAGCCCGAGCCGCTGCGACCGCTCGCCTGCATCCCGACGACCGCGGGCACGGGCTCGGAGTCGAGCCTGATTGCGCACCTGCGTGACCGCGAGGCGCGGTTCACGTTCCCGATCGCCGACTTTCCGTTGTATCCGACCCTTGCCATCCTCGACCCCGAAGCGACCGAGACCATGCCGCGCGAGCTTGCCGCCGCGACCGGGATGGACGCGATGAGCCACGCGATCGAGGGGTTCGTCTCGCGGGAGTGGACCTACCACGGCGACGCGTACGCGCTGCAGGCCCTGCGCCTGCTGCGCCACAACTTCGTGCTCGCGGTCGAGGAGCCCGACGAGGCCGTGCGCGGCGGGATGCTGCTCGCGGCCAACCTGGCCGCGATGCCCAGCGCCTCGGGCGCCGCCGGCATCGCCCACGCCATGGCCCACCCCTGCAGCGCGCACTGCGACGTCCCGCACGGGGTGGCGAACGCGATCATCCTTCCGGCCGTCGTCCATTGGAACGCCGAGGGCGGCGACGACATCGCCAACCGCTACCGGATCGTTGCGCGTGAGCTGGGGATGGAGGTCAGCAACAGCATCGAAGGTGTCGCCGACGAGCTTCGTGACCACCTCCAGGACCTGGCCCGCCGGGTGGGGCTGCCGAGCCGACTGAGCGAGGTCAGCGTCGACGAGGACACGATTGCCGACCTGGCGGCGGACGCCCTGGCCGACTCCTCGACGCTGGCCAACGCACGGGAGCCGTCGCGGCAGGACTTCGAGCAGCTCTACCGCGAGGTGCTGTAGGCGCCGCTAGGCGTCTGGCAGCAGACCGTCGCCGCGCGCGCCGCGGACGACCTCGGCGAGGGTCTCGCGCGCGTCGTAGTCGGGCGACCACCCCAGCTGCTCGCGGGCCCGCGGGGTATCCCTTCCGACCAGGGTCCGGAACGACTTCCGCCCAGGGAGCTCGGGCGGCACGAAAGGCAAACGCGCGACCTCCTCGGCTGTGA
>JBPCPM010000111.1:0-22289 GCA_050999155.1 Solirubrobacterales bacterium
GCGCCAAGGCCGGCCCCGGCGCCATCATCGACGCCGACGGGCGGCAGGTCGGGCGCCACGCGGGACACGAGCGCTACACGGTGGGCCAGCGACGCGGGCTCGGCGTGGCGGCCACCGAACCGCTGTACGTCACCGCGAAGGACGCCGACACCAACACGCTGACCATCGGCCCGGCCGCCGCGCTGGATCGCGACCACATCGAGCTCGCCGATGTGCGCGTGTGGCGGGACATCTCACGCATCGATGGGGTCCGCGTGCGATCCCACGGCGCCGTTGTCGGTTGCACGGCGGGGCGCCCGTCGGACCGGGGCAGGTCGCTGTCGCTGACGCTCGATGATCCCGTGCGCGCCCTGGCGCCAGGTCAGACCGCCTCGCTGCTCGCCGGAGAGCTGGTGGTCGGCTGTGGTGTGATCCGGCTCGCCCCCCGACCGGCAGGCCGCCTCGCGAGCGCCGTCTAGCACCCCGAACATCTCCAGCCCGGCGGGACTTCCGCCGATACATGCACCGTGCCCTCGCGCTCGATCTGGTCCCCACGGCTTGTCGCTGGTGCGGTCCTCGCCCTGGTGGTGATCGTCGGCGCCGTGTCCCTGGCCGCTTCGTCCCAGCGGCGATCGGTCGAGACGATCGTCGAGCAGACCCGTGCCGGCGAAAAGATGCTCACCGGGATGCTCGACCAGCAGACGGGCCTGCGCGGGTTCCGGCTGACAGCGAAGGAGTCGTTTCTCACGCCGTACGAGAGCGGTCGCCGGAACTTCGCCGTGGCCATCAACCGCGCTCGCCAAGGGGCATCCGACGACGCCGAGGCCAAGCAACTGCTCGCCACACAGGCCCGCCGAGCCGCCATCTGGCAACGCCTGGCCATCCGTGACGTGGCCCGGATCCGCCGGACCGACAAGCCCGACCTCGACGCCGAGGCGCTACAGGAAGGCCGCGACGCGATGAACGCCTTTCGCAGCGCCAACGGTCGCTACCAGCGCCGGCTCGACCGGCGCCGGGCGGCACAGCTTCGGAAGGTCGAGTACGTGCCGGCGGCCATCATCCTTGTCTTGGGGGGCATCTTCAGCGCGATCACGTTCATGGTGCTCTCACGGTCGATTCGCCGCGACCGGGAGCGCGAGGACGCCGACGAGGCGTACCGCCGCTCCCAGCGCGAGCTCACCGCCGCGCTGCAGGCCACGCGCGACGAGCCGGAAGCGCACGAGCTGCTCTGCCGCCACCTGGAACGGTCCACCGGAGGCACCGCCACGATCCAGCAGACGAAATCGTCGGCCGATTCGATGTCGCTGCTGCGCTCGGCCGAGGCGGGCTCACGCTCACCCTGCCTCGCCGTGCGGCTCGGGGCCGACTATGAACGCACCCCGCACGTCGAGCCGCTGATGGCGTGCGACATCTGCGGGCAGAAGCCCGGAGCCTCGACCTGCCGGCCCCTGCTGGTCGGCGGCGAGACCTTCGGATCGGTGCTGCTGTCCCACGGCGGGGAGCTGGAGGCCGGCCACCGCCGTCACCTCGAGGACAGCGTGGAGCAGGCGGCGCCGGTCCTGGCGAACCTGCGCAACCTCACCCGGGCGGAAGCCCGGGCCCGGACCGATGCTCTGACCGGCCTGCCCAACCGGCGGGCCTTCGACGACGAGCTGCGTCGCCTGGTCGCCCACGCCAAGCGCAACGGGTCGGCGGTGACGGCGATGCTCATCGACATCGACCACTTCAAGTCGCTCAACGACACCTACGGCCACGAGCGAGGCGACGAGGCCCTGGCGACCGTCGCCAAGGTGCTCGCGGACACCGTGAGGACCAGCGACTTCGTTGCCCGCTACGGCGGCGAGGAGTTCGTGGCCCTGCTGCCCGACACCGACCGCACCGAGGCGGCCGTGCCCGCCGAGAAGCTGCGGCGGGCGGTCAGCGAGGCGTCGCTGTCCATCGACCGCCAGATCACGATCAGCGTCGGCGTCGCCTGTTTTCCCCCCGACGGCATGGATCCCCACGCCCTGCTGCGCAGCGCCGACCGGGCGCTGTACGCGGCCAAGGAGGCCGGCCGCGATCGGGTCGAGCTCGCGCCGGAACCCGAGCCGCCGGTCGACGAGGTCGCGCCGGCGGGCAGCTAGAAGCCTCCCCGCCGGCCCCGTCTCGACGGCGGACGGGTCTGCATCGACCGGGCACCGCGTTGCCGGAGGGAACCGTTCGCGCGCCTGCGCGTCCTCTACCCTCTGGGGTTCGGTCTGGCAGGGCGCCTTCCGGTCGGACCGGAGGCAGTCCCCACCGTCCCTCCATGCACGCACACGAGATCCGCGAGACCTACCTGCGGTACTTCACCGAGCGCGACCACCGGGCGCTCGACTCCGCGTCGTTGGTGCCTGCCGCCACCGATGTGTCCGTGCTGCTGACCACGGCAGGCATGCAACCGCTCAAGCCGTACTTCCTCGGCGTCGAGAAGCCGCCGAGCCCGCGGATGACCTCGTGCCAGAAGTGCTTCCGCACCACCGACATCGACCAGGTCGGCTCCACGGCGCGGCACCTCACCTTCTTCGAGATGCTCGGGAACTTCTCGATCGGCGACTACTTCAAGGCCGATGCCATCCGCCACGGCTGGGAGTTGTCCATCGACGGGCTGGGGCTCGATCCCGCCGACATCTGGGTCACGGTCTTCGGAGGCGACGAGGACCTCGGCCTCGGGCCCGACCAGGAGGCCATCGACCACTGGCTCGAGCTCGGCGTCCCGCAGGAGCGGATCGTGCAGCTCGGCCGCGACGACAACTTCTGGCAGGCCGGGTCCACCGGTCCCTGTGGGCCGTGCTCGGAGATGTACCTCGATCGCGGCGAGCAGTTCGACGGCCAGGCCCCCGGCGATGACGGCGAGCGGTTCCTGGAGTACTGGAACCACGTCTTCATGACCTACGAGCTCGGCGACGAAGGCTCGCTGGAGCCTCTGCCCGCCCGCAACATCGACACGGGCATGGGCCTGGAGCGGATGGCCGCGATCCTCCAGGGCGTCGACTCGGTGTTCGAGACCGACGGCTTCCGTCCGCTGATCGCCCTCGCCGAGGAGCTGTCGGGCCGCGGCTACCGCGACGACGAGCGGACGACGCGGGCGATGCGCATCGTGGCCGACCACGCGCGGGGCACCGCGTTCCTGCTCGCCGACGGTGTGGTGCCCTCCAACGAGGACCGTGGCTACATCCTGCGCCGGATCATGCGCCGGGCCATCCAGCAGGGCGGTGTGCTCGAGCTCCCGGCCCCGTTCCTCGAGCGGTTCGTGACCGTCGTCATCGAGACCATGGCCGGGGCCTACCCCGAGCTGCAGACCGAGCGCGACACCATCCTGCGCTGGGTCCGCGCCGAGGAGGAACACTTCGCCCATACCCTCGAGCACGGATCCGGCCTGCTGGACCAGGCGCTCGAGCGCGCCCGCGCCGAGGGCCGCCGCGAGCTCGACGCCGAGACCGCATTCCAGCTGCACGACACCTACGGCTTCCCCTTCGAGCTGACCAGCGAGCTGGTCCGCGAGGCCGGCCTCGGCGTCGACGAGATCGGCTTCCAGCGCCTGATGCGCGAGCAACGTGAACGAGCCCGCGCCGGAGCCGGCGGCGGCCCCGCGGTCCTCTCGCCCGGGGAGATCACCGGGTTCGCGGCGGGCGCGCGGCCGACGCGCTTCGTCGGCTACGAGACCTTGCGCGCCGAGACGACCGTCGCCGCCGTGGAGGCCCAGGATGGCCGCACGCTGGTCAAGCTCGAGGAGAGCCCCTTCTACCCCGAGGGTGGCGGCCAGATCTCCGACGACGGGGTGCTGGAGTGGGAGGGAGGCACGGCCGAGGTCGCATCCGTCTTTCGCCTCGGCGACGACCAGGCTCTCGCCGTTCCGGCAGGCGTTCGGGCGCCGGACGCCGGCCAACGGGTCCAGGCCCGGGTCGACCACCGTACGCGCCACGCCACGATGCGCAACCACACGGCGACCCACCTGCTCCACGCTGCGCTGCGCGACGTGCTGGGGACACACGTGCGCCAGGCCGGCTCGGCTGTGCGCCCCGACAAGCTGCGCTTCGACTTCAGCCATCACGGTCCTCTCACCGACGCCGAGTGTGCGCGGGTGGTGGCGTTGGTCAACGGCTGGATCGCCGACGCCGACCCCGTCCGTGCCCTGACCATGACGTTGCCCGAGGCCAAGAAGCTCGGCGCGATGGCCCTGTTCGGCGAGAAGTACGGCGAGTGGGTGCGCGTCGTCGAGGTCCAGGAGGTCTCGCGCGAGCTGTGCGGCGGAACCCACGTGGCCAACACGGCGGAGATCGGCATCTTCGCCCTGACCGCCGAGACGTCCAGCGCGGCCAACGTCCGCCGCATCGAGGCGATCACCGGCCCGGCCGCCATCGAGCATTTCGGCCGCCAGGCGGCGGAGCTCCTGGAGATCGGGCGCATCACCCGCTCGGCCGACGATCCAGTCGCAGGCGTGCGGCGGCTGTCCGAGCAGGTCGAGGAGCTGCGCGAGGCGTCGAAGCGCAGCGGCCAAGCCGAGGCGGCGGGCCTCGCCGAGGAGCTCGAGGGCCAGGCCGAGGAGATCGAGGGTGTCCACGTGCTTACGGCACGGACCGGGATCTCCGATCAGCGCGAGATGCTCGATCTCGCCGACAAGCTCAAGCAACGCCTGGGCGAGGCCACCGTCGTGCTGGGCGGCGCCGGCGACGGCAAGGTCGGCCTGGTGGCGAGCTTCACCACGGGAGCCATCGAACGGGGCGCGAGCGCGTCGACGGTGGTGCGCGAGGCCGCGCAGCTCGTGGGCGGGGGCGGGGGAGGCCGCGACGATGTCGCCCAGGCCGGCGGGCGCGATCCCGACCGGCTCGACGAGGCGCTCGTGGCCGCGCGCGGCGCCATCGAGCGGGTCCTGCGCGGCTGACCGATGCGGGTGCTCGCCCTCGACCACGGTACGGCCCGCTGCGGGGCGGCCATCTGCGACCCGTCCGGCACGATCGTGCGGCCGCTCGAAGTGATCGCGCCTCCCGACACGAGCGCCGTGGCGCGGATCGTCGCCGACAGCGACGTCGGCCAGGTGGTGGTCGGGGTCCCGGTCGGCATGTCGGGGGCCGAGGGCGAGCAGGCGGCGATCGCCCGCCGCTTCATCGACGAGCTCACCGAGGCGCTGGCCGTGCCCGTCGTCGGCTACGACGAGCGGCTGACGACGCGCCTTGCCCAGCAGACGCGCCGGGACACCGGCTCGCGGGCCGCCGAGGACTCGCTGGCGGCCGCGCACCTGCTCGAGAGCTACCTGGCCGCCTCGTCATGAGCGACTCGCTGGATCCGGAGGAGTTCGAGCGCCGCGCCGCCGAGCGTCGAGCGCAACGGCGGGGAGGCCGGAAGTCCAAGCGGGGCGGGCGCCCGCATGACGCGGCGGAGCACACGCCGGCCCCTGCGCCTGATCCGCCCCCGGCCTCCGGCCCCGAGCCGGATTTCGACAGCCCGTCGTCCCGCCCGCCGAGTCCGCGCCGGGGCGTTTCCCGCCCGGCTCCGGGGCGATCCGCGGAACAGCCCCCGGTGGCACGCCCGCAACGGCCGCAGCCACCGCCTTCCGGTCCGCTTCCCGCGACGCCCGCGCCCCGGGCCGTCGACACGCAGCCCTCGGCCCCCGATGAGTCTGCCGTCACGCCTGCGGTCCGGCCGCCTGAGGCCGCCGAGGCATCCGCGCCCCCGGCCCCAGCCTCGACCGATGCGTCGGCGGCCCCACCCGAGCCGGCGGTGCCGTCGCTTCCACGCGTCCGGCACGATCTCGGTGAGGAGGGCGTCATCGATGCACCGCAAGCGGGTGCGGCAGCAGAGACCGCCCACGAGGCGGCGGGCGCCATCACGGGCCGGTCCCCCGAGACCGCGCGGGAACCGGCGGTTGACGAGCCTGCGTCCGCTCCGACCCCGGAACCGGAACCCGACCCCGACGCGGTGGCCGCGACACCGCCGACCGACGCACCCGAGGCGCCCTCCGAGCCGGATCTGGCGCCAGAGACGGAGTCGGAACCTGAGCCGGACCCCGAAACGCTGGAAGCCGAGCTCCACCACTGGCCCTCCCAGGCCCACCCGCCGCCGCCGCTGGATCCCGAGGAGCACGACGATCCCCCGACGGGCGACCATCCCACCCGCGACGGATGGGCAGCCCATCAGCAGGCTGCCTGGCGTGCCCGCCGATCGGCCGCCTCCGGCCGGCGCGGAGCAGGGCGCATCGCCGCGGCCGTGGGCGCGGTGCTGGTGGGTGCCGCCGTGCTGTGGCTGGCCCTGGCCCTGTGGCAGCCATTCGGCGACCAGGGAGACGGGATCGTGCAAGTCCGCGTGCCCGAGGGGTCGGGTACGAGCGACATCGCCCAGCAGCTCGACGAGGAGAAGGTCGTCGGCAGCGCTCGCCTGTTCGAGCTGCGGCTCACGCTGTCGGGCAAGCGAGGCGAGATCCAGGCCGGTGCCTACACCCTGGCCGAGGGCATGAGCTACGGCGCCGCGATCGACGAGCTGACCACGCCGCCCGAGCGCCGTGTCATCACGGTGTCGATCCCGGAAGGCCTCTCACGCCGCGAGCTCGCGCCGATCGTCCGCGAGGCCGGTGTCAAGGGCGACTACCGCAAGGCGTCACAGAGCTCGAAGGGATTCGCCCCCGACGACTACGGGGCCAAGGACCCCAAGACCCTCGAGGGATTCCTGTTCCCGTCGACCTACGAGCTGCGCCCGGGGGCATCGGCCAACCAGCTGGTGCGCAAGCAGACCGACGCCTTCGTGAAGCAGTTCGACGGCGTCTCGCGCAGCAAGATCAAGCAGCTGACCCTCACCCCGTACGAGATCCTCACCGTGGCCTCGATGATCGAGCGCGAGGTCTCGCTCGACAAGGAACGGCCCCTGGTCGCGGCGGTCATCTACAACCGTCTACGCAAGGGCGAGCCGCTGGGCATCGACGCGACCGTGCGGTTCGCGGTCAACAACTGGACCGAGCCGCTGACGAAGTCCGAGCTCGACAGCAGCTCCGCCTACAACACCCGCAAGCGCGCCGGGCTCCCGCCCGGGCCCATCGGCAACCCCGGTCTCGCGTCGATCGAGGCGGCCGTGGAGCCCGCCGACTCCGACGCCTTCTTCTACGTGGTCAAGCCCAACACGTGCAACGAGCACACCTTCGTCGAAACCTCGGAGGAGTTCGAGCAGGCCAGCGCCGCCTACAACCGCGCCCGCGAGGAGGCCGGCGGCCGTGCCCCCACGAGCTGCCCCGACGACGGCTGATCACCGAGGCGCAGACGGGCCGCCGGTACAGCTCGGTGTGGTCGGGCACCCGATCTCCCACTCGCGCTCGCCGGCCATGCACGCCGCCGCCCTCGCCGACGTGGGCCTTGGGGACTGGAGCTACCGCGCCATCGACCTCGCTCCGGAGGCCTTCGAGATGGGCATCCGTGGTCTGGCTCGCGACCATCTCGGGGTCAACGTCACCGTGCCGCACAAGCCCGCCGCCCTGGCCGTCGCCGATGGTGCGTCGGGGGCGGCAACGGCGATCGGGGCGGCCAACACGCTGAGCTTCGTCGACGGCGCGATCCACGCGGAGAACACCGACGCCCCGGGACTGCTGGCCGCCCTCCCGCGTGAGGTCGCCGGAGCGCGGGTCCTCGTCCTGGGCGCCGGCGGAGCGGGCCGGGCCGCGGTCTGGGCGCTGCACGGCGCCGGGGCACGCGTCGAGGTATGGAACCGCAGCCCCGAACGGGCCGAGCAGCTGGCGTCGGAGATGGGCGTCGCCGCGGTGCGCGCCGACCCCCAGGGCACGGTGGACACGCGCGCGGTGGACGTCATCGTGAACACCACGACCGTGGGAATGAAGGGCACTGGACAAACGTTCAAGTCATTGCCGCTCGCCGTCGATCACCTCGGTAGCGCTCAAACCGTGGTCGACCTGGCCTACCGGGACAGCGACACCGATCTGCTCTTGGCGGCACGCCGCCAGGGGTCGGCGGTCGTCGATGGACTCGAGGTCCTGGTCCAGCAGGGTGCGATCGCTTTTGAGATCTGGACCGGCC
Organism: Solirubrobacterales bacterium; assembly: GCA_050999155.1. Lineage (GTDB taxonomy): Bacteria > Actinomycetota > Thermoleophilia > Solirubrobacterales > 70-9 > JBPCPM01. The sequence continues at coordinate 8,013 of JBPCPM010000111.1, forward strand.
ACGAGGCCCCGATCGCCACGATGCGTCTTGCCGCCCGAGCACCCCACACCCACACGCCCTCCCGCACCGCCTGATCCCTCGGGCCGGCCGCCGGCACCCCCGACACCTCCCGCTCCTCCCGGCCCCCAGCCTCCTTCGGCGCCCGCCCCAGCCGGCGCTCCGCCCGCTGCCGCGCCACCGCGCCCGCCGACGGTCCAGCCGCAGGCTGCCACGCCCGCACCACATCCGCCCGCCGCGGCGAGGGCTGCTCCGGCCCCGCCGGTAGCGGCCCCGCATCCGCATCCTCCCGCTGCTCCGGCTCCCGCCGCGGGTGCCGCGCAGGAACCCCTCGGGCTCTACCCGCCGACGGGCAAGGGCCGCACGGCACGCACCGTTCTCGACGCGCTGATCGCGCTGGGCATCGTCCCGCCGGAGCAGGCCGCGACCGCGGCACCCGCCGCCCAGAAGGAGGGCAGGCGCGCCGAACAGGTGCTGCTCGAACAGGGCGCCATCACCGATGACCAGCTCGCTCGCGCCACCGCCGAGCGCTACGGCTACGCCTTCGTCGACCTCAACGAGTTCAACGTCGACATGGGTGCCGCCAACCTGCTCTCCGGGGAAGCGGCCAAGCGCTACCGGGCCGTGCCCGTCGCCTTCCAGGGGGCCGGGTCGCTGCTGCTGGCCACCGCGGATCCGACCAACGTCCTGGCTCTCGACGACATACGGATGGTCACCGGACACGACTGCCGGGTCGCCGTCGCCGTCCCCAGCGACCTCGACACGCTCATCGCCCGGCTCAGCTCGCTCGACGCGGCGGTCGAGGAGGCGATGACCTCGGGCGACCTCGAAGACGAGGAGGGCGACCTCGAGGACGAGCTCAGCAACCTCAACGACGGCACCGACGACGGGCCGGTGGTCAAGCTCGTGCACGGCATCCTCGGCCAGGCCGTCGAGCGCGGCGCCTCGGACATCCACTTCGAGCGCGGCGAAGGCGACATGCGCGTCCGCTTTCGCATCGATGGCGTCCTGCACCATTCGACCAACGTGCCGCGCAGGATGATCTCGAGCACGATCTCGCGGCTGAAGATCATGAGCGAGCTCGACATCGCCGAGCGCCGGATCCCGCAGGACGGCCGCGTGAGCCTGACGATCGAAGGCAGGCGCATCGATATGCGCGTCGTCACGATCCCGACACCGGCGGGGGAGGGCGCGGTCATGCGCATCCTCGACAAGGAGTCGACGGTCCTGACCCTCGACAAGCTCGGGATCGGCGGTGAGGCCCGCAAGCGGTTCGAGAGCTCGTTCCGCAAGCCCTACGGAGCGATCATCGTCACCGGCCCGACCGGCTCGGGCAAGTCGACCACGCTGTACGCGGCGCTCAACGTCCTCAACCAGGTCGAGAAGAAGATCATCACGATCGAGGACCCCGTCGAGTACCACCTCGAGGGCGCCAACCAGATCCAGGTCAACAAGAAGGCGAAGCTCACGTTCGCCGCGGGCTTGCGCTCGGTCCTGCGTGCCGACCCCGACATCATCATGGTCGGCGAGATCCGCGACGGCGAGACGGCAAAGATCGCGATCGAGTCGGCGCTGACCGGCCACCTGATGCTCTCGACGCTGCACACCAACGACGCACCGGGCGCCATCACCCGTCTGACGGAAATGGGTATCGAGCCGTTCCTCACCGCGTCGGCGATCGAGTGCGTCATCGCCCAGCGCCTGTGCCGCAAGCTGTGTGAGAACTGCAAGGAGGCCTACGAGCTCGACGACGCCAAGATCGCCGAGCTCAGCATCCAGTCCTACGGGGCCTCGGTCACGGTGTACCGGCCGAAGGGATGCCCGCGGTGTGCCAACACCGGCTACAAGGGCCGGGTCGGCCTGTACGAGGCGATGGTCATGACCGACGATCTGCGCGACATGACCATCAACCGCGCCTCGGCCGAGGACCTCATGCGCCTGGCCCGCGTGCAGGGCATGCGAACCCTGCAAGAGGACGCGCTGATGAAGCTCCAGGAAGGCACGACGAGCGTCGAGGAGCTACTGCGCGTCGCAGGCTGACGGCCAGCCCCTTCAGGGCGAGGCCCCAGTGGGCGATAACTGCGGACAGGACCAACATGGAAATCGATTTCGCACAGATCCTCATGACGACGGTGCGCCTCGGCGCGTCGGACCTCCACCTCACGCCCGGCCGACCACCGATGGTCCGCCTGCGGGGCGACGTCGTGGCCCTCGACGACCTGCCGGTCCTCAACGGACAGCACACCCGCGAGATCGTCTACTCCATCCTCAACTCCTCCCAGCGCAAGAAGTTCGAGAACGAGCTGCAGCTCGACTTCGCCTACGCCATTCCCGGCCGCGGCCGGTTCCGTGTCAATGCCTACTTCCAGCGCGGGTCGATCGCCGCCGCCCTGCGCCGTATCCCGAGCGAGCTCGAGAACCTCGAGACCCTTGGGCTGCCGCTCGTTCTCGAGGAGCTGACCCGCAAGCCGCGTGGTCTGGTCCTGGTGACCGGACCGACCGGTTCGGGCAAGTCGACGACGCTCGCCTCGATGATCGACCTGATCAATCGCGAGCGCCACGACCACATCCTCACCATCGAGGACCCGATCGAGTTCATCCACCAGCACAAGTCGTGCCTGGTCAACCAGCGTGAGGTCGGAGAGGACGCCGACACGTTCTCGCTGGCGCTCAAGGCCGCCCTGCGTCAGGACCCGGACGTGATCCTCGTCGGCGAGATGCGCGACCTCGACACGATCTCCACCGCCCTGACCGCGGCCGAGACCGGCCACCTCGTCTTCGCCACCCTGCACACCCAGTCGACGTCGCAGACGATCGATCGCATCATCGACGTCTTCCCGCCGCACCAGCAGCAGCAGGTTCGGATGCAGCTGTCGGTTGCGTTGATGGGTGTCGTGACCCAGCAGCTGATCCCCACGGCCGACGGCATGGGCCGGGCGGTGGGCTGTGAGGTGCTGATCCCCAACTCGGCCGTGCGCAACCTCGTCCGCGAGGGCAAGACCCACCAGATCTACTCCGTGCTGCAGACCGCCGGCGCGAGCGGCATGCAGACGATGGACTCCCACCTGGCCCAGCTCGTGCGGATGGGCAAGATCACCCGTTCGGTCGCCGAATCGCGAGCCGCCCAGCCCGAAGAGCTGCGGCGTGTGCTCGGCGCCACGATGGCCGCCGCGTAAGCCATGGCGACGTTCGCCTTCAAGGCCGTGGACGTCGGCGGGGGCAAGGCCTCCGGCGAGGTGGAGGCCGACACGAAGTCCCAGGTGACCGAGCGCCTGCGCCAGCAGGGGCTGATCGTTCTCGACATCTCCGAGCAGAAGGAGGCCTTCGCGATCGAGGACCTCTGGAAGAAGTACCGGCGGGTCAAGGGCCGCGACCTTGCGGTGATGTCGCGGCAGTTCGCGACGATGATCGCCGCCGGCATGCCGATGCTCCGGACGCTGTACACGCTAGAAGAGCAGACCGAGGATGAGCTGCTGGCCGAGACGATGGGATTCGTCCGGGCCGACGTCGAGGCCGGCTCCTCGCTGTCGCAGGCGATGGCCAAGCACCCCAAGGTCTTCGACAAGCTCTACTGCTCCATGGTCGAGTCGGGGGAGAACTCCGGTCAGCTCGAGCAGGCCCTGGACCGGGTCTCCGACCAGATGGAGAAACTCGACGCCCTCCAGCGCCAGGTCAAGTCGGCGCTGATGTACCCGACAATCGTGATGATCTTCGCCTTCCTGATCCTCCTGGCCCTGATCACCTTCATCGTGCCGGTCTTCGTCGGCACCTTCGAGGACATCGCCAAGGAGAACCCCGACGTCGACGCGAGCCTCCCGGCGCTGACCCAGCTCGTTGTCAACGCCTCGGATCTGGTCACCGGGCGCTGGTACATCATGTTGCCGCTGGCCATCGGCGGCTTCTACGCCTTCCGCCGCTGGAAGGAGACCGAGAAGGGCAAGAGGATCTGGGACCGGATGATGCTCAAGGTGCCGATGAAGATCGGCGACGTGGTCCAGAAGGTCGCCCTGGCCCGCTGGTCGCGCACCTTCGCCGGCCTCGTGACCGCCGGCGTGCCGCTGCTGCAGTCGGTGAAGATCACCGGCCGCACCTCGGGCAACGCGGTGATCGAGGACGCGATGGACAGCGTCTACGAGTCGATCAAGCGCGGCGGCACCATCGCCGGTCCGCTGCACAACGAGGAGATCTTCCCCGACATGGTCTGCCACATGGTCGGCGTGGGCGAGGAGTCAGGCGCCCTGGAGCACATGCTCGAAAAGACCGCCGAGTTCTACGAGACCGAGGTCGAGGCCAAGATCAAGGCCCTGACCTCGATCCTCGAGCCGGTGATGCTGATCTTCGTCGGCGGCATGGTGGGCGTGATCGTCATCGCCATGTACCTCCCGATCTTCAGCCTCTACGACAAGATCGGGTAGCCCAGGGTTTCGGGCAGCCGAACCCAACGAACCACCCCCCCACAGCGTGGGCTTCGTCGAGTTCGGCGCTGGTGTCCGGGCGAAATGGACGTCGCAGGCCGCCACTGAACGCTCGATGGTGCGCGAACCCCGCTGAGCGTCCAGCGGCCTGCGTTCAGCGACCCTCGTCGGGCTCGGAGACCACCAGCTCCGCCACCTGCCGGTCGTCGCGCGACTCCGGCTCGGTGACCGTGATCGAGAATGCCCCCGGCCGATCGAGGACCTCCACGATGGTGGCCGGAGCGTTGTCGGCTACCGGCTCGATGCGGCCGAGGTCGGGAATCGCGACCTCCAGCAGCGAGTCGGCCTGGACCGTGAGCTCCAGCTCGTCGCCCACCTCGGCCTGGATCGTCTCGGCGTCCCGCTTTTCGTCGCTGACGCGCAGGGTCCGGCGCAGGGTGCGCCCGGACGGGGGGGAGGGTGCGGCCTCCACGGCCGTCTCGGTTTCGGTGCCCGTCCCGGTCGTACGGGGTCCCAGCCGGTCGACCTCGGCGGCAAGCAGCGTCGCCCCGGTCAGGACGGCCAGCAGGGCGACCATCGCGATGACGAGACGCCTTGCCGCCATCAGCCGTCCCCCTCAGTGCGGCCTAGGGGGCAGACCCCAGGGGGCGCCGGGTCCACACCCCAGCTGGACATCTGACCGAAACCCCCCGCAGAACTCAAGGAACCCCCTGAAGGTCCGATAACTGCACCAGATAGCCAGAGCTTCGGTGATGTGGCACACCCGTCGTGAGGCGGGTTCGCAAAGCACACAGGGCTCCTCGGACCGGTTCGCCGGCGAGGGGAGTTGGCTGGGCTACCACCGGGGTTCAAGCACTACCGCGAGATCCGATGGCTTCGGGGCTCTGGCGCATACGACAACAGTCCGGTTTCACCACAGGAGGGTAAACCACCTATGCGCAAGTTCCGTGAACGTACCCAGAGCGAGCAGGGCTTCACCCTGGTCGAGCTTCTGGTCGTCGTCCTCATCCTCGGCATTCTGGCCGCGATCGCGATCCCGTCGTTCCTGGGTCAGCGCGAGAACGCCCAGGACGCCCAGGCCAAGGCCAGCACCCGTACCGCCCAGACCGCGCTCGAGACGTACGCGGTCAGCAACGGCGGCGCCTACACCGGCGCCACCGCCGCGGGCCTCGTCTCCGAGGAGAAGACCCTCGCCGACGCGACCTCGCTGGCGGTCACCGTCACCGACGCCGACACCGCGTCCGTGTCGAGCAACTCCAGCAACGGCACCACCTTCACCATCGCGGTGGACGCCGGTGCGGTGAGCCGGACATGCTCCGGCACGTCGAAGGGCTGCAAGAACAGCACCTGGTAGTCGAGCCTGACCACCAGCCGTACCGCGAGGGGCGGGCCATCTGGCCCTCCCCTCGCCCGTTGTGGTCCCAGTTCTCCGGGCCGCCAGACCCGACACGCGTCCAGCCGGGGCCACGGCGACTCAGGCCGGCGAGCCCTACGACCGACCAAAGGCGTAGAGAACCCTTCCATGCTTCCCCGTGCCCAGAACCCTCCATCGCTTCCTCGCCGCCTTCGCGCGCGCCTGGCCGATTCCCGCGGCTTCTCGCTCGCCGAGATGCTCGTCGCCTCGGCGATGCTGATCGTGGTACTCGGGGCCGTCAGCACGGCCGTGGTCGCCGCGAGCCGCGCCCACCCGAAGATCACCGAGCCCTCACTGCGCATCCAGGAGGCGCGCGGGACCCTCGAGGGGATCACCCGCGAGCTGCGCCAGACATACCGGGTCGTGTCGACCGCCTCGAACGCGATCACCGTCCTGACCTACAAGATCAACACGGCCGCGGGAACGACCAACCAGGTGAAGGTGCGCTACTCCTGCGCGGCCGGAACGTGCTCACGCCAGGAGGCCGCCGTCGAGGATTCCTTCACGGGTACTCCACGCAAGGTGATCGACGGAATCTCCAGCAGCGACGTCTTCAGCTACGCACCGGACACGCTCGAGCCGGAGTCGGTGTTCGTGACCCTGAAGTTCGGGGTCGACACCCAGGCCGCTGACGTCGTCCTGCGCGATGGGGTAAGCCTGCGCAACGCCATCAACTTCGCCGACTGATGACCGCCCGTCCCTCCATCCGCTCCCAGGACGGCATGACGATCGTCGAGGTACTGATCGCGATCGTGATCCTCGTCGTCGGGATCCTGGCGTTCTTTTTGACCATCGACTCCTCGACGCGCGCGACCTACAACAGCGAACGGTTCCAGACGGCCAACAACATTGCCCAGCGCGAGATGGAGGCCCTTCGCCGGCTCGACTACGACGAACTGGCCATGACCGGCGCCCCCGCCTACAACGCCAATCCCGACGATCCCCGGTACCGGGTCAACGGCACCAAGTTCGCGCTCACCAGCGACGGCACCAACAAGGAGGACCTGATCGTCAACGGCGGGGCCGTGCCCACCGGGTACGACGGTGAAGGCGACACGATTGCCGACGGTGTCGTCTCCCCGGATCCCGAGACCTTCAACACCGGGCGCGTGGACGGGCGAATCTTCCGGTTCGTCACCTGGGAAGAGGACGAGGAGTGCATGACGATCTGTGCCGCGGCCGGCCACAAGCGGGTGACTGTCGCCGTCAAGCTCGATCCCGTTGCGATCACGACTGCCGGCAAGCGCTACGTCGAGGTTCAGTCGGACTTCACCGACCCGAATCTCGCCGCCGACGACTCCAGCACGGCGCCCAACACCGGCGACGACGAGGCCACCACCCAGCCCTTCTACCTCTACGACACCAAATGCGGTTCGGGCACGACCACGGCGTTCGTCGAGCCGCTGACCGCGCACGCCACCAGGGACACGCGCGGGGCCTGCGGCGCCACCTCGACCTCCCCGGGGCCGCCGGACTACATGGGTATCAACCTGCCCACCTTCGCCGCCGCCGACCCGCCGGCCCTCGTCGACTACTCGAACGAGATCGTGCCGGCGCAGACGGCCGACAAGCCCGGCCTGATCCTCCAGAAGCCCGCCAGCTCGGGATGCAGCAGCGCACCGACCCCAGGCAGCGGCGCCACGAACAAGTCGGTCGTCCACCGGTGGGCGACGCGGAAGTTCGCCACCGACTACGACCTTCAAGGCAAGGCGGGTCTCGACGTGTTCGCCAAGACGATCGCTTCCACGAGCTACCGCGGTGCGATCTGCGTCTTCATGTACAAGGTCGACAACGCGACGTGGACGCCGATCCCCAACGCCTCGACCGGTCAGAACTCTACGTACTTCAGCGCGAATCCGTGGCAGTTCAACGGATTTGGGCGCCACCAGTTCAGTTGGAGCCTGACCCCGACGACTATTCCTGCGGGACAACGGCTCGGGCTGCTCGTGACGATTCACAGCGACACGGTGGGCTCAGGGCTGATCTTCGCCTACGGCCACGCCACCTACCCGAGCCGATTCGACGTGACGACCACGACACCCGCAAGCTGACCGGAGCCCTCCCTTGCTCTCCCTCTCCATCTTCTGCTTCGCCGCCGGCGCCATCGTCGGCAGCTTTCTCAACGTTGTCGCCTACCGGCTGCCTCGTGGCGAGTCCGTCGTCACGCCCCGCTCACGCTGCCCGGGATGCGAGAAGCAGATCGCCGGGTACGACAACGTGCCGATCTGCTCGTGGCTGGCCCTGCGTGGACGCTGCCGCTCCTGCCAGGAGCCGATCAGTGGCCGCTACCCGCTCGTGGAGCTCGTGACCGGGCTTTCGTGGCTCGCCGCAGGGCTCGCGTTCGCCGATCGACCGGTCGAGCTCGTCCTCGCCCTCGTCTTCCTCACGGTGCTGGTGGCGGTTTCGGTGATCGACCTCGAGTTCCGCATCATCCCCAACCGTATTCTGGCCATCGGCGCCGTCAGCGGCCTGGCCCTTATCGTCCTCGGAGCGCCCGACCAGCTCGACTCCCGGGTGCTCGCCTGCCTGGCAGCCGGGGTGCCGCTGTTCACCGTGGCCATGATCTTCCCTGGCGGGATGGGGATGGGCGACGCGAAGCTCGCGGCGGTCATGGGGCTGTTCCTCGGCCGGGCCGTGGCGCCGGCGCTGCTGATCGGATTTGCGGCCGGAGCGCTGGTCGGCGTCGGGATGATCGCCGCCCGCGGCGCCCAGGCACGCAAGCAGGCGATCCCCTTCGGGCCCTTCCTCGCCGGCGGCTCGGCCGTGGCGTTGTTCGTGGGCAACGACATCGTCGACTGGTACCTGCGGTCCTTCGCCGGTACCGATTCCACCCTCTAGCCACGCGCCCGCCCCAAGGATGTCCGGGCCGCGCGGGGGCCTGCTCGTAGAGCCCGGCCATCGCGGCCCGCGAGCAATCGCAGGCTCCCCCTAAGGCCCGGCCCACCTGCGGCCGATTACCCATCCAGGCCGTCCCACGACTGCTCCCCGCTTTCTCACTCGTGCTACGTCGCAAAAAACCAACAACGCTCGTCGGGCTCGACATCGACGCCGGCAGCCTTGCCGCTGTCGAGGTCGAGGTCCACGGCTCCAAGACCCGTGTGGTCAAGACGGCGGTCATGCCGCTCGAGGCCGGGCTGTTCCGCGACGGCGAGGTCACCGATGTCGAGGGCCTGTCGGCTGCGATCGCCGCCATGTTCGAGGAGCACAACCTGTCCAAGAAGGTCCGGCTGGGCCTGGCCAACCAGCGGATCGCCGTGCGTTCGCTGCGGTTGCCGTTCATCGAGGACAAGCAGGAGATGGAGACGGCCATCCGCTTCCAGGCCCAGGACCACATCCCGATGCCGCTCGAGCAGGCGGTCCTCGATTACACGATCGCCGAGCGGATCATCGGCTCCGGGGGTGAGGAGCTGGCGCTCGTCGTCGTCGCGGCCGCTCGCCGGGACATGACCGGAAAGTTCCTCGACTGCCTGCGTGAGGCGTCGCTGCAGCCGATGGGCCTCGACGTGTCGGCCTTCGCGATGGTGCGAGCCCTGCGCCGGAGCTTCGAGCCGGTGCCCGGCACCGGGCTGGCCCCGGTGGCCGGCGCGGACCCGGGCTATGACCCTGCCCAGGGCGACGCCATCGACCCGGCCTTCCTCACGGCCGGGAAGGAGCCGGCCGCGGCCCCGCCGGCGGCGCCGATCGCCTATGAGCAGCCCACGCCGGACCCCGCCCAGGTCGGTACCGGGCAGATCCCGGTCCCTTCGGTCTCCTACGGGGACCCGGCCCACCAGGTCCAGCAGGTCGGCGCCCACGCCGACCCGGGATACGAAGATGTCGCCATCGCCGGGACACCGGACCCGACGACGCCGTACGGCGGCCCCGGCGCCGAGATGACGGCGCCGCGCGTGCCCGCCCCCGAGGGCGACGTCTTTGGCGCCGGATCGGATCGGACCAACGGCATCCACGAGGTCGGCTTCGATGCCGCCTACGCGAATCCCGTGAGCGCATACACGGGCATGGAGCCGGCCGAGCAGGCGGACACGATGGTGATGGGCTACGCCGACTCGGGACTCCTCGGCGCAAGCGAGCAGGCGGAGACGCCGGCAGCCGGCCTCGCCGACCCGGTTGGCGTTGAAGCGGGCCTGCCCCACAGCGACGAAGCCGGCTCCGTTGCCGAAGACACCGAGACAGTCTTGTATTGCAACTTCGGCGACAGCACCAACCTCGCGGTCGCACGGGGCGACGTCTGCGTATTCACCCGCGTGTCGACCTTCGGAATCGAAGGGATCGCACAGCGGCTGTCCGAACAACGACGCCTGTCGCTCGAGCACGCCCGCCAGTGGCTGGTGCACATCGGACTCGAGCAGCCGCTCGACGCCATCGAAGGCGACGACGAAACCTTGCATCTGGGCCGCGAGGTGCTCGAGGCCGGCGCGGTGAAGCTCGCCGACGAGCTCCGGGTCTCCCTCGACTTCTACGGCACCCAGGACGGAGCCGAGCCGCCGACGCGGATCCGCGCATGTGGCCCGGGCGCCGCCATTCCCGGCCTGCTCGAGCGCGTCGGGATACTCGTCGGCATGCCGGTCGAGGAGCGGCGCCCATCGGCGCTTACCACCCTCGATGCCGCCGAGGTCCCGCGGCTCGTCCTCGCCTACGGGCTCGCGGTCTCGGACTGACATGCGCCCCGTCAACCTCATTCCGCCCGAGGAGCGCATCGGTGAACGGATCCCGATGCGCACGGGCCCGCTGCCCTACATCGTCATCGGCGCCATGTCCGTGGTGCTTCTCGCCGTGGGCGTGCTCGTGCTGTCGGGCAACAGCATCAACGACTACCAGGCCCAGAAGGTCACCCTGCAGGACCGCAAGCAGGCGGCGATCGACCGCTCGGAGACCTACAAGTCCTACGCCCAGTTCCGCGACATCCAGTCCAAGCGCGTCGAGACCGTCAGCGCCCTCGCGCGCTCCCGGTTCGACTGGGATCGGGTGCTGCGCGAGCTCGCCCTCGTGATCCCCGACGACGTGTGGATGGTCAAGATGACGGCCTCGGCGGGGCCCGGAGTCGCGGTTCCCGAGGACGTCGGCCTGCCGCTGCGCGACGAGGTGACCGGCCCGGCGCTGGAGATCGTGGGCTGCGGGCGCACCCACGAGGCCAACGCGTCCTTCATCTCTCGCCTCAAGGAGATCGACGGGGTGACCCGGGTCGTCATCTCCAAGAGCGAGCGAAAGGACGACACCGAGACCGCCTCTGCCCCTGAGGGGGGTGGCGCCGACGCCGGCGAGGAGTGCCGCACGAAGTCCTACATCGCGAAGTTCGAGATCGTCGTCGCCTTCGACGAGATCGTGGTCGATCCCGCCCAGCCGGGTGTCGCTCCCGAGCAGTCCGATCCTGGGACGGAATCGCGCAAGGAGATCAACCAGGGAGCCGCCGATGCCGACAAGGCAAAGAAGGTGCTTCCGGGCCAATGAAATCCTCCGACCGCATGATCTTGATGGCAGTGCCCGCCGTGGCCCTGCTTGCCGCGTTCTGGTTCTTCGTGCTCGCCCCCAAGCGGGCCGAGGTCTCGACCCTGTCCGAACAGGTCACCCAGCTCGAGACCGAGGTGTCCGAGGCCGAGCGCGCCGCGGACTTGGCCGAGAGCTCCAAGGCGAGCTTCCCCGACCTCTACCAGGCGCTCGTGCGCATGGGCAAGGCCGTCCCTACCGACGACGACGCCGGCGCGTTCATCGTCGAGACCAACCGTCTGGCCAAGCGCACCAACCTCGACTTCCGCTCGATCTCGCTGGACTCCGCGCGAGCCTCCTCGGCCGCCGACCAGGCGGCCCAGGCACCACCGCCTCCCGAGGAGGGCAAGAAGCCCGAAGGCGAGGACGGCAAGTCCGAGGACGCCGAGCAGACAGCGTCGGCCAAGGCTCCGGCTGCCGCCACGCCGACCGAGGCGGATGCCGCCATGCTGCCTCTCGGGGCGGCATCGGGCCCCGCCGGGTTCCCGGTCATGCCGTACCAGCTCGAGTTCAGCGGCACCTACTTCCGGCTGGCCGACTTCATCCGCGAGATGGACCGCTCGGTCCGGGTCCGCAACGACCAGATCCACGTCCGTGGCCGCCTGGCCACGATCGACGGGTTCACCCTCAAGGGCAACACCGGCAAGGGCTTCCCCCGGCTCGACGGCCTGCTCGTGGTGACCACCTACCTGACCAATCCCGACGAGGGGACAACCGTGGGCGCGAGCCCGACGGGCCCCCCCGCCGGCCAGACCCAAGAGGTTGCAAACGATGGCTGACGACCGGCAGGGACTCTCGGGCCTGGTGGCCAGGGCCAGGGCGCTGGCCACCGCCGACGTCGGCTCGATGCTGCGCCGCCGCGGTGAGCATCCGGACCTGGGACCCGACATCGAACCGGCGCAGGGCGCCGGGACCGAGGTCTCGCCCATTCCCAGCGAGCCGCTAGTGCGCCCGGACGTGGCGGCCCAGCCCGCCTCGCGGCTCGCCGCCCTGCGCGCCCGGCTGGCCGACCAGCCGGTCCCGTTCGCCGGGCTCGCCGGCCGCTTCACGCACCGCGGCGCCGCCGGAGACGCTGACGGGGCCGTGGCCGAGAGCGCCGACGAGGCGGAAGCTCCTGACGATCGGGTCGCCATCCCGACGGACGACGCCCCGGCCGACCCCGGGTCTGCCGGCGCCTCCCGCCGGGTTGCCGCCGGTGCCGCCGCGGCCGGAGCCCTCGCCGCCGTCCGCGGGCGCCTGGGCTCGCTGGACACCCTGCGAAACCGCGCGTCGCGCCCCGGAAAGGACGCCGGGCCGGCGAAGCCATCCAAGGCCCCCAAGCTCTCCATTCCCACCCCGGCGTTCCTGGCCGGCAAGGAGATGCCGCCGGTCGTGCGCGACCTCTACCGCGACCTCAACGACCGCGGGCTGCGCTTCGTCCCCGTCGGGCTGTTGCTGCTCATCCTCGCCGTGCCGCTGTTCTTGTCGAGCTCGCCGGCCACCGAGCCGGAGTCGGCCACCGTCAACGTGCCGCCGGCCGAGATCGCGGCCCGCCAGGCGCTGCAGTCCGAGGCTGTCGTGTCACCGGCCGCCGAGGGCCTGCGCGACTACCGCAAGCGCCTCGACGCCTTCAAGCGCAAGAACCCCTTCCGCCAGCAGTACCGCGACTTCGATCTTTCCAAGACGGCGGTCGAGAACGCCGACGCCAACGTGGGCGAGACGGCCGACGGCAAGGCTGTCGACATCGCCAGCGCGCTGGGCAAGGGTGGCGGATCGCCCGGCTCGCCCAAGGGCGGCGACGCTCCCTCCACCGGCGGCGGTGGCGGCGCGGGTGGTGGCGGAGGCGGCAGCACCGGCGGCGACTCCAAGCCCGAACCCCGCTTCTACACCTACACCGCCGACCTGCGCATCGGCGAGGTCGGCGAGGCGCCGCTGCTGCGCGACGTCGAGCCGCTGACGCTCCTGCCGTCCGATGAGGTCCCGGTCACCTCGTACATCGGCGCCTCGGACGACCTCAAGCGCGCGACATTCCTCATCCCGGGGGGCGAGGATGTGTCCTCCCAGGGCGAGGGCGACTGCCAGCCGAGCCCGGAGGACTGCACGTTCCTCGAGCTCGAGGTGGGCGCTACCCAGTTCATCGACGTCGGCGTCGACGACGATCGCGTGACCTACGAGCTGCAGCTCGTCAAGCTCGAGCGCAAGTACGTCGATGCCCCCGCCGAGGAGGGCAGCGACGTCGAGGACCCCGACGGTGCCGACCCGGCCCCCGAGGACGACTCCGAGACCTTCATCGACGGCGACGAGCGCAGCTCGGCCTCCAAGAGCGGTGCCAAGAAGGCCAAGGCATCGGCCTCCAGGTCGGGCAAGCCGCCCGCGAAGTCCAGCGGGCTCTCGGCCTGGCTGAACCTCACCCACGGCGTCGAGATCCGCTGAGCACCGCGGCTCCGCGGGCCGCCCGGAGACCGGGACCGGCCCCCGAGGCAGGCGCCTATACCCTTCGGCGCCGATGAGACGGCTCCGCTTCTCCACCGCAGGCGAATCCCATGGACCCGGACTGACGGTGATCGTCGAGGGGCTGCCCGCCGGGCTGCCCCTGGCCCAGGACGACCTCGACGCCGACATGGCCCGCCGCCAGCTCGGCCACGGCCGTGGCGGCCGGATGAAGATCGAGCGCGACCACGCGGAGGTCCGATCGGGCGTCCGGCACGGCAAGACGCTGGGCAGCCCTGTCGCCCTGCTGGTCCCCAACCGCGACTACGCGAACTGGGAAGAGCGCATGAACCCCTGGCCCGTCGAGGCCGATGTGGCCCGGGTCACGACGCCGCGCCCCGGCCACGCCGACCTGGCCGGCACCCAGAAGTACGGCCACAGCGACGTCCGCAACGTCCTCGAACGCGCCAGCGCCCGCGAGACGGCCGCCCGCGTCGCGGCCGGTGCCCTGGCCCGCCGCTACCTCGCCGCCTTCGGCGTCTCGGTCCACAGCCACGT
>JBPCPM010000120.1:0-4473 GCA_050999155.1 Solirubrobacterales bacterium
TTCGTTGTATGACCTCACCGAGGACCTGCCACCTCCCTTCTTCCCACCCGGGTTGTGGTTCACCGCCACCGAACGCGTGGGGCCGGACGGCGTGCGCACGCCGCTCGACCGGCACAGCGTGCACGCGGCGGTCGAGGCGGTGCGGGAGGCGGACGTCCGCGCCGTGGCGGTCTGCCTGCTCTTCGCCTTCCTCCACCCGGAGCACGAGCAGCGGGTAGGTGCCGCCCTCCGGTCGGCGCTCCCGGACGTGCAGGTCTCGCTGTCCAGCGAGGTGCTGCCCGAGTTCCGTGAGTACGAGCGGTTCTCCACAACGGTTGCCGACGCGTACTTGAGCCCTACGCTCTCGGCCTACCTGCGACAGCTCGGGCAGAAGGTGGCCGCCGCCGGCATGCCGAGCCCCGTGGTGATGCAATCCTCGGGAGGCGTGACCGCGATCGACGAGGCCGCACGGCGGTCCGCCGCTTGCGTGCTCTCGGGACCGGCGGGTGGTGCCGTCGGCGCCGCGTACATCGCCCAGGCGAGCGGCTTCGACAATTTTCTGACCTTCGATATGGGCGGGACGAGCACGGACGTCGCGCCGGTGGTGGACGGCAAGGTGCAGGTGACGACCGAGGCCGTAATCGCCGGGATACCGATCCGCTGCCCGATGGTCGACGTCCACACCGTCAGCGCCGGGGGTGGCTCGATCGCCTGGGTGGACGACGGCGGGGCGCTGCGCGTGGGTCCCCGGTCGGCGGGTGCCGAGCCGGGTCCTGCCTCCTACGGGAAGGGTGGCGTGGAGCCGACCGTGACCGACGCGAACCTCGCGCTCGGCTACCTGCGGGACGGCGTCCGGCTCGGCGGCGAGGTCGTGTTGCGGCACGCGCTGGGAGAGGAGGCGCTGAAGGGCGTCGCCGGTCAGCTCGGGATGTCGACCACCGACGCCGCGGTGGGAGTCGTCCGCGTCGCGGAAGCGGAGATGGCTCGCGCCCTCCGGGTCATCAGCGTGGAGCGGGGGTTGGACCCGCGCGACTTCGTGCTCGTTGCCTTCGGCGGCGCCGGGCCGCTCCATGCCTGCTCGCTGGCCGAGGAGCTCGGGATGGCGACGGTCCTCGTGCCGCGATCCAGTGGCGTCCTCAGCGCGCTCGGCCTCGCCATCTCCGACGAGCGACGCGACTACGTGCGGCCGGTGATCGCCTCGCTCGCAACGATGGCCAGCGAGGACGTCGTCCCCCTGTACAAGCAGATGGAGGCCGAGGCTGTCAAGGACCTCGCCGTCGCCGCCCCGGCGTTTCGCCGGCTCGCCGACCTGCGGTATCAGGGGCAGTCGTTCGAGCTGACCGTCGACGCCGACGACCTCGGGGCCGTTCGGGAGAACTTCCATGCGACCCACGAGCAGCGATACGGCTACCGGATGGATAACGAGCCGATCCAGCTCGTCAACGTGCGGGTGGTCGCCACCGTGCCCGGTGAGAAGCCGACGCTGCGCGAGGAGGAGGCCCGCGGTGACGGGCTCTGCGGTCAGCGGCGCGTGAACATCGACGGGGAGTGGGCCGAGGTCGGGGTGTTCGACCGGACGGTGCTGGGCCGGTGCTCACCCGTGGACGGGCCCGCCATCGTCGAGTTCCCGGAGGCCACGTGCCTGGTGCGCCCCGGATGGCACGGTGCCATCGACGATCTCGGGACCCTGATCCTGGAGCGCCGATGAGCGAGGGGGCGACCGACGCGCTCGACCCCGTCACCCGTTCGGTCCTTGCCAGCGGGCTGGCGGGTATCGCCGAGGAGATGGGCTCCGTGCTGATCCGGAGCGCCTACTCGGCCAACATCAAGGAGCGCCGTGACTGCTCGTCGGCGCTGTTCGATGCGAGCGGCCACATGATCGCGCAGGCCGCGCACATCCCGGTCCACCTCGGGGCGCTGCCGGAGACGGTGCAGGCGGTGATGGCGAAGGATCCGCAGCCGGGTGACGTCTTCATCGTGAACGACCCGTACTCGGGCGGCTCGCACCTGCCCGACATCACCATGGTCTCCCCACTGGCCCCGTGGGGGGAGATCATCGGCTACGCGGTCACGCGCGCCCACCACAACGACGTCGGCGGAGCCCGCCCTGGCTCGATGCCCAGCTCCTCCCAGGAGATCTACCAGGAGGGGCTGATCATCCCGCCCGTGCGGCTGATGCGCGCGGGTGCCTTCTGCTCCGACGTGTTCGAGCTCATCCTGGCGAACGTGCGCACGCCGGCGGTCCGCCAGGGCGACGTGCGGGCGCAGATCGCCGCCAACCGGCTGGCCGAGGAACGGATCCGCGAGCTGATCGAGCGCCGGGGGCTCGACCTCGTCCTCGCCGCATTCGCCGATCTGATCCGCTACACCGAGCGCCGGACCCGCGAGGCGATCAGGCGCCTGCCCGACGGTGTCTACCGCGCCGAGGGACAGATGGAGGGCGACGGCACGATCACCGACGACATCACCATCCGCGTCGCGGTGACCATCGACGGCGACGAAGCAGTCATCGACTTCACCGGGACGGCGGGTGCGGTCAGAGGCAACATCAACTGCCCCGTGGCGGTGACCCGCTCGGCGTGCTTCTTCGCGATGCAGGTGCTGCTGGCGAAGGACGTGCCCGTCAGCAACTCCGGTACGTACGCCCCGGTCACAGTGATCGCGCCCGAGGGGTCGCTGGTGAACGCCCGCCGCCCCTCGGCGGTGGTGGCGGCCAACGTGGAGACCAGCCAGCGCATCGCCGACACCGTGCTGCTGGCGCTCGCCAACGTCGGAGAGGTGCCCGCCCAGGGACAGGGGACGATGAACGTGCTCGTCCTCGGGGGCTCCGACTGGACCTACGTGGAGACGATCGGCGGGGGACAGGGCGGCCATCGCAAGGGACCAGGGACCTCCGGCGTTCACGTGGGGATGACGAACACGCTCAACACGCCGATCGAGGCGCTCGAGCTGGAGTACCCGCTGCGCGTGCAGCGCTACGAGCTCGCCTACGGCTCCGGCGGCGCCGGCCGGCACCGGGGCGGTGACGGGATCATCCGCTCCGTGCAGGTGCTCGAGCCAGCGAGCCTGTCGCTGCTCACGGAGCGCCGTCGCCACGCGCCGCAGGGCATGGCCGGCGGCGGCCCGGGGCGGCTGGGCCAGAGCCTGCTCGGTGACGAGCCCTTGCCGGCGAAGGTGAGCCTCGAGATGGACAGGGGCGATGTCGTCACCATCTGCTCGCCCGGAGGCGGCGGCTGGGGGTCGGCCGAGTGACCGATCGCGTGATCCTCGCCGCCGATGTCGCGTCGTCGCATCACTGCGGGTCGCCGCCCGACGGGTCCTCTCCGGGAGGTAGCCCCTTGAAGGCAACCCCGCGGAGGTCGCGGTCGGTGAGCCGGAACCCCGCGATCGCCTCCGAGTCGAGGTAGCGCTGCACGCGTGTCTTGAACAGCACGACGTGGTCGACGGCGATCCTCTCCGCAGCCTTGGCGTCGCGACGGCGCAGCGCATCCACCATGCCGGCGTGGTGGTCCATGACCGCGTCGAAGTGGCGTGTGAGGTCCGGCGGCTCCTGGTCGCCGCCCCCGAAGCAGAGGTAGGCGAGGCGCTGGCCCTGGTCGTGGACGGAGTCGGCCATCTTGCGGATGATGTCGTTGTGGGTCGCTGCCGCCTCCAGGCGGTGAAGGTCGGCGTTGGCGGCGGTGATGGCCAAGTAGTCGCGGTTCTCGATGTGTTTCGCGATCTCGGCTGCCTTGCGCGCCATGGCGTCGAGCTCGGCTGCGGTCACCCGCGCCGCGGCCAGCCGGGCGAGCGCCTTGGCGAGCACGATGTGCGCCTCGAACAGGTGCGCGATGTCTAGCAGGTCGAGGGCCCTGACCACGAAGCCCGCCTTCGAGCGGATGTCGACCAGTCCTTCGGCTCCGAGCAGGAAGATCGCCTCACGCACCGGTGTGCGGCTAATGCTCAGGTCGCGGCTGAGCTGATAGTCGTCCAGGCGCTGGCCGGGCTGCAGCTCCAAGGTGATGATCCGGCGCTTGATCTCGGCATAGGCGCTGTCCATCAGCGAGCGGTGCTTCTTCGGCATGTATTCCTCTGTCGCTGCGAAGAGCAGGCGCGGTCCTCACCCGGAGGATAGGCGGGCAGCGTCGTCGGATCCCGCTGCCCGGGAGGCGCGCGGGCTCCCCACGATCCCGTCGACATCTCCCTGGGACGCAGCACGCCGGCGGCGGATGGCCAGACCGACGTCGGGCGTTCCTATATCATCCATATACAAAGACTCCGATGCTTGGTAGGCTGCCGCAAGGCCTTGTCGATGCGGGAGGTGCCTGGAATGGACGATCAGACACTCGCCATCGGGCGCAGGCAGTTCCTCGCCGGTGTCGGGAAGGCCGGCGTGCTGATGGCCTTTCCCGGCTTCCTGTCGGCCTGTGGCGTCTGTTCCGCGGACGCACCGGCCACGGCCTCCACCGCTTGGGCGACTGGTTCTGGCTCCCCTTTTTGTGGGGCCCCCCCGCC
>JBPCPM010000006.1:0-61556 GCA_050999155.1 Solirubrobacterales bacterium
GAGCCTGACCTGACCGACGGTTCCTGACGGCGGCTCAGGCGCCCCGCGCCCCGCCCTACGGCAGGCTTGCCGTGACCCGGCGGATGCGGTCGAGCAGCTCGAGGCTCGGGTACTGACACATCTCCACGCGCTCGAGCAGGACATCGAGGTACCGGTCCATCTGGCCGGTGTCGGCCACGGCCTCCTCGGTGCGGTCCATCAGCTCGCGGCTCGGGTACTTGGTCGAGGCGATGTTGTCGATCAGGTACCGGACGTAGCGTTCGTTGTGACGGACACCGATTTCGTGCAGCTGTTCGATCGCGTTCACTGGCAGTCCTCTCGACTCGACGGGAAAGCAGGGCCGGCGACGCCCGGACCCGGTCGGTCGGTCGGCTATCCGGCCTCGGCCGGCTTGTCGCGCCGGTGGGCGAACTTGTCCTCGTCGTCGGGCTCGTCGCGCCACGGTCGCTGGATGCCGTCCTCGGCTCCGGCGATTCCCGCTTCGATCTCGCGCTGGCGCTCGAGCTCGGCGTTGATCTCCTGGCCGAAGAGGATCGCGAGATTCGTGATGTACAGCCACAGCAGGAACACGATGACCCCGGCCACGGCGCCGTAGGTCTTGTTGTAGGAGCCGAAGTTCGCGACGTAGAAGGCGAACGCCCCCGAGGCGAGCACCCAGATGACAACGGCAAGCACACCACCCGGGCTGATCCACTGGAACTTCTTGAGCTCGAGGTTCGGAGCGAAGTAGTAGAGCACCGAGATGATGAAGCTCACCAGCAGCAGCAGGACGGGCCATTTGGCGATCTGCCAGACGGTGATCGCCGTGTCGCCCAGGCCGATCACGCCGCCGACCGCCTGGGCGAGCGGCCCGGAGACGATCAGCGCGATCGCGACCACGGCCACGAGGACGACCATGACCAGCGTCACCAGCAGCTGCACCGGCCGCAGCTTGTAGAACGGCCGGCCTTCGGCCACCTCGAAGATCGCGTTGGAGGCGCGCATGAAGGCGCCGGTGTAGCCGGAGGCCGTCCACAGGGCGCCGGCGAGGCCGACGACGAAGGCGACCAGCCCGGCGCTGGCGCCGGACGAGCTGACGTTCTCGATCGGCCCCTTGAAGGTATCCACGGCCGAAGCCGGCCCGAGCTGGCCGACGATGTCGAGCAGCTTCGCGGTCACGCTCGCCCCGCCGAACAGGCCCAGGAGGCTGACCATCACGATGATCGCCGGAAACAGCGATAGGACCGCGTAGTAGGTCAGCGCAGCCGCCCAATCGGTGCAGTTGTCGTCGGCGAACTCCTTGCCGGCCCGCTTGAGCGTCGCGAACCAGCCCTTGCCGCTGATGTCATCGACGGTGTCGAGCTTGCGGGACCCGTCGCTGTCAGCGGTGGTGCTGTCGGAGGGGGAGCTGCTCGTGTCGGCCATGGTCCGGTCGTTCCCCGAACGCGGGCGGACCATTCGCCCGGCGCCGCAGCCCGCTGAAGCCCGGGAAACCGGACGCACGTGGGGCGCCCTTCTCAGGACGCCCCACGGTCCAGCCCGGATGAGCCCGACAGGCCCGCTAGACGCGCTCGATCAGCGTGGCGGTACCGAGGCCGCCGCCGCAGCACATCGTCACGAAGCCGGTCTCCTTGTCAGAGCGCTCGAGCTCGTGCAGCAGCGTGGTCAGCAGGCGGGCGCCGGTGGAGCCCAACGGGTGGCCGAGGGCCATCGCGCCGCCGTTGACGTTGACGCGGTCCATGTCCGGATCGTGCTCGCGGCGCCAGGCGGCGACGACCGAGGCGAACGCCTCGTTGACCTCGAACAGGTCGATGTCGTTGATCGTCATCCCGTTGCGCTCGAGGATCTGCTCGGTCGCCGGGATCGGCCCCGTGAGCATGATCACCGGGTCGACGCCGACCGTCGTCTGGTCGACGATCTTCGCCCGTGGAGTCAGCCCCAGCGCGTCGGCCTTCTCGCGGGTCATCAGCAGCAGCGCGGCCGCACCGTCGGAGATCTGCGAGGAGTTGCCCGCCGTGATCTTGCCGTCGTCCTTGAACGCCGGCTTGAGGGCAGAGAGCTTCTCGAGCGTCGTGTCGGGCCGGACGCCCTGGTCGGTGTCATACGTGTCGCCGTTGACAGAGACCGGGACGATCTCCCGGTCAAAGCGGCCCTCCTCCTGGGCCTTGGCCGCCAGCTGGTGGGAGCGCAGGCCGAGCTCGTCGAGCTCGGAGCGGGGGATCTCCCACTGGTCGGCGATCATCTCGGCCGACAGGCCCTGGGGGATCAGGTCGTAGCGGTCCATCAGCTCCTGGGGCCACGGGGTGCCGACCTGGTCGACCCAGTTGAACCCGACGCCCATGGGGATGTGGCCCATGTGCTCGACACCGCAGCCGACGGCCACGTCGTGGACACCCGCCGCAACGAGCGCCGCCGCGAGGTTGACCGCCTGCTGGGCCGAGCCGCACTGGCGGTCGATCGTGGTGGCCGGGACCTCTTCGGGCAGGCCCGCCTGCAGCCAGGCGTTGCGGCCGATGTTGAACGACTGCTCGCCGTACTGCTGCACGCAGCCGGTGATCACGTCGCCCGTCTCGGCCGGGTCAATGCCGGTCCGCTCGTACAGCGCGTTGAGGCTCGTGGCCAGCAGCGCGTTGGGATGCGAGTCCTTGTAGTTGCCCTTCTCGGCGTGGCCGCGGCCGACAGGCGTGCGCGCCGCCTCGACGATCACGACCTCGCGTCCGGAAAGAGGGCTGCCGTTGGTGGCCATGTGAAGCCTTTCGTGGAGTGGATTTCGGTCCCGCGCTCGTGCTGCAGGCCGATTGCCGGCTTACCGGCTCCCCCACCCGGGGTCGAGCCGTCCGACGGGCGAACGATATCGGAGTCGCGCGGCGGCTCAGGCGGGGTTGGGGCCGGCTTCGCCCTCGTCCGCCGGACCTTGTCCCGCAGGCGTCTCGCCCGCCGGCGCCGTGCCGTTGGACGCCGGGTCGCCCAACTCGACGTCATCGTCGAGATTGCCGCGCACCCGGGCCAGCGTCTGCTCCAACCGCACCCGTTTGGCCTTCTCTGCCTCGAGCTGCTCCCGCACGTCGGCCAGCTTCTCCCGCTCGACCTCGAGCTCGACGCCCAGACGTTCCTCGGCCTGGCGCCGGAACCGCTCGAACCGGCGCCGGGTGGCCTGCTCGGTGACCTCCTCGCGGCGCGCGGCGATCAGCATGCGGTCGCGGCGCCGGGCCTGGCGCTCGCTGCGCCCGCGTAGCCGCGGGACGGCCGCTACGGCCCCGCCCGCCAGCAGAACGACGACGATGAGGATGATCACGGTGACGGTCATGGCCCTGCCCGCCGCGGGCGCGGTGTCGCGCTGTCGCACCGGGTGGCGGAATCTGCCCGGACCGGACCGATCCCAAACGTGGGCGCCGCGACCGCGGCGAAGTGGCGGTCAGACGGGCGGCTGCGTCATACTGCCCGACCGCGCATGCTTGTCGACGAAGGTGACAGCTACCAGCGGATCGGGATCGCCGGAGGGGGCGTGATCGCGGCCGGGATCGCCGCCTGCGCCTCGGCCGTCGACGACGTGATCCTGCTCGCCCGCGACGAGGACGCGGCAATGCGCGCCGAGGAGCGCGCCGTCCGGGCGTGCACCCACTACGACGACGGCAACCCCGAGCGGATCTACCACACCACCGACCTCATGGACATGACCAGCTGCGACCTCGTCATCGAGGCGATCGTCGAGGAGCTCGAGGTCAAGGGCGAGCTGCTGGCCGAGCTGGCCGAGGCGTGCCCAGCGGCCGACCTGGCTACCACCACCTCGTCGCTGTCGATCACCGAGCTGGGCGACCGCGCCGACGCGGCCGAGCGGTTTTGCGCCTTCCACGTGTTCAACCCCGTCACCCAGATGAAGCTCGTCGAGCTGTGCTTCACGGACCAGACCACCCGTGCCGTGCGCTCGAGGATCTCGAGCTGGTCGCGACGGATCGGCAAGAAGCCGATCGAAGTCCCCGACAGCTCGGGGTTCGTCGTCAACCGGCTGCTGTTTCCGTACCTGTTCGACGCCGTGCGATTCATGGAGAACAGCTCGATGCGCGCCGCCGACGTCGACCAGGCCATGACGCTCGGCGCCGGCTTTCCCATGGGCCCTCTGGCGCTGCTGGACTTCGTCGGCCTCGACGTGGCGATCTCCATCGGCGAGTCGCTGCACGAGGAGTTCGGCTACGACACGCACTGCCCGCCGCCCCGGCTCCGGGAGCTCGTGGACCAGGGCAAGCTGGGCCGCAAGTCCGGCAGCGGCTTCTACGACTACGGCTGACGCCGCTCGGCCGACCCGCCGGAGCGCAGCGGGTTGTCCGGCTGCTCGACCGGCCGGATCCGCACGGCCTCGACGCGGTTCTCGCGCACCGATTCAACCCGCACCTCGTAGCCGTCGACGGTGATCACGTCGCCGCGCTTGGGCAAGCGCCCGAGCTCGCCGAACACCCAGCCGCCGATCGAGTTGTAGGCCTCGGTGTCGACGGGCAGCCCGATCCCCGAGTCGTCGAGGTCGGCCAGCGGGACGTGGCCGCGCACGTACCAGTCGCCCGAGGCCAGCCGGCGGACGGCGGAGGCGCGGGGGTCGGTCTCGTCTTCGATCTCCCCCACCACCTCCTCGAGGATGTCTTCCACCGAGACCACCCCGACCGTGCGCCCGTACTCGTCGACGACCACGGCCAAGCCGAGGCGCTGGGTCTGCAGCTCGGTGAGCAGGTCGTCGAGCGGCTTGGTCTCGGGGATGATCGGCGCGGCCTTGACGAGCTCAGCGAGCTCGGAGGTCGAGGCGTCGATGTAGGCCCGGACGAGGCTGTTGGCGTGCACGATGCCCCGCACGCGATCGGAGTTCTCGTCCTCGGTGACGACCAGGCGGGTGTGGCCCGAGGACACGCAGCGGCGCAGCGCAGTCTCGATCGTCTCCGAGACGTCGACGGTGACCACGGCGGGGATCGGTGTCATCACCTGGCGGGCCTCCTGCTCGTGGAGGTGGAAGACCCCGGAGAGCATCAGCGCCTCGCCCGGGTCGAGCGAGCCCCCGGCGGACTCGGCGATGATCGTGCGCAGGTCCTCCGCGCTGTGCTGCGCGTCGAGCTCCTCGGGACCGACGCCCAGCGCGCGGACCACGCGGTTGGAAAAGCCGTTGAGCGCCCAGACCAGCGGGCCGGCCATGGCCCGGAAGGCGCCAAGGGGGCGGGCGACCCGGCGGGCCGTTCGCTCGGCCCGGGCGATGGCGTAGAGCTTGGGGACCTGCTCGCCGAGGCTGATGTGCAGCGTGGTGACGATGGTGAACGACAGCGCCACCGCGATCGCCGCCGACACGGCCGGGCTGACGATGTCCTCGCCGATCGCGCTCTCGATCAGGTGCCCCAACGCCGGCTCGCCGAGGTAGCCGATCCCGATCGAGGTCATCGTGATCCCGAGCTGGGCCGCGGCGAGGTAGGCATTGATGTTCTCGATCTGGTCGAGAACCCGGCGCGAGACGGCGTCGTCGGTGGCCTCCACCCGGCCGCGACGGACGCGCACGAGCGCGAACTCCGAGGCGACGAAGAACCCGTTGAGGGCAAACAGGACGATCAGCAGGATGATCAGGACGGCGCTCATCGAGCTGCCGCCTTTCGCCCGCACGCCCACGTCCGCCCGGGGCGGCCGCGGTGGCCGTGTGGCCGTCTACTTCGTGGCTGGTCGTCGTCAGGCATCGGCGACGCGGTCGAGGGTAGCAGCGCCGTGGGCCGCTGCCGCGCGGACCGGGCGTATGTCCGAGTGGCGCCTCAGCGCAACGCGTCGATCCGCTGGGCCAGCTCGAAATCGGCGCCGGTGAGCCCACCCTCGGAGTGGTTGATGATCCGGACCGTCACCGTGTCCCAGGAGATCTCCAGGTCGGGATGGTGGCCCATGTCCTCCGCGGGTTCCACGATTTTGTCGACGAACTTCACCGAGCCGACGAAATCGTCGTGCTTGTAGTCCTTGCGGATGGGGTCGCCGTCGCGTTCCCACCCGTCCAGGGACGAGAGCTTTTCGTCGATCTCCGAGTCTGAGAGAAGTGCCATAGTGCCTTTCCATGCGGATCGTGAGCCTGGTTCCGTCTGCGACCGAGCTGCTGTTCGCGCTCGGCCTGGGCGCCGATGTGGTCGGTGTTACCCACGAGTGCGACTACCCGCCGCAGGCCGCCACCAAGCCTCACGTCACGTCGACGGTGATCGGTGAAGGCCTCGGACCCGCTGAGATCGACGCCGCCGTCCGCGAGCACGTGGAGTCCGGCCGGGCGCTGTACGAGCTCGATGCCGAGCGCGTCACGCAGCTGCGCCCCGACCTGATCGTGGCCCAGCAGCTCTGCCTGGTGTGTGCGGTGTCCTACGACGACGTCTGCGCGGTCGCCGCCGAGCTTCCGGGCAACGCGCGGACCGTCTCGCTGGACCCGGCCACCCTGCAGGAGGTTCTCGGCGACGCCTTGACCCTCGGCGACGCCGCCGGTGTCCCGGAGGCGGCGCGAGCGCTGCACACCGCGCTGGGCGAGCGCCTCGCCGCCGTCGAGAGCGCGGTCCACGGCGCCGAACGCCCTCGGGTGGTGGCCCTGGAGTGGCTCGATCCGCCGTTTCTCGGCGGCCACTGGGTGCCGGAGATGATCGAGCTGGCCGGGGGCGTCGATCCGCTCGGCGAAGCGGGACAGCGGTCCCGGACCGCTGACTGGGAGCAGATCGCCGCCGTGGAGCCGGACGTCGTGGTCGCGATGCAATGCGGGTACGGCGTCGACCAGGCCGCGACGGAGGCCGCCGCGTACGGCGGGCAGATCGCGGCCCTCGGGGCCGACGCGGTGTGGGCGGTCGATGCGTCGGCGTCGTTTTCGCGCCCCGGCCCGAGGCTGGTCGACGGCACCGAGCTGCTCGGCCACCTGCTGCACCCCGAGCGTGTTCCGGCACCGGCGGGCGTCCGGGGTCAGAGGGTGGTCGTCGGCGCATCCGGGCCCGACGCCCATGTGGCGGGCCCTCCGTAACGGCAGAATCCTCCGGTTCGCGTCCGGTTCTGCCCGATCACCCTGTCGTGTGAACAGGCGGCTCTCGGGGTACGCGATCACAGGCGTGGAGCAGCACCGATGAGCATGACCATGACCGACCGGCCGGAGCCTCGAAGGGTGCTCTACCTGCACTCGTCGGCGGGGCTCTACGGCGCAGACGTCCAGCTCGCGCTGATCGCGCGAGCGATCGACCGCGACCGCTACCAGCCGCTGGTCGTGCTCCCATTCCGGGGCGAGCTCGAGCGCGAGCTGCGCATGGCCGGCGCCGAGGTGATGGTCCACGAGCTCGCGGTGCTGCGGCGCAGCCAGCTCGGAGTCACCCACCTCGCCCGGCTGGCCCGCCAGATCCGCGAGGACGCCAAGTCGCTTGCGCAGCTGTGCGCCGAGCGCGACGTGAGCCTCATCCACGCCAACACGTCGGTGATGGTCAGCGCGTTGCCGATTGCGCGGCGAGCCGGGGTGCCGCTGGTGCAGCACGTACGCGAGATCTGGCCGGGGCCGGACGCCGTGACGCTGCCGATCCGCCGGCGGATCGCCCGGGCCGACGCGGTGGTGTGCGTGAGCCAGGCGGTGGCCGCCCAGTTCGGCCACGCCCGCGTGGTGCACGACGGGCTGCCGCGGGCGATCGAACTGTCGGACCGCACCGGGTTCCGCCAGCGCCTGGGCATCGAGGACGACGCGTTCTCGATCGCGTTGCTGGGGCGGATCAGCGACTGGAAGGGCCAGGACGTGCTGACCCGCGCCCTGGCCGACGAGCGGCTGGTCGCCCACAAGGCGATCGGCATCATCGCCGGCGATCCCTTCCCCGGCGAAGAGCGCCAACGCGACCGGCTGCTGCGGCTCGCCCACGAGCTCGGCGTGGCCGAGCGCCTGCGGCTTGTCGGCTTCCGCGAGGACATCGACACGGTGCTCGGAGCGGCCGACGTCGTCGCCGTGCCCTCAAAGCGTCCCGACCCCCTGCCGAACTCCGCCCTGGAGGCGGCGGCGGCCGGCCGGCCGGTCGTCGCGTCGCGAACCGGCGGCCTGCCCGAGATCGTCCACGACGGCAAGACCGGCATCCTGGTCGAGCCCGACGATCCCGCCGCGCTGGCCGACGCCCTCGTGCGGATCGCCGACGACCCGGGTTTGGGCCGCAAGCTCGGCGCCTCGGCCGCCGCCGACGTCCGCCAGCGGTTCACGCCGATGAAGCTCGCCTCCAACCTCCAGCACATCTACGAGCGCGTGCTGGCCGAACGCGAGACCGGCGAACCGGCCACCCCGGCGCCCGCAGCAGCGGGCTGAGCCTCAGCCGCCGAAGAACCCGAGGACGGGCCCGGCACTCCCGGCGTTGGCGGCGGCGAGCGCTCCGGCCACCGAGACCACCGCCAGCACCACCAGGCCGGCGGCTGACGCGATGCGGGCCTGGCGCCCATCGAGCGAGCGTTCAGCCCACAGCAGCAGCCCGGCACACAGCGCCCCCGTCGCGAGGCCCCCGAGGTGCCCGCCCACCGAGATCCGCGGGACCGCGAACGTGATCACGAGGTTGAACACCAGCCACAGACCGATCTGGGAGGCGACACCGCCGAACCCTCGGTCCCGCGCGTAGAAGAAGGCCAGGGCGAGCAGACCGTAGACAGCCCCCGACGCCCCGATCGTCGGGACGTTCGGGTCGAGGATCAGCGCGCCGAACGAGCCGCCGAGCAGCGAGACCCCGTACACAGCCAGGTAGCGGGCCCGGCCGATCATCGGCTCGACCAGGGACCCGAGGATGTACAGGGCAAAGAGGTTGAAGCCCAGGTGCAGAAAACTCGCGTGCAGAAAGCCGCTGGTGACCAGCCGCCACCACTGGCCTCCGTCGGACACCGCGGGGCCGAACAACGCTCCCTCGACGAACAGGCGGCCCGTCGTGCCACCCTCACCGCCGGCGTACTGTCCGACGAAGATCAGCACGCACAGCGCCATCACCGCGTAGGTGACGATCGGCCCCTCGAGGTTCTCAAATGCCGCGCTGCCCTGCCGCACGACGGTCCGCTCGCTCGCGCACTCCGGGCAGCGGATGCCGACCGGCGCGAAGTTCATGCACTCGGGGCAGATCGGGCGCCCACACGACGAGCACTCGACCTTCGTCTCCTCGCGCGGGTGGCGGTAACACGTCTCGGCCATGGCCCGCAATCTAGAGGACGGCCCCTGCCGCCAATTTCGCGATGATGTCCAAGCATGGACGACCAGCACCCAACGACGCGTCGTTCCGGCCCGGGGCCGGCGCGGCTGTTCGCGGCGGCGACCGGCATCGTGCTCGCAGCCCTCGGAATCGTGGAGCTGCTCGTGGGCGGTGACCCCTCTGCCGGCCTGGGCGACGGTCCGCCGGCGCAGGTCCTGGTCGGCCTGGAGGTGAACGGGCGGCTCGGGCTCGTCCACCTCTCGCTCGGAGTCGCCGGTGTTGTCGGCGCCGCGACCGTGCCCCGCCTCTACGCCCTGCTGGCCGGAGCGACGCTCCTCGGGCTTGGCCTGGTCGGATTGGCAACCGACACCGACGGCCTGATCCTCGATTCCCTGCCGGTGTCCGGGGTGGCCACGGCCCTCCACCTCCTGCTCGGAGTCGCCGGGCTCGCGGCCGGCTCGGTGCCGGCCTCCGCCGAGTGGGAAGCCGAAACGATCACCGACGACGCCTCGGACAGCGCATCCGCGGCCTCGGGCGGCGGGGGCCTGCGAGGCCGCTTTCGCCGACCGGCCGCCGCGGCCTCCGCACCACCCACCGATCGGCCGGCTGTCGCCCCGGAGGCGAAGGTCGATGAAGGCGAGTCGGAGTTCCGCGCCGACCGTCGGGCGAAACGGCCGGCGGATCCCCGGGTCGGCGCCACCGTCGATGGGCAACGCGAGGGCGGACGCCGCAAGCGCGCCCCACGGTCACGCCGCGCCGACAAGGCACCGAGCCCGCCCGCGTCCCGGCGCGCCGCGACCACCGACGCGAACGCCATCGAGTTCCGTGAGCTGCGCGCCCTGCAGCTGACGATGAACCAGGCCGCCCGGTTCATCGAGACCCGCGACAAGCTCGGCGGCTTCTCGTCCATCGAGGACATCGAGCGGATCCCCGGCCTCCCGTCGGCTGTGAGGGCCGAGCTCACAGACCGCCTGCACGTCTGACCCGGGCACGCCGCGCTGCAGCGCCAGTTCCTAGCGGCCCAGCCGCGAGGTGAGCCCGGAACCGATCCGCTCGAACGCGCCTGGCTGGCGGCGACGGCGCATCTGCATGAGGACCAGCCCCGTCGCCGCCGCGCCGCCGACGGTGGCGGCGACCACCGGGCGCACCCAGCTGCGGGGGTCGCTCATCGCGTCGCGCTCCCAGTCGGAGATCTCCATGGCCGCGGCCTCGGTGATGATCGTCAGCGTCCGCTCGACGCGGGTGCTCAGCCGCTCGGGCGGGTCGACCGGCCGCAGGGTCCGCGAGAGCAGGGTCTCGATCTCCGGATGGCGCTCGCGGCTCACCGGCCCAGCTCCGTTTCCAGCTGCTTGATGGCCCGGTGGATCAGGACCTTCGTCGCACCGTCGGTGCGGTCGAGCGCCTGGGCGATCTCGCGGTTGTCCATGTCGAGGGCGAAGCGCATGATCAGCGCGTCGCGGCGATCGTGGGGAAGTTGGGTGAGCCCGGAGAGCACCTCGGCGAGCTCCTCACGATCCTCGACCAGGCGCTCGGTGTCGTGGGTGCCGGCCACCGGTTCGGCGTGTTCGAGCGTGGACGTCGGCTTGCGCGATCGGTCCCGGTAGTAGTTCGCCGCGAGGTTCTGGCAGATCCGGATGAGCCAGGGGCGCAGGGGCCGGCCGTCGGATTCGCGACGGGCCCGCTCGAAGTGGCGGTAGGCCTGCAGGAACGTCTGCTCGGTGAGGTCCTCGGCGTCATGGTGGTTCGACGTCCGGTAGTAGGCGTAGGAGTACACGTCGCGCAGGTGGGCGCGGTAGAGCTCGGAGAAGGCGTCGTCGAGCTCGGCCTTGGCGGCGGGATCGGCAGCAGCGGTCTCGGCCGGGGAGGACACGCCGCCAGGGTAGTGGGGCTACCCGCGGCGAGCTGAGGGCAGGACGGCGACATCCGCGACCTCCTCGGCGTCGATGGTTCCCTGAGCGCCGATCAGGGCGGCCAGCGCGTCGAGCGCATCCGTCTCCAGGCCGTGGCGCCCGACGGTCTCGGCGAGCAGCGGCACCGTGTGTATGGCCTCCGAGGTCTGGCCGAGGATGTCGGAGATCCGGTTGGCCGCCACCCCCTCGGCGAGCAGCTCGCCGGCGCGCCGGTTGCGCGAGCCCGGTGCGAGCACGGTGGCGGTGAGGTCACCGATGCCCGCATCGCCGAGGAAGGTCTCGGGCTCGGCACCCAGCTCGCGACCCCAGGCGACGCACTCACGCCACACGGCCGAGCCGGCGGCGCCGGCGGCGTTCATCCCGGCGGCCGTCTTGGCCGCGACGGCAAGCGCGGTCGCGTTCTTGGCCACGCCCGCGACCTCGACGCCGACGATGTCGTCCGAGCGCTCGCAGGCGACGCCGGCCCGGTCGAACACGACGCCGAGCTGCTCCCGCAGGTCCTCGTCTTCGGAGGCGAGGACGAGGGAGGCGTCGCCGGCGACGGCCTCGGCTGCGTGAGCCGGACCGCCCAGGCAGGCCACGGCCCGGCAGCGGACCCGCTCGGCGATGAACCGGGACGGCAGGCGGCCCTGCGGGTCGACGAGGCCCTTGGCCAGCGTCAGCACCGCCGACCGGCCGCCGATCCGTGCCGCGGCGGATCCGACCGCCTGCGGGAGCGACTTCGACGGCACGGCGAACACGACGAGGTCGACGGCGGCGAGCTCGATCTCGCCCGCGCGGGCCACGGTGAGGTTGTCGGGGAGCCGCACACCGGGCAGGTAGCGCTCGTTCTCGTGGGCGGCTCGGATCTCCTCCGCGTGTTCGCGGGTCCGGGTACCGAGGCGCACGTCGACGCCACCCTGGGCGAGCAGCGACGCGACTGCCGTTCCCCAGCTGCCGGCACCGATCACGGCGGCCGAACGCATCGGCGGCAGACCGCCCAGCCACTCCCACATCAGGCTGACCGTCGGCCAGATGCGGTCGGTGACCTCGGCTGCGAGCTTGGGCGAGGGCTGCTCGACCCGGGGGTAGCGCACCGGGCGCCCGAGGCGGACCTTGACCTTGCGGGGGCGGATCCGCCATTTGACGCGTGCGTGCTCGCTGCCGTGGACGGCGGCCGGGAGCACCTGGGCGCCGGCCTGGAGCGCGAGCCGGCCCACGCCGCGCCGCGGGGTGGCCACAGAGCCGGAGGTGATCCGGGTGCCCTCGGGGAAGATGCACACCGCGCCACCGCGCTCGAGCGCCATGCGGGCGGTTTCCATGGCCTGTTCGTCGGAGGCGCCGCGGCGGATCGGGATCGCGCCGAGCCGCGAGAGGAACCAGCCGATCAGCGGGTTGCGAAACAGCTCGACCTTGGCCAAGTAGTGCATGGGCCGCCGGAACGGCAGCGTGGCGCCGATGACGAAGGGGTCGAGGAAGCTGCGGTGGTTGGCGGCGACCAGCAGCGGGCCGTCGAGCGGGGCGTGGTCGCGACCGATCCGAGACAGCCGGAAATAGGCGAGGAAGAACGGCACCATGACCAGACGCGAGGCGAGGTAGACGGCCCGGTTGACACCGTGCTCGCGGGAGAACTCGTGGTATTTGCGCAGGCGCTGATCGTTCATCGTCATGTCTCCGGTCCCTTTCCACCAAGCCCTACACGACTCCGGGTGGGCCGTTACAGGGTCACAGGCCGAACAGCTCCCGGTCGGCCTGCCGATGGATGCGCAGGTTGAGGTCCGGATCGATGCTGCGCAGCGCGGCCACCACCTCCCGCCTCCACTCCCTGGCCCGGAAGAACGCGTAGCGCTCGTTCTCGGGGAAGACGAGGAACAACGCGTCCTCCAAGAGCTCCGGCCGGGCCCGGCCGACCGCCGCCGACAACCACGGCAGCCCGGTCTCGTCGAGGTCGTCGACGATCGCTTGCTGCACCCCATCCGGGCCCATGGCCGCTCGTACCCCGATCGGCCTGTTTCCGAACCGGCTCAGACCGCCCGGCGCGCTGGTAGCGTTCCGGGCCTGATGGGGGGATCCCAGCGCACCATGGGCCGCGGTCTGGCGGCCGGTCTTGCCCTGGCGATGATCGGGGCGGGCGTCGTGGGAGCCGCCCCCTCCGGAGCGGCCGACGACGACCCGCGCCACGCCACCCCCGCCCTGCAGCGCCTCGATTCGCAGACCCGCAAGCAGGTCCGCGACCAGGTGGCCGCGCTGCGCGGCGAGCAGCCCCCGGCCGACGACGCCGGCGGCGCATCCGCCACGTCAGCCGCCGCGGCGCCCAAGGCACGGGCCGCCGATCCCGAGGGCAAGACCACCTCCCAGGAGACGATCACCGGCGGCGACCCGACGACGGGCTTCAAGCGCCTGACCGCCGCACCGGGCGAGGGTCGCACGATCCGCGACGAGCTCGCCGCCCCCCAAGGCGGCCGCGGCGACCGCCGCGTCTCGCTCACCTACTTCGGCCAGCTCACCGACTTCCAGGTCTCCGACGAGGAGTCGCCGGCGCGGGTCGAGTTCTTCGACGTCACCGCCGACCCGCCGACCAACAGCCCCTTCGGCGCCGCGTGGCGCCCGCAGGAGTCGGTGGTCGCCCACGGGGCCGACCAGGCGATCCGCCAGATGAACCGCTTCGCCGATCAGAGCCCGATCGCCGACGGCGACGGCGAGCGCGCCTCCCTGGATCTCGCGCTGATGACCGGCGACCTCGCCGACAACCAGCACCGCAACGAGACAAGCTGGGTCGTCACGCTGCTCGAGGGCGGGAACCTGGACCCCAACGGCGGAAGCACCGACGACGCCGCCTACAACCCCACGCGGGGATGCCCCGGCCCGGGACCGCAGCGTGAGGCGCTCAAGACCGAGGCCCCCAAGTACACCGGCGTCCAGGACTACGACGACTTCGGGGCGAACCCCAGCTTCTACGACCCCGACTCGCCGACCGGCAAGTGGGCCGACTGGCCAATGTGGAAGGGCCTGCTCGACCGCGCCCAGCAGCCGTTCCAGGCCGAGGGCCTCAAGGTCCCGTCGTATGTGACCTTCGGCAACCACGACGGCCTCGTACAGGGCAACCAGTGGGCCAACGCCGCCTTCGAGGACATCGCGACCGGCTGCCTGAAGGCCGAGCTGCCGGTCTCGGAGTTCAACCCGGCGAACTTCGACATCCCGTTCCTGGCCGGCAAGCTCGTGACCAACCCCGAGCAGGTCAAGCTCGTCCCGCCCGACCTGGGCCGCCAGTTCGTCAACAAGGAGCAGTTCAAGGCGGTCAACGCGGCCGGCAGCCAGGCCGACGCGCACGGCTTCGGCTTCGTCGAGCCCGCCGAGCTGGAGGCATCCAACGGCGCGGCCTCCTACTACGCCTTCGAGCCCCAGGACGGCATCACGTTCATCGGCATCGACACGCTGTCGGAGGGCGGGATCGCCGGGCCGGGGGCCCTGGGCAACATCGACGATCCGCAGTGGCAGTGGCTCACCGGCAAGCTCGACGAGGCCCGCAAGGCAGGCAACCTGATCGTGGTCTTCGGTCACCACCCCGTGCGCAGTCTCACCTCGGACATCCCCGACGAGGACGCGCTGTGCACGGGCGTCCAGGATCCCGCGTTCGGGCACGACGAGAACCCCGGCTGTGACGTCGACCCCCGGTCCTCCACCCCGTTGCACAAGGGCGAGGACCTCGAGACGCTGCTCAACGGCGTCCCGAACGTGATCGCCTACGTGGCCGGTCACACCCACGAGAACAACGTCGCGGCATCCACCGAGGAGCAGGCCGAAGCCGGCCGGGCCGACGGGGCGGCCGGCCAGGACCAGGGCGGCATTCCCGACGACAAGACCCTTGACGAGCACTCCCGCGGGGCCGAGAGCCAGAGCCACGCCGAGACCGACCGCCCGCGCCGCAGCGCCCAGGCCTCGGGCCACGCCGAGACCGACCACGCCGACGACGCGCACACCGCAGACGAGGACTTCACCGCCACGGCCGCCCAGTCCGACGGGCAGGGCTACTGGGGCATCGAGACCGCCTCGCTGATCGACTGGCCGCCCCAGAGCCGGCTGATCGAGGTCATGAACAACTGCGACGGGACGCTGTCGATCTTCGGCACCACGATCGACACCCAGGCTCCCATCGACGCGCCGGCCAACGGCGACGCGAGCGGCTTCACCCCGCCGCAGCTCGGCTCGATCGCCCGCACGCTGTCGTTCAACGACCCGCAGGCCGGCAAGGGCGCCGGCGACGGCGACCCCGAGGACCGCAACGTCGAGCTGCTGCTCGACGACCCGCGCGCCCAGGCCACCCGGGATTCCGAGTGCGGGGTCGAGGCCTCCGACACCGACGGCGGCTCGGGCGCCGGGGGCGACGACGACGAAACCGCCGGTGGCGGTGGCGGCGGGAGCGATGACGTCTCGGGCGACGGCGGCTCAGCCAGCGCGCCGGGCGGCGACGACGACACGGTCGGCGTGGCCTCCGGAAGCCGGGGCGACGGCCTCCCCTTCACCGGCATGACCCTGGTCCCGGTCGGGGCCGTGGCCCTGCTTCTGGTGGGGGCGGGCCTGCTGGTGGCCCGCCACGCGCGCGGTCGCCGTCGCACCGCCTGATAGACCAGACGCCGCGCCGGAGTAGCTCAGCTGGTCAGAGCACCTGTTTTGTAAACAGGGGGTCAGGGGTTCGAATCCCCTCTCCGGCTCTCGCTCGGCCGAGGCCTTTTGGGGTGCGCAACGACGTGTGCCCCGCTACCGTCGAAGGTCGCATGGAGGTCCTCGCAGAGCGATATGAGGTGGTCGAGCGCCTCGGTCGAGGTGGCATGGGCGTGGTGCTGCTGGCCCGCGACCGGCGCCTGGGTCGTCAGGTGGCCATCAAGCGGATGCACGCCGAGATGCCCGACGAGGTGGCCCGGCGCTTCGAGCGCGAAGCCCGGATGGGGGCCAACCTCAGCCATCCGAACCTCGTCTCGATCTACGACATCGTCACCGAGGCCGACGACGTGCTGATCGTCATGGAGTACGTGGCCGGGCGCACCCTCTCGCAGCGGTTGAAGGCGGGCCGGCTGGGAGCCCGGCGCGGCCTGCGAATCCTCGGTGGCGTGGCCGACGCGCTCGACTACGCCCACCGCAAGGGCATCGTCCACCGCGACGTCAAGCCCTCGAACGTGCTCGTCGGCGAGGAGGACCGCGTCAAACTGGCCGATCTCGGGATCGCAACAGCGACCGAGGACACGTCCCTGACCCGGTCCGGCGCCGTCGTCGGCACCCCTGCCTACATGGCCCCCGAGCAGCTCCAAGGGGGCGAGATCACCTCGGCGGTCGACATCTACGCGCTGGCCGCCGTCGCCTACGAGGCCCTCAGCGGGGTCAAGCCGCGTGATGGCCGCTCACCGCTGGAGATCGCACACCGGACGACCAGCGAGCCGCCACCCGACCTGCGCCAGATCTGGCCCGACGCCCCGGATGCGGCGGCCGAGGCCCTCTCCCAGGCCATGTGCCGGGACCCCGACGGTCGCCCGGAGAGCGCCGGCGCCCTGCTGTCCCAGCTCGAGGACGCCTTCGCGGGGACCGCCGACGACGTCACCGCCGAGACACGGATCGCCCGGGGCCTCGCCGCCGGAGCCGCGGGCGCCGCAGCAGCCGGAGGCGCCGCCGGAGCCGCGGGCGCGGGCGCGGGAAACGGGGGCTACACCGCCAACACTCCGACGCCCGTCCACGACGGCGCCACCCCCGCCGACACGTCGCCCGGGCCCGACACCGGCCAGACGGCGGCGCTCCCCGCCACCGGAGCGGTCTCGCGCCCGCCGACCGATCGGGCCGCCGACACCCGCCCCCCTCGCCGTCCCGAACCTGCCGTCGCCGGCCCGTCGACCCGCTCGCGCGGGACACGCCGCCGGGGTCCCCTGCTCGCGGTCGCCGCCCTCATCGGCGTCCTGGCCCTGGTCGGCGTCGGCGCCGCGGTCTTCTCCGGCGGCTCGGACGACTCCCCGGCGCCGGCCGAGGATGCCCAGCAGGCCGACGAGAGCCAGGCGGCCGAGGGCCCGGCGGTGGGCTCCTCCGACGATGCGGCCGCGGCCGATCAGCAGGCCGCGCCGAGCGACGTCGAGGATCCCGCAGCCGAGGGGGGCAAGGAGTCCGCTGCCGAAGGAGCGCGACTGAACGACGAGGGCTTCGCCCTTCTGCAGGCGGGCAACGCCGAGGAGGCTTCAAAGGTCCTGGGCGAGGCGGTCAAGGCCTTCCCCGACGGCACGAGCGACATCAACTACGCGTTCGCGCTGTTCAACTACGGCCGCGCCCTGCGCCTCGCGGGCAAGCCCGAGCAGGCCATCCCCGTGCTCGAGGAACGGCTCACGATCCCCAACCAGACCGGGGTCGTGCAGAAGGAGCTCGATGCGGCCCGGGCAGCAGCCGGTGGCGGTGGCAAGAAGGAAAAAAACGGCAAGAAGCAATAGGTCCGGTCAGCGACGTGGGGGCTACCCGACCGGGGCCACCCGCACGCCGGCGCCCGGCTCGCGGGTCACGGCCAGACGGCCGGCCAGCAGCTCGAGCAGCTCGTCGCCGACCAGCTCCCGCCGCCAGCCCGACAGCACCCGGACATCGGGGTCCTCGCGCCCCTTCCGCCGCGCCGCGACGAGGACGTTGAGCTCCTTGCGCGCGGCAACGAGCTCGTAGGCGAGGTTGGCCTCCAGCACCCGCTGGCGGATCAGCGACTCGGCGAGCGCGATCACCGGCGCATCGGCCGGATCGGGATCGGTGCGCGGGGTCGATTCGCGCTCGATGGGCTCGGCCTCGTTGCCGTCGCGCACCGCGGCGAGCATCGCCTCCCCCCGCCGCTTGATCACAGGAGGGTGGAGTCCCCGGATCGACTTCAGGTCCCCGATCGCCGCGGGACGGCGCTTGGCGATCTCGGCCAGGGGGGCATCGGCC
The DNA here is from genome assembly GCA_050999155.1 of Solirubrobacterales bacterium. GTDB lineage: Bacteria > Actinomycetota > Thermoleophilia > Solirubrobacterales > 70-9 > JBPCPM01. Next base: position 17,960 of record JBPCPM010000006.1, read on the forward strand.
ACGACCGAGGCCGGGGGCCGGTTCTCCGATCGGGCCGTGCGATCGCGCCACGCGGCGAGCTCCCGCGCGACGGCGCTCTGGCGGGGGCTGAGCCGGTTGGACTTGGGGAGCCTCCGCCACGTCTCGGCCGGGTCGCGTTCGTCGCTGGAGGCGGCCACCGCGCGGCACTCCTCCCGGGCCCACTCCAGCCGGCCGTGCTCGCGCAGACGACGCTGAAGCTCGCCGGCGACCTCGAGCAGGTCGAGGACGTCCTCGGCCGCGTAGCGCAGCTGCTCCTCGGTCAGGGGCCGGGTGTCCCATCGGGTGAAGGCGGCCGAGGACTTCAGCTCCTTGCCGAGCACGCGCCCGACGAGCGGGGAGTAGCCGAGCTGCGGCCCGAGGCCAAGGAACGCCGCGCCCACCTGGGTGTCGAACACCGTGGTCACGTCGGTCTGCCAGGTCCGGCGCAAGATGGCGACGTCCTGGCGGCCGGCGTGGAAGACCACCTCGACGGCGGGGTCGGCGAGGACCTCGGCCAGCGGCGTGGGGTCGATGTCCGACTGCGGGTCGATCAGCTCGATGCGCAGCTCGCCGCCCTCTTCGACGCTGACCTGGGTCAGGCACAGCTCGGACTGGTAGCGGCCCTCGCCCATGAACTCCGTGTCGACGCCGATCCGGCCGGATGCGCGGGCGGCGGCGGCGAGCTCGTCGACCGTCGAGGGGTCGGAGACCGGAGCGGAGGGAAACGCGGCCATCGCCCGCCAGCATTGCGCATCGCCCCGGACGGCGCGATCGCCCGGGGGCCGCCGCCTGGCTCCGGGGCCGGCATGGCGGCTACGGTAGGCCCCCGATGGTCCCGTTCGCCGCAGCCAGCCCCGAGACCCTGCGCGCCGTCTGCGGCGAGGATCCCGGCTGGGCCTGCCGCTCGGTGCTCGACGAGACCGGCGACCGCGACCTGGCGAACCTCGCGGAGTTCGCTGTCGACAAGCCGCTGGCCATCGCGCTAATCGTCGTCTTGGCCTGGATCGTCAGCCGGGTACTGCGGCGGTTCGTCAAGCGGCTGGTCCGCCGGCTCTCGGGCGAGGGCCGCACCGGGATCGGCTCGATGCGCCGCCGCGCCGCCGTGCTCATGGACACCGGAGAGCAGCCCGGCCTCCGGGCCGGGCAGCGTGTGGAGGCCCTGGCCTCGGTCCTGCAGAGCGTCGCGAGCTTCACCGTCTGGACCGTCGCCGCCTTCATGATCCTCGGCGAGCTCGGCATCGAGCTCGGGCCGCTGCTGGCCGGGGCCGGGATCCTGGGCGTCGCCCTGGGCTTCGGGTCCCAGTCGCTGGTCAAGGACTTCCTCTCGGGCATGTTCATCCTCATCGAGGACCAGTACGGCGTCGGCGATGTCGTGGACCTCGACGCCGAGGTGACTGGCACCGTCGAGGCCATCACCCTGCGCACCACCCGGTTGCGCGCCCTCGACGGAACCGTCTGGTACATGCCCAACGGCGAGTTTCGGCGGGTCGGCAACAAGTCCCAGCACTGGTCGCGTGCCCTGCTGGACGTGGAGGTCGCCTACGACACCGATATCGACCACGCGCGGTCGGTCATCGAGCGCGAAGCCGCGGCGATCAAGGCCAACGACGATGCGGTGCTCGAAGACCCCGAGATATGGGGCGTGGAGAACCTCGGCGCCAACGGCGTCGTCATCCGGGTCGTGCTCAAGACCCAGCCGTCGGAGCAATGGCGGATCAGCCGCCTGCTGCGCGAACGCCTGAAGGGCGCCTTCGAGCAGGAGGGGATCGAGATCCCCTTCCCGCAGCAGATGGTGTGGCACCGCGCACCCGGCTCGGCGGCCGGCCACGGCGACGACGCCGGCGCGGTCCCGCGCGAGCCCTGAGCAACCGCGCCGTCCACCGGCGGCAACCGTGAGGAAATCCCTACGGCACGAGACGCGGTCGCCGCCTATCATTGAGCGTTCACTGTGAGGCCCGGGAGGCTCGCGTCGAGACTCGGACGAGAACGCCAACCGCCGACCCCGACACGGAGCGAACCCTCCCGGTCAAGCGCGAAACGACCCAAGGGCGGGCAGGCGGCTCGTCTGAAAGCAGTCGCAGCACCCTGGAGACGACGTGAAGGATCGAACCCTCAACCCCGAGCGCCAAGCTCCCCACCCGCTCAGCGGGCCATCGGGGCTGTACGACCCGCTCAACGAGCACGACGGCTGCGGCATCGCCTTCGTGGCCAAGCTCGGCGGCGAGCCGGTCCGCGATGTCATCGACAAGGCGCTCGACGCGCTGAACAACCTCGAGCACCGCGGCGCCGAAGGCGCCGATCCCACCACCGGCGACGGGGCCGGGATCCTCCTGCAGATCCCCGATGCGTTCTACCGCGAGGTCGTCGACTTCGAGCTGCCCGAAGCAGGCCGCTACGGGGTGGGAATGCTGTTCGTGCCTCGCGGCGAGGCCGAGCGCCACGAGATCCAGGCTCTGGTCGAGTCCGTGATCGCCGACGAGGGCCAGGAGTTGCTCGGCTGGCGCGACGTGCCGATCGAGCCCGACCACTGCGGCCGCAGCTCGTGGGCCGAGGCCCCGGCCTTCCGCCAGGTGTTCATCGGCTCCACCGGCTTCGGGGACCAGGACGCCTTCGAGCGCAAGCTCTACGTGATCCGGCGGGTGATCGAGAACGCGGCCGACGCGTCGATCGCCATCCCCAGCCTGTCGTCGAAGACCGTCGTCTACAAGGGCATGCTCACGGCGCCCCAGCTTCCGAGCTTCTACCGCGACCTCGGCGACGAGCGGGTGGCCAGCGCCCTGGCGCTCGTGCACTCGCGGTTTTCCACCAACACGTTTCCGAGCTGGAAGCTCGCCCACCCGTACCGGATGCTGTGCCACAACGGCGAGATCAACACCCTGCGCGGCAACATCAACTGGATGCGCGCCCGCGAGTCGCGCCTGGCGTCCGACCTGTTCGGCGACGACCTCGAGAAGGTGCTGCCCGTCGCCCAGCTCGGCGTCTCGGACTCCGGGACGCTGGACAACGTCCTCGAGTTCCTTGTGCTGGCGGGACGGTCGCTGCCCCACGCGATGATGATGATGATCCCCGAGCCCTACCGGGGCCGCGAGGATCTCTCCGAGGAGCTGCGGGCCTTCTACGCCTACCATGCCTGCCTCATGGAGCCGTGGGACGGGCCCGCCGCGGTCGCGTTCACCGACGGCCGCGTGATCGGCGCGTCGCTGGACCGCAACGGCCTGCGTCCCGGCCGCTGGATGGAGACCGACGACGGCTACGTCGTGCTGGCCTCGGAGACCGGCGCCCTCCCCGTTGCGCCAGACCGCATCCGCCGCCTGGGCCGCCTGACCCCGGGCGAGCTGTTTCTCGTCGACATCGAGAGCGGCCAGATCACCGACTCGGCCGACGCCAAGCGCTCGATCGCCCGCCGGCGGCCCTACGGCCAGTGGATCGGCGAGCAGTCGGTAACCCTTTCCGAGCTCCCGGCCTCGGAGGAGCCGACCACCCTGTCACGTGAGCCGCTGCGGACCCGCCAGCTGGCCTTCGGCTACTCGCAGGAGGACCTGCGGATTCTCATCGGCCGGATGGCCCAGTCGGGCACCGAGCCGGTCGGGTCGATGGGCAACGACCTCGCGCTCAGCGTGCTGTCGGACCGCTCGCCGTCGCTGTTTTCCTACTTCAAGCAGCTGTTCGCCCAGGTGACCAACCCGGCCATCGACCCCTACCGCGAGTCGATCGTCATGAGCGTCGACAGCGCCCTGGGACCGGAGCTCAACCTGCTGGCCGAGTCGCCACGCCACGCCCGCCGGGTGCTGCTGGACCGCCCCGTCCTGCGCGACGCCGAGCTCGCCCGCCTGCGGGCCATCACCGAGGACGGCCTGCGCAGCCGGACCATCGACATCACCTGGCCCGCCGCCGAGGGGCCAGAGGGCATTCAAGCCGCGCTGGAACGGTGCTTCCGCGAGGCCGACCGAGCCGTCGAGCACGGCGCCGGGATCCTGATCCTCTCCGACCGCGAGAGCGGCGCCGGAAAGGTGGCGATTCCCTCCCTGCTGGCCTGCGCGGCCGTGCACCACCACATGGTCCGCAACGGCACAAGGCTGCGGTGTGGACTGGTCGTGGAGTCCGGCGAACCGCGCGAGATCCACCACCTCGCGCTGCTGATCGGCTACGGCGCCCAGGCCGTCAACCCGTACGTGCTCCTCGAGTCGCTCGCGGAGTTCATGCAGCGCGGCTATCTCGAGCAGGGCCTCGGCATCGACACCGCGACGGACAACCTGATCCAGGCGCTCGACAAGGGGCTGCTGAAGATCCTCTCCAAGATGGGGATCTCGACCATCCACTCCTACTGTGGCGCCCAGATCTTCGAAGCCGTGGGGCTCGCCCGGTCGTTCGTCGACCAGTTTTTCACCGGCACGACGACCCAGATCGGCGGCGTCGGCCTCGAGGTGATCGCGACCGAGGCGATGGAACGCCACGCCCGCGCCTACCCCATCGCCCCACCCGACCTGCCCGTCGGCGGGGTGTACGCGTGGCGCCGCGACGGGGAGCGGCGGATGTGGGATCCCGAGACGGTCTCGCGACTGCGCCAGGTGGCCCGCGGCGAAGGCCCGGTCGCCTACGAGGAGTACGCGCGACTGTGCAACGAGGAGAACGCCCAGGCCGGGCTGCTGCGCGGCCTGATGGCACTGCGCTCCGACCGCCAGCCGATCGACGTCTCCGAGGTCGAGCCCATCGCCGAGATCACCCGGCGGTTCGCCACCGGCGGCATGAGCCTCGGCGCCCTGTCGCCCGAGGCGCACGAGACGCTCGCCGTCGGCATGAACCGGATCGGCGGCCGATCGAACACCGGTGAGGGCGGCGAGGACCCTGCGCGGTTCACCGACGAGCGGCGGTCGTCGATCAAGCAGGTCGCCTCCGGCCGCTTCGGCGTCACCCTCGAGTACCTCGTCAACGCCGACGAGATCCAGATCAAGGTCGCCCAGGGCGCCAAGCCCGGCGAGGGCGGCCAGCTGCCGGGCCAGAAGGTCGGCTCCTACATCGCCGAGCTGCGCCACTCGACCCCCGGCGTCGGCCTGATCTCCCCCCCGCCGCACCACGACATCTACTCGATCGAGGACCTCAAGCAGCTGATCTACGACCTGCGCTGCGCGAACCCCGAGGCGCGGGTCTCGGTCAAGCTCGTCTCCGAGGTCGGCGTCGGCACCATCGCCGCCGGCGTGGCGAAGGCCAACGCCGACCACGTCGTGATCGCCGGCCACGACGGCGGCACCGGCGCCTCGCCGCTGTCATCGATCTACGGGGCGGGCACGCCGTGGGAGATGGGCCTGGCCGAGACCCAGCAGACGCTGATGGCCAACAACCTGCGGGACCGGATCGTCGTCCAGACCGACGGGCAGATGCGTACCGGCCGCGACGTGGTCATCGCGGCCATCCTCGGCGCCGACGAGATGGCGTTTTCCACGGCTCCCCTGATCGCCACCGGCTGCATCATGATGCGCGTCTGCCACATGAACACGTGCCCGGTGGGCGTCGCGACCCAGGACCCCGAGCTGCGTGCCCGCTTCGACGGCAAGCCCGAGCACGTCGTCAACTACCTGGTCAGCGTGGCCGAGGAGGCCCGCACGATCATGGCCTCGCTGGGCGTCCGCACCCTCGACGAGCTCATCGGCCGCACCGAGTTCCTCAAGGCCCGACCCGATGTCGACCACTGGAAGGCACGGGGCGTGCACCTCGGGCGGCTGCTGGCCGCACCCGACGTCCCGGCCGACCGCCCCCGCCATCGCACGGGCCCCCCGCCGCCCTCGCTCGACGACCACCTCGACCACGAGCTCATCGAAACGGCAGCATCGGCGATCGACGGCGGCGAGCCGATCGCGCTCGAGCGCGAGATCACCAACGTCAAGCGGACGGTGGGCGGCATCCTCTCGTCGGCCATCACCCGCCGCCACGGGTCCACGGGCCTGCCCGAGGGATCGGTGACCGTCGACTTCCACGGCTCGGCCGGCCAGAGCTTCGGCGCTTGGCTGGCCCCGGGGGTGCGGTTCACCCTCCACGGCGACGCGAACGACTACGTCGGCAAGGGCCTGTGCGGCGGCGAGCTCGCCATCCGCGCACCCGAGGGTGTCAGTTACCGGGCCGAGGAGAACGTCATCGCCGGCAACACCATCCTCTACGGCGCCACGGCCGGCAAGGCGTTCTTCGGCGGGCTGGCCGGCGAGCGCTTCGCGGTGCGCAACTCGGGCGCCCACACCGTGGTCGAGGGTGTCGGCGACCACGGCTGCGAGTACATGACCGGGGGCCGCGTCGTGATCCTCGGCCCCACCGGGCGCAACTTCGGCGCGGGCATGAGCGGCGGCATCGCCTACGTGCTCGACTCCGAGCGCGACTTCGCCCGCCGCTGCAACCACGATCTCGTCGACCTCGAGGAGCTCGACGACGACGACGCCGAGCTCGTACGCGGCCTCGTCGCCGAGCACGTGCAGCGCACGGACTCGGCTCCCGGCACCCACATTCTCGAATCCTGGGACCACTGCCGCGAGCGGTTCGTCAAGGTCATGCCGCGCGACTATCGCCGGGCCCTCGAGGAAGCGGCGGCCGCCGGGATCGACGGCACGGTCGACGGAGTCTCGCCTGGGTCGATGCACGGCCCCGAGCCCGAGACCGACCCGCCGGAGGACGTCGGCTACGCCGCCGCGTCACGGATCCCCGAGGAGGTTGCCAATGCCGGTGGCGCCAGGCGACGCCGGGCACGGACAGACGGCGAAACCGCCGGCGCCGAGGCCACCCCGGGGGCCCCGCCCCAGGAGGTCGGCACCTGATGGGCGACCCGCACGGCTTTCTCACCGTCGAGCCCGCCGACTTTCGCAAGCGCGATCCCGCCGAGCGACGCGACGACTACAAGGCCTTCAAGTTCACCCAGCCCGACGAGCAGCTGGCCGCCCAGGGTTCGCGGTGCATGGACTGCGGCGTGCCATTCTGCCACCACGGCTGCCCGCTGGGCAACCTGATCCCCGACTGGAACGACCTCGTGTACCGGGGCCGCTGGCGGGAGGCCATCGACCAGCTGCATCGCACCAACAACTTCCCCGAGTTCACCGGCCTCATCTGCCCGGCGCCGTGCGAATCGGCCTGCGTGCTGGACATCGACGACGACCCCGTGACGATCGAACAGATCGAGCTCGGGATCATCGAACGCGCCTTCGAGGAGGGCTGGGTCGTGCCCAAACCCCCGATGACCCGGACCGAGCGCCGGATTGCGATCGTGGGGTCGGGCCCCGCCGGGCTGGCCGTCGCGGCCGAGCTCAACGCGTGCGGGCACCGCGTCGTGGTGTTCGAGCGCGACGAGTCCCCCGGCGGGATGCTGCGCTACGGCGTCCCCGACCCCAAGCTCGAGAAGTGGATCATCGACCGCCGGATCGACCTGCTCGAGCAGGAGGGCATCGAGTTCCGTTGCGACACCGAGATCGGCGTGGACGTCGACGCAGCCGAGCTGCGCGAGGAGTTCGACTGCGTCGTGATCGCGGCCGGCGCCCGCGCCGAGCGCGGCCTCGACGTCCCCGGCGCCGATCTGGCCGGCGTCCACCCCGCGATGGACTACCTCTACGTCCGCAACCGGGCGGTCGCCGCGGCCGAAGGCCGGCCGTCGCGCGATCCGGAGCGACCGATCACCGCCGAGGGCAAGCACGTAATCGTGCTGGGCGGCGGCGACACGGGCATGGACTGCATCGCCAACGCCCTGCGCGAGGGCGCGGCCGACGTGACGATGCTCGACACCTACGCCGCGGTACCCGCCTCGGGCCGGTACCCGAACACGCCGTGGCCGATCCAGCCCATCCGCACCTCGACGACCTACGCCCTCGAGGAGGGCGGCGTCCGCGAGAACAGCCGCATCGTCACCGAGGTCCTCGGATCCGACGGCGCCGTCGCCGGCGTGCGGGGCGCGGAGATGCGTGGCCGGGCCGCCGCTCCCGAGCTGGTCGAGGGCACCGAGTTCGAGCTGCCCGCCGAGCTCGTGTTGGGGGCGATCGGGTTCACCGGCCCGGAGGCGTCGCTGCTGGAGGCCTTCGGCGTGGAGGCCGACCGGCGTTCGGCCGTCGACGCCCCCGACTTCCGCTCGTCTGCGCCGGGCGTCTTCGCCTGCGGGGACGCCCGCGTGGGCGCCACCCTCGTGGTGACCGCGATCGCCGAGGGGCGCAAGTGCGCCCAGGCGGTCCACCGCCACCTCTCAGCCGGCGTGGACCTTCCCACCGTCGCCCCCGGCAGCTGACGCGAGGATCGGAGGGTCAGCGGTGACGGCCCGGGACGGTGTGGAGCGCTCCCGTGGATCGTGGAGCGGCGTGCTCGCCGGCGTCCTGCTGGCTGCCGTGGCTGTCGCGGGCTGCGGAGAATCAGACGAGGTCGACGTCTCGCTGATCACCGGCCAGGAGACCACGCGCACGGTGGCAGGCGAGAAGCTGGTCGAGCGCCGCGACGCACGGGGATTTCGCATCGAGGTGCCCCGCGACTGGGACCTCGACGTCGTCTCGGGTCAGATCGTCGTCGCCTCGGACGACGAGGGCATGGTCTTCGCGACACCCTTCCTCGCCCCCGAGATCCTCACCAGCGAGGAGTGTGTCGACCGCCTGCCCGAGGTGCTCGAACCGGCGCTCACCGACGCCAGCAAGCTGGGCACCCAGCCCGTTCAGGGCCCGGTCGACCAGCTGGGCGCCAACTTCGCATTCACGCGCAACGGCAAGGGGTGGCGGGCCTCGCTGGTGTGCTCGATCGACGAGAAGCGCAGCGGCACGGTCCTGGGGATCGCGGCCCCGGCCCGCGACATCGTGGCCACGCGTGGTCAGCTGGCCGAGATCGCCCAGACCTTCGCCTTCGCCAAGCCGCGCGGCACGGCCCGCCAGGACCGGGGGCTGGCCGGGGTGAAGTTCGAGACCCGTCCCGAGCCCTCCGCCGGCGCCTGGTCGGCCGATCTGCCGAAGGGGTGGAGCCAGACGGCCGGCTTCGTCCGGCCTGTCGGCGGCGATCTGCGGCCGACGGTCACCGCCCGCTCACCCGATGGCGACGTCCAGGTTGCGCTGGGGACATCCGACCGAGGAGTCGCGGTCGACCGCAGCCGGGCCCGATCGGGCGAGGATGAGAGCGGGGCCCCGAGCGGCCCGTCCGGCCGCTACCGGACCGGCAAGGCGTACGCTCGCGAGCGGGTGGCCGGCGGCGGGGGGACGGCTTGCACGGGCGCGAAGGTTGTCTCCTCGAGCGAGGACGAGGACGCCGCCTTTGCCATCGAGTCGGCCTACGCAGGGGCCGGGCTGTCGGTCGAGCGGGTGACAGCGGGCGCCGTTGCCTTCCGCTGCGGCGACGGACGCCGGGGCTGGAGCTTCGCGGCGACGAGCCTGCTGGCGGGAGGGTCCTGGTATCCGTCGGTGCTCGCGGGCTGGGTGGCCACGCCCGGCGAGAGCGACAAGGCCCAGGGCGTGGTCGCGCGCATCGCAGGGTCATTCGAGATGGAGGACACCTACGTCGGCGGCGCGCGGGGCTTCTCCGAGGAAGCCGCCGCGGCCGTGCAGACCGCCACGGGAACGGCGTCCGATGCGGTCCGCCGGTCCTACTGGACCACGCGTTCGGGGGTCCCGAAACGCCTGAAGGACTGGACGCTCGGAGGCCTGGGCCGCACGAGCTTCGCCGAGCCGGATTCCAGCCGCCGCTGGCGGGTCACCCCGGGCGCGAACTATTACTGGCGCCGCGTGGACGGCGGAGAGGGGCAGCCCCAGGAGGGCGGGACGCTCGACCGCCCGGTGGTCGACGTCGGGGTCCTCGCCGGCCTCTAGGCACCGGGGTCGTACCGCAGGCGCGCCCGCCCACGGCGCGCACCCGGTTCGTGCCGCGAACCCCTGCGACCGGTCCCGTGGGTGCCGTGGGTGCCGTGGGCCCGGTTCGCTAGCCTGCGGCGATGCTCGGCGTCCTCGTCAGCGGAGCGTGTGCGCTGGTCCTCGCCGCAGCCGCGCTCGGAAAGCTCGCCGCCCCCGCGGCAAGCCGTGCCGCCCTGGGAACCTTCGGGATCAACGGGGCCGCCGCCCGGTGGATCGTGTGGGCCGGACTCATCGCCGCCGAGCTGGGGCTCGCCGTCGCCGTCGCCGCCGGATCGACGCCCGCCGCCTGGGCTGCCGCCGGTCTGGTCGCCGCGTTCGCGTCCGTCCTTGCCCTGACCATCGCCCGGGGCCGCAGCGGCGCGCCCTGCGCGTGTTTCGGCGCCGGCTCACGGGTCGGGCCCACGGCCGTGGCCCGCAACGCCGCGCTGGCCGGAGCGCTCGTCGGCGCCGCCCTGCTTCCCCACGGCACGCTGAACACCGACCAGTGGCTGGCCGTCGGGCTCGGCGTGTGCGCGCTCGCCGTGGCCGGGCTCACCGTCGCCGTGCTGGCCCTGACCCGCGAGGTCGGGATGCTGCGCCTGCAGGTCGGCTCGGACGGCGCGCTGGAGATCCCCCACGAGGGTCCTGCGCTCGGATCGGCGAGCCCGTCCCTGCTCGAGCGCGCGCGGCCGACCGCCGGCCAAGACCTGGCCGTCGCCCTGTTCACCTCCCCCGCCTGCGGACTGTGCCGCACGCTGGAGCCGGCGCTGCGCTCGATCGAGAACGAGCCGTTCTACGCGGTGACCAGGGTCGACGAGGAGGCCGACATCGAGCTGTGGCGCGCGCTGGAGATCCCGGGCAGCCCGTTCGCGATCGCCCTGGCTCCCGACGGCACCGTCCTCGCCAAGGGCACGTTCAACAACCTCGCCCAGCTGGAGAGCATCCTGGCCACGGCCCACAGCCGCCGTAACCACGGCGCCACCGACAGGCCTTCCCGCGCCCACGCCGAAGTGCTGGAGCTCCATGGCTGATCCACACGACATCGACCCGGAACATGGCGCCGGACGGCCCGACCGGGCGGACGACGTGGGCGGTGGCCTCGGCGCGGCCGCCCGCCGCCTGGCCGAGAACACCTCGCGCCGAGGCTTTCTTTCCCGGGTGAGCAAGGCGATGATGGCCACCGCCGGCGGCACCGCGGTCGGCGCGGCCGTGCGCTCAGGCGAGGCCGAGGGCTACCACTTCTGCGGCCACATCTTCACCACCGACTCCTGCCCCCACCCCACCGGGCTGCCGCGGATCGATTCACGCGGCCGCGCGCTGCGGGCCACCGACGGCGCCCCGGTCGACGACCTCGGCCGGCGGATCGACTCCCGGGGCCGTCCCCTCGACGAGGAGGGCGAGCTGCTGCGCGACGCCGACGGCGTTCCGCTGGCGCCCACCAGCCGCACCCCGGTCTGCGACGCGGTGGCCGACCGTTACGGCTTTCGCACGAGCGTCGACGGCTCCTGGTTTCGCTGTTGCGACGGCAACGTGCGCCGGCTCGTGGACTGCTGCGCCCGCCATCCGCGCCGGATCAACGGCGACAGGTCGCTGACCGGCTACTGCTACTCGGGCCGAAAGGTGTTCTGCGTGCTCTACTACCAGACGTCGGTGCCGTGCTAGAGGCGCCGCTCATCGCCCTCGCCGTTGCCGCGCTCGCGGCGGGCGCCACCGGAACCTGGTCGCCCTGCGGCTTTTCCATGGTCCACACCCTGGGGCCCACGGGCCACACCGGCGGCCCACGGACGACCGTCGCCGCGGTGGCGACGTTCACCGTCGGGGCTCTGGTGGGCGGCGTGGCGACCTTCGGGGCGCTGAGCCTGCTCGGCGCCGCGCTGCACGACGCACGGGGGGCCGGGACCGGAGCCGTCGTGGCGGCCGTGGTCGCCGGGATTGCAGCCCTGGCCGAGCTGCGCGGGGTGCGAATCGTGCCCCAGATCCGCCGCCAGGTACCCGAGCACTGGCGCCGGGTGATGCCCATGCCGGTCGCGAGCGGCCTGTACGGGGTCCTGCTCGGGCTCGGGTTCACCACCTTCGTGCTCACGTTCGCCGTCTGGGCCCTGGCCGGGGTCGCGATCGCCCTGGGCAATCCGCTGGCCGGCCTGGTGCTTGGCGTGGCCTTCGGCGTCGGGCGCGCCCTGCCGGTCGCCGTCATCGCCCCGCTCGCCGACCGTCCCTTCGGCATCCGGGCCAGCGAGCTCATGGCCGAGCAGCCCGCCGTCCTGCGGGGATTTCGCGTGGCCGACGGGCTCGCGCTGATGGCCGTCGCCCTCGCGCTCGCCGTTACGGCAGGCGAGCCGGACGCGATCGCCGCCGAGCCGGGCACACGCGAGCCGGCGCCGGTGCCGGCCGTGACGCCGGATACGGCACCCCCCGCGCTGGGGATCGCCGCCTCCCCCAATCCTGCCGCGACCTCGGCCGCCAGCCGGCTCACCAGCGTGGGCGCCGATCCCTCGGTCGCCGGCACGACGATCGCCTGGCAGGACGCCGACGGCCGCGCCATCGTGCGCAACGGCGATGAGGACGTCGCTGTCGAGGGATCGCAACCGGCCGTCGGCGAGGCAAACCTCGCCTACATCCGCGACGGGGAAGCCCACGTCGTGCGCCGGACCACGCTGGAGAAGGTCGCAACCGTCGCGGTGCCCCCCGGCGCCGAGCTCGCGGTCTCTTCACGCTGGCTGGCCTGGCGCGGCCCGCGCGACGGGGGCGGAACGACGATCCGCGCCACCGCGCTGCCCGACCAGGCCTCCGAGAACCCACCTCGGCTGACCCAGAGCGAATACGTGACCGGGAGCCGAACCAGCCGGCTGAGCCGCCCCTCGGTGGCCGGCGACATCGTCGCCTACGGCGTGGCCAGCAGCCGCTCGAGCCGCCTGGCCGAGCGGAACCTCGTGACGAGACGGTCGCGGACGTTGCGGCGGGGGCGCCGCGGCGTGCTGCTCACCAGCCCGTCGATCACGCGCACGCGCCTGGCCTTCATCCGCACCTCGACGCGGACCCAGCAGCTGATGGTGGGAAGCCGCCGCCGCAGCTCAGGGGACCGGCAGGTCTACCGGATCGCCTCGGCAGCCCTGCGCGACCGCGGCTACGAGTCGGGGCGCAGTCCTCACCGCCGCCACACCCGAGACCCGAAGGGCCTCAAGCGGCCCGATCCCCGCCGCCGCCATACGACGCTGTGGGCGACGGCCCTGGGCGGCTCCGAGGCGTTCGTCGGCCGGATCCACATCGTCGACGGGATCCGCAGCTTCGACATCGTCCGCACCCCCCGCCGCTGACGGGCGCCGGGCGGCTGCAAACCGGCGCCTCGCCGTGTCCTCGGTTGCCCGCATAGCGCTGCTATGCGGGCGCCCTGCGTCCTTGCGGGGCTTGGTTTTCGCTCGCCCGGCGCCCGTCAGGCAAGGTTCTCTTTCGTTGAGGACTCGCGTCAGGCGGCGTGGCGTGCCTTGTGCCGTGACGTCCCGTCGTCCTGCTCTTCAGCCTCGATCTCGTAGTGGGTACGCGCCCGCGCGAGGTGCGCATCGAACGGCATGTCGGCCGCTTCGCACAGGTGCATGAGGTCGGCGAGAAGATCGGTGATCCCCTCGCTGCGGCGCTGGTCCACGTCGAGCCCGGCCCGGGCCCCGGCCTCGAGGTATCCACCGAGCGCGCGGCCGGCACGCCGGGCGCGCACGACCGTCACGACACCGGAGTCGCCCGCGGGCGTGGCGGCCGGTTCGCGGGTGCTGCGGGAGAAGATCGATCGTTTGCGAGCCATGCGCCGCAAGTATTCCGGGCGGCCCGGACCGAAAACCGTCGTGTGACGGCCCTCACCGCCGACCGGTGCGAAGAACCCCGCAGGGTGCGGCTATTTTCCGCCCGGCAGTGGACGAACGGCCGAGCGGTCCTCCATGTGGCCGGCCGTCAGGAAGCGATGGCGCGCGAGTCGAGGTGGTTGCCGACCTTGCGCTTGACGCGTTGCAGCGCGTTGTCGACGGCCTTGGTGTCGCACTCCAGACGCTCGGCGATCTCCTCGTAGGACTCGCCATCGAGGTAGAGCGTCAGGACACGGCTCTCGAGCTCGGACAGCGCCGACCCCAGGCACGCCACGAGGCTGTCGAGCTCCTCGGAGGAGATCACCTTCGACGCCGGGTCATCGACCGGCGATCCCGGCAGGACCTCGTCGAGGGTCGGCTCGCTCTCCCCCGAGCCCGCCGGGGTGTGGCTGAACGAGACGTACTGGTTCAGCGGCGTGTGCTTGTGGCGGGTCGCCGTCTTGACCGCGGTGATGATCTGACGGGTGATGCACAGCTCCGCGAAGTTCCGGAAGCTCGACTCGCGGTCGGTCCGGTAGTCGCGGATCGCCTTGTAGAGGCCGACCAGCCCCTCCTGCATGAGGTCATCGGCATCGCCACCGATCAGAAAGTACGAGGAGGCCTTGAGCCTCACGAACCCCTGATAGCGCCGGATGAGCGTTGTATAGGCCTCGGCCCGGCCGGACTTGGCCATGGCGACGAGGTAGTCGTCGCTGTACTGCTTCTGCTGATCGGTACGACGGGATGAGCCTGCCAGTGTTGCGCGGGATGCGGCCACGGAGCCTCCTCGAGACACTCGAATCTCGGGCGCGTCGCCTCCTCCCACGGAAACGTTCCACCTTGCATGGTCCACCCATCTGCTCGAGGAAGGAGATTCGCTGATCTCATCCTGAGCTTCAGGGTTATGTTGCGCGCGAGTGTAAACGCAAACGAGGCGCTGTCAACCGACAACCGTCGTCGGCTGCAACCAATCGTGCATATATCGGGCTCCAGCAGCGGGATTCCGGCGTTCCTGGACCGTATGGTGGACCGGCCTGGACAGATGTGGCCCTCGGCCCATCGGTCTAAACCCAAGGTGGAGGGTTAGGTTGCGGTGTTCGCGCCTGCCGAGCGTTGCCGCAGCGCCTCGAAGACCAGCACGGCGGCCGCTGCCGAGACGTTGAGCGATCCGACCTGGCCCTGCTGGGGGATGGCGAGCAACGCGTCACACGTACCGGCGACCCGAGGGCGCAGACCCCGTCCCTCGGACCCCAAGACCAGCACGCAGAAGCCGTCGAGGTCTGCATGGTGGTGCGCGGTGGTCCCCTCGGCTGCCGCGCCGTAGATCCAGGCCCCCGCCTTCTGGGCGTCGGCGAGCCAGTTGGCGAGGTTGCGCACCCGCGCAACCGGCAGGTGCTCGACGGCGCCGGCCGACGCCTTGACGGCGGCAGGCGTCACCGACGCCGCCCGCCGCTCGCACAGCACCACCCCCAGCGCTCCCCCGGCCTCCGCGCTGCGGCACACGGCACCGACGTTGTGGGGATCCTGGACCTCGTCCAGGGCGACGATCACTCCCGGTCCACGGGTCAGCAGCTGGGCCGGGTCCCAGTAGGGGTAGGCGTCGACCTCCGCCACGATCCCCTGGTGCTCGCGGCTGCCGCACAGCCGTTCCAGCTCGTCGGAGCCCGTAGCGGGCGCCTCCCAGACCTGGTGGACCCTGCGGCGGCCACGGCCGGCCTCGGCGACCGGCCGGCGACCGTAGATCCGCTCACGCCCGGCCTGCTCGGCCGCCTGCCCCTTCGGGGGCCCCGGCCGGCCAGGCCGGTTGCGGCGGCTCACGAGCCTCGGGGGACCAGCTCGGCCCCGCCGGCCCCGTCGCGCACGTCCCACCCGCGAGCAGCCAGCTCATCGCGCAGCCGGTCGGAGGTCGCGAAATCGCGCTGCTCCCGTGCCGCCTGGCGCTCGGCCAGCAGGCGGCGGGCCTGGTCGTCGGGTTCGCGGCCCCGCTCGAGCAGCGTGTGCAGCCCCAGCACGGGCAGCAGCTCCGCCAGCAGCGCGTGGGCCCCGGCCACCGGACGGCGAAACCCTTCTCCCACCAGCGCGTGCAGCTCGGTCAGGGCCTGGGGGGTGTTGAAGTCGTCGGCCAGGGCGGCGTCGAAGGCCGCTCGCCGGGCGGCGACCTCAGGATCGGCCTCGCCGGCCACCGGCTCCACGGTCCGCAGGTAGTTGCGGATGCGATCGAGGCCGGCGTGGGCCTGGGCGACCCGCTGCGCGGAGAACTCGATGGGCTTGCGGTAGTGGCCCGAGACGAAGTAGGCGATCAGCGCCTCGGCGCCGAAACGCTCAAGGGCCTCCGACAGCTGGAAGATGTTGCCCTCGGACTTCGACATCTTCTCCGCGTCGAGCTGCAGCATCCCGTTGTGCATCCAGATGCGAGCGAACCGCTCCCCGGGGTGCGCCGCCTCGGATTGGGCGATCTCGTTCTCGTGGTGGGGGAACACCAGGTCCGAGCCGCCACCGTGGATGTCGAAGCCCATGCCGAGCTGTTCTTGGGCCATGGCCGAGCACTCGATGTGCCAGCCGGGGCGTCCCTCTCCCCAGGGCGCGGGCCAGCACGTGTCCTCGCCAGGCTTTCGGGCCTTCCACAGGGCGAAGTCCAGCGGGTCGCGCTTGCCTGCCTGCTCGCCCGCCTCCTCGCCCTGGTCCATGTCCGCGGTGGGCCGGTTGGACAGCGATCCGTAGCTCTCGAAGCCACGGACCGAGAAGTAGACGTCGCCGTCCGCCGTGTACGCGCGGCCGGTGTCCAGCAGCGTGCCGATCAGCTCGACGATCGCCCCGATCGACTCGGTGGCGAGCGGCTCACGATCCGGTCGCCCCAGCCCGAGGCCATCCGTGTCCGCACGGTAGGCCGCGGACATCTCCGCCGCCAGCTCGCCCGACGGGATGCCCCGCTCGACGGCGGCCGCGTAGATCTTGTCGTTGATGTCGGTGACGTTGACCACCAGCGTCACCGGGTACCCCCGGTAGGCGAGATAGCGCTTGAGCAGGGAGAACACGACGAACGGACGGGCGTTGCCGACGTGGATGCGCCCGTAGACCGTCGGCCCACACGCGTAGATGCCGACGGGCTCGCCGGGGGCCCGCCCGAGACCGACAGGGCTCCCGCTGTGGGTGTCGTGGATGGCGACGTCGCTCACGGTCGCCGATGCTAGTCGACCGGTTCGCAACCGCTGCGGGCCCGCGATCGCGACTGCCGAACTCGACGTTCTCCACGCTATGGGTGGCGTTTCGTCAGGTTCGGCCCCTGGAGCTCCGCGCCTGGCAACCATTTGGCGCAATGTGCGGGCCTTTGGCGCCGTGGCCGCCGCTCCCGTCGGTTGCTCCGGGTACCCTGACGCCGTCTTGGCGCCCCGGTCCCCCAAGGATTCGCTCGCCCAGCAGGCCGAGCAGACGCTCGCCTCGCTGCCCAGCCGCTACCTCGGATGCGGGGAGGACCAGGAAGCCACCTTCCAGTTGATCATGGGGGACATCGGCCGCCGCTGGGAGGTCCAGGTCTCCCGCGCCCGTTGCGTCGTGCGGCCCACCCCGACCCGGCGGGCCGACGTCGTCATCGGCACCGACGTGCGCACCTGGCTCGATCTGCGGGCCGGGCGCACCTCCAGCGTCCAGGCCGTCACCGACCGCAAGCTCTACGCCCGCGGCAACCTCGACCTGGCGATCGCCTTCGAGGGGATGTTCCGCCTCCCCGAGGACCGCCCGCCCCGGGTACGCCTGCACGACGTGCGCATCGAAGGCGGGGCCCGCATCCGCACGATCACGGCCGGCTCGGGCGACCGGCGGGTGATCCTCCTGCACGGCCTGGGCAGCTCGAAGGTCTCGTTCATCGAGACGATCGCCCACCTCGAGCCGCACTACCGGGTCCACGCCATCGACCTGCCCGGCTTCGGGTCCTCGTCCAAGGACCGGGCCCCGCACGACGCCCCGTACTTCGCCCGCAGCGTGGGGCGGTTCATGGACACGCTGGCCATCGACCAGGCGCACCTGGTCGGCAACTCGATGGGCGGCCGGGTGGCGCTGGAGGTCGCGCTCTCCACCCCGGGCCGCGTCTCCAGCCTGGGCCTGCTGTGCCCGGCCGTCGCGTTCATCCGCAACCGCGAGTTCGCCCCGCTGGTCAAGCTTTTGCGTCCCGAGCTGGCCGCGATCCCGCATCCGATGCTCGAATCCGTGGTCCGGCGGCAGCTTCTGAGCCTTTTCGCCCGGCCCGAGCGGCTGGACCCGGCCATGGCCGACATCGCCACCGACGAGTTCCTGCGCGTGTACCGCTCCCGGTCGGCCCGTGTGGCGTTCGCCTCCGCCGCCCGCCAGATCTACCTCGACCCGCCCCAGGGCCGCGACGGGCTGTGGACCCGGCTCGCCGGTCTCGAGCGGCCGGCGCTGTTCGTCTGGGGCAGCCACGACACCCTGATCCCGGCCGGCTTTGCTCGCCACGTCGAGCGCGTGCTGCCCCACGCGCGGCAGGTCACCTTCGACGACTGCGGGCACGTTCCGCAGATCGAGCATCCGCGGCAGACCAACGGCCTGCTGCACTCGTTCATGAGCCGTGTGGACACCGAGGCGCGCCGGGGCCACGAGCCTGTCCAGCGCCTGCGCCGCGTGGCCTGACGGGCCTCCGGACCGGCCCGCCGCTCGACTACCCTCCTTTCGTGCCCACCGACAGCGCACTCGCCGATCACGCGTCGACCAACGGCGCCGGGGATCCTGGACACGCCCGGGCCGCCCCGGCCGAGGCCGACGGGGGCCCACTCTCCACCCTGGGCCGCGTCGCCGGCGCGGCGGCCGGGCGCCTGGCCTCGCTGGCGCCCAGCGCCGATCTCGACGACCGCGATCCCGACTACATCCGCGAGAAGCTTCCCCTGGCCTGGATCGTGTCGACGATCTGGTTCCGGGCCGAGGTCCGCAACCTCGGCAACATTCCCGAGCGGGGGCCGGCGCTGCTCGTCGGCAACCACTCCGGCGGGGTGATGACCCCCGATACCACCGTGCTGTCGCTCGCCTTCAGCACGTACTTCGGCGTCGAGCGCCGGTTTCACCAGCTGGCCCACAACCTCCTGTTCATGACGCCGATGGGCGGCCCGGCCCGGCGGTTCGGCACGGTTGCAGCCGATCCCGACAACGCCCGCCAGGCGCTTGAGGCGGGAGCCGTGGTGCTGGTCTACCCCGGCGGCGACTGGGAGACCCACCGGCCGAGCTGGAAGCGCCACACGCTGGACTTCGACGGCCGCAAGGGGTTCATCCACCTGGCCCTGGAGGCCGGCGTGCCGCTGGTCCCCGTCGTGGCCGTCGGCGGCCAGGAGACCGCCCTGTTCCTCGGCCAGGGCGGCCGGCTGGCCCGGCTGCTGCGCCTCGACAAGATCGCGCGCGCCAAGGTCCTGCCGGTGTCGCTCGCGCTGCCCTGGGGGCTCAACGTCGGCGACGCGCTGGGCCACATTCCCCTGCCCGCAAAGATCACGATGGAGGTCCTGCCCCCGATCGACCTCAAGGCCGAGTTCGGGTCCGACCCGGACATCGACGAGATCTACGACCACGTCACCCGGCTGATGCAGGACGCGCTGAGCTCCCTCGGGGCCGAGCGCCGCTACCCGATCGTCGGCTGACCATCCATGCGCCTGACCCAGGACATCGCGTGCAACGCGCCCGTCGAGGCCGTGTGGGAGTACATCAACGAGCCCGCCAACTACCTGCACTTCATGTCGGGGATGACGCGCTGGGAAGTCGCCGGCGAGCGGCGGTCGGGCAAGGGCGCCCGCTACCGGATGCTGATGCGCGTGGGCTCCGCCGAGGTCGGCGGCCTGATCGAGATCGTGGACTGGCGCTCACCGACCGACATGGCCTGGACCTCGATCCTCGGCGTCGACCAGCGCGGCCGCTGGCGGCTGCGAGCCCTGCCCGACGGCCGCACCAAGATCGAGCTGCGCTACCAGTTCGGCGTGGCGGGTAGCGGCATCGGAGGCTGGCTGGCCGAGCAGCTGGCGTCCCCGGTGGTCAGCGAACATCTGCGCCGCTCGCTGCACCTGCTCAAGCGCCAGGTCGAGCACGAGCAGCTGCGCCGCCGCGCCGAGGAGCGCAAGCTGCGCCGCACGGCCACCGCCTGAGGCGGCGTCCACCACGCTCGCTGAACGATTGTCGGGTCGAGGGGGCGGAGAACCGTTCAGCGAACGGGGATGCCCGGCTCAACACGCTAGGCGTCGCCGCCGTCCTCGTCGTCGGTGAGCTCGTTCTTGAGCACCTTGCCCGTGGCGTTGCGCGGCAGCTCGTCGATGAACTCCACGTCGCGGGGGACCTTGTAGCTGGCGAGGTTGTCCTTGACGATCTGCTTGACGTCGTCGGCCGAGAGCTCCTCGCCCTCGTTGAGCACCACGACGGCCTTCAGGCGCTGGCCCCAGTCCTCGTCGTCGACGCCCATGACGGCGACCTCGTCGACCTCGTCGCGCTCACCGAGAAGGTCCTCGAGCTCCTGGGGGAAGACGTTCTCGCCGCCGGAGACGATCATCTCGTCGTCGCGGCCGTCGATGTGCAGCCGCTGCTCGTCGTCGAAGTGGCCGAGGTCGCCGCTGGAGATCAGGTCGTCGAGGGTGTCCTTGGACTCCTCGCCGCCGGTGTAGCCCTCGAAGGACATGCTGTTGCCGACGAAGATCTGGCCGGTCTCGCCGTGCTCGACGTCGTTGCCGTCCTCGTCGACGATGCGCACGGTGGTGCCGATCGGGACCTTGCCGGCGTTGCCGGGCGCGGCGCGCAGGTCGCTCGGCTGGGCGATGGTGGCCCAGGCGACCTCGGTCGAGCCGTAGAGGTTGTAGAGGTTGTCGCCGAAGGTGTCCATCCAGCGGATGTCGATCTTGCCCGTCAGGGCCGAGCCGCTGACCGCCGTGACCTTCAGGCGGCTCGAGATGTCGTAACCGTCGATGACGTCGTCGTCGAGGCCGAGGATCCGCTGCATCATCACCGGGACGACGATCAGCGCATCGGCGTCGTGGTCGACGATCGCCTGCAGGCTCTGCTCGGGGTCGAACCCGCGGCGCAGGACCAGGGTGGAGCCCAACAGCATGCCGAGCATGAAGTGGGCAAAGCCCCACGAGTGAAACAGCGGACAGGCGATGTGGGTCGTCTCCCCCGCCTTGAGCGGGATCTTCTGCAGCAGCGCGGCGGCCGGCTGCAGGCCGCTCGGTCCGCTGCGCTGGGCGCCCTTGGGGGTGCCGGTGGTCCCGGAGGTGAGGATGGTGAAGCCGCTCGGCTCGTCGGGAGAGCCGACGCCGTCGGGCGAGCCGGAGTCGATCAGCTCGTCGAGGGTCGGATCGGACACCTCGCCGTCGTGCCAGGCAACGAACTTGGGGAGGTCGTCGATGTCGTCGAGCAGCTCGGTGAACTCCTCGTCGTAGACCATCGCACTCGGCGCCTCGCGCTCGGTGACCTCGGTCAGCTGGGGCTTGGAGAACATCGTGTTCATGAACAGGACGTTCGCGCCCAGGTGCGAGCAGGCGACGACGGTCTCGATGAACCCCCGGTGGTTGCGGCACATGATCGCCACGCCGTCGCCCTCGGAGATGCCGCGGTCGGCCAGGCTCGACGCCAGCCGCCGGGAGCGGTCGTGCAGCTCGGCGAAGGTGACGTCGCCCAGCTCGTCGCTGATGGCCGTGCGGTCCGGATGGCGGGCGGCAGCGGCGGCGTACCCGGCGGCCGGGCTCGCGCCCCAGCGGCGCAGGGCGTCCAGCGCGCGCGCGACCTTGTCGGGGCGCATCGGCCGTACCACACCGGCCTCGGCCAGGATCCTGACCATCTGCGCGTGGTCCACGACGTTCTTGACGTGCGAGGGCACCGAGGGTGGGGTCATGCGGGAAACCGTCCTTGCTCGCGTTCGGGCCCCGGTCGTCTCGGGCGCCTCCTGTTGCCGAGAACCTAGTTCATATCGTGAGGAGTGCGACGGCAAACGCCGCGATCCCCTCGCCCCGGCCGACGGGCCCCATCCGCTCGTTGGTCGTCGCCTTGACGTTGACCGGAGCGCCGAGCACCTCTTCGAGGTTGGCCGCCATCGCCCGGCGGTGGGGTCCCAGGCGGGGGGCCTCGCACACGATCGTGACATCGGCGTTGACCACCCGCCCCGGACCGCCGGCCAGAGCCACGCGCAGCAGCTCCAGGGAGTCGGCGTCACGCCACCGCGGATCGTCGTCGGGGAACAGCTCGCCGATGTCGCCGCGCCCGACGGCGCCGAGCACGGCGTCGGTGACCGCGTGGGCGACGACGTCCGCGTCCGAGTGGCCCTCGAGGCCCCGGTCGTGCGGGATCCGCACGCCGCCGAGGATCAGCGGCCGTCCTTCGACGAGGCGGTGGCTGTCGTACCCGTGGCCGATCCGGTGGGTCATCCGAGATCCTGCTCTGAGCACCGACGGCCGCTGAACACGCAGACCGATGAGACCCCGGCGTCGCGCAGGGTCGCGACGGCCTGCTCGTAGCTGTAGCCGAGGTCCTCGGGGCGATGCGCGTCTGACGACAGCGCAAAGCGGGCGCCGGCGTCCACGAGCATCTCCAGCAGCGCCGGCCCGGGGTACAGTTCGCTGGCCGGCTTGCGCAGCCCGGCGGTCGACACCTCGACGACGACACCGGTTTCCGCCACGGCCTCGACGAGGGGCTCGTAGTAGTGGCGCGCGTCGCGGCCGGGCGCGGGGCGCCGCTCGCCCCACACCTTCACCAGGTCGGGGTGGGCGAGGATGTCGAAGAGGCCGCTGCGCGCTGCCTCGGCGACGGTGTCGAAGTACCGTCGCCAGATCGCCTCGGGGTCTCGGCCCGTGTCCCAGATGTCGTAGCCCTCGTGGTCGACGGCGTCGTCGCCGAGGAAGTGGACCGACCCGAGGACGTAGTCGAAGTCGCAGCGGTCCAGCACGCCGGCCATGCGGTCCTCGGTCCCGGGGATGAAGTCGGCCTCGATGCCGACCTTCAGGCCCTGCTCGGCCAGAAAGCCGCAGTAGGACTCGATGTCGTCACGCGCACTGTCGCGCCACAGCGGGTGCTGCCAGACCTCCAGGGCGTCGCGAAACCGGTAGATGTGCTCGGAGACCCCGAGGTCGCCGATCCCGGCCTCCTGGGCGGCCGCCTGGTAGCGCTCGGCGTTGGCGGCCGTGAAGTACCGCTCCGCCGGCGTGTCGGGCCCGTCCGGGCGCAGGTGGACGTGGTAGTCGGTGAGCACGGGCCGAACCCTAGAGGCAGGAAGGCCCGCACACCCCGCTCGGTGCACCCTTGTCCGCGCCCGGGCCCGGCAAACCGTTCGGCGAGCGGGGGGATGCGATGATCCGGCGGTGCGAACGCTGCTCCTTGCCCTTGCCGCCTTCGCCGCCGGCACCGGCCTCGGCTCGATCTTCGGCGCCGAGCTGGGCACGGCATTCACCGTCGGGGAGTTCGGCTTCGTCGCGGTGCTGTTCGGCGAGATGGTCAGGCCGCGCGGGCGGCCAGCAGCGCCGCCGCAAGCGCGAGATCAGCCGGACGCGTGACCTTGAGGTTGGGCTCGGGGTTCAGATGCAGCCCCACCGGCTCGCCGGCCTGCTCGAGGGCCATGGCCTCGTCGGTCCCCTCCGCACCTGCGTCCAGCGCCCGCCGCAGGGGGGCGACGCGAAAGGCCTGAGGTGTCTGAGCCGACCACAGGCCCGTGCGGTCGACGGTGCCGGCGATCCGCCGCGGGTCGCCGACCTTGGGCGCCGCCCGCTTGATCGTGTCGACGACCGGTGCCGCGGCGATCAGGCCGGCCAGCTCGGCGTCCGCTCGCAGGCCGGCCACGAGGGTCTCGATCAGCTGGACCGAGACCAACGGGCGGGCCGCGTCGTGGACGAGAACCACCTCGGCGTCTCCCGCGGCCCGCAGGCCCGCGCGAACCGAGTCCGGGCGGGTCGCGCCCCCGACGACCACCGCGTCCCGAGGCGACGGGACGTGCGCCTCGGAACCCGCGGGAGCGACGACCACGACCCGATCCACGGAATCGGCCGCCGCAAACGCCTCGAGCGACCACCCCACCATCGGGCGGCCCGCGAGCTCCACGAAGGCCTTGGGGCCCGGCGCCCCGAAGCGTTCGCCCGAGCCGGCGGCCGCGACGACGGCGACGACGGGGCCCCGCCCCGTCGCCCCGTCCGCCGTCGCGGTCACGGCGCTAGGCGTCGTCGGCGGCCGGGCGCTCGAGGAGGCCGTCGAGGTACTCCTCGGCCTTCTCCTCGTCGAGCTCCTTGGCGTACATGAACTCCGAGGCGAGGATCTTCTTCGCCCGGGTGTACATCTGTTTCTCCCCGGTCGACAGGCCCTTGTCGAACTCCCGGATGGCGAGGTTGCGCACGACCTCGGCCAGCTCGAAGACGTCGCCGGTCTTGATCTTCTCGCGGTTGTGCTTGAAGCGCCGGTTCCAGTTCTTGGGCATGTCCGAGACTTCGTCGGACAGCACGGCGATGACCTTCTTGACCTCCTGCTCGCCGATCACGCGGCGCAGGCCGGCCTGGGAGGCCGACTCGCAGGGGACCATCACGGTCATGTCGTTGTGGAGGATCTTGATCGTCAGGTACTCCCGGCGCTCACCCAGCAGCTCCCGGGTCTCCTTCTTGAGCACGACGCCGGCCCCGTGGTGGGGGTACACGACGTTGTCGCCCACGTTGTAGTTCTCCTGGACCAGGCGCTCCAGGTCTGCTGCGTCATCCTCGAGAACGGCATCGGCGGTGGAAATGGTCGGTTCCTCCTTGTTCACTGCGACGGCGCCGACGGCGCTGTCATGTCTGGTAGTAGCGATCCCCGAGGCTCAGCTCCTGCTGGCGGCGCAGGCCCTCGCGGATGTCCTTGGCCCGGGTCTCGCCGACTCCCTCGACCGAAGCGAGACCGTCGTCGGTGGCGACCAGGAGCTGTTCCAGGCCGCCGAACTCGGCGATGATCGCTTCCACGACGATGCGCGGGAGGCGGGGGATCTGTCCCAGCACGCGATATCCGCGTGGCGAGACCGGGTAGTCAAGAGTGTTCTGCTTGCGATCGTTGCCCAGCAGCTCGGCGAGCCGGCCGTAGTCGAGCAGCTCGGCGTAGGGCATGCGCGAGAGCGCTGCCAACGCGTCCGCGGGGCCCTCGGGGTCGTGGTGGACGCTGTAGTCACGCACGACGGCGGAGCGGCTGGCCGCGACGCCGGTCATCAGCTCCTCGAGCTGCATCTCGATCAGCCGTCCTTCTGCGCCGAGCTCGACGATGTTGCGCTCGACCTCGGTGGCCATGCGGATCGTCATCTCGACGCGCTGCAGCACCGTGAGCACGTCGTAGAGCACCACCCCGCCCTCGAACTCCAGCGAGCCGAGACGCGTCGAGACCTGGTCCAGGCGGGCGCGGTACTTCTCGAGCGTGGCCAGGGCCTGGTTGGCCTTGGCCAGCACGGTGGGGATGTCCTGCAGGATGTACTTGTTCCCGTCGACGTACAGCGAGACGACCTCGCGGCGGGCGGAGATGGCCAGGACGAGAGCGGGCACCTGCTTGGACACGCGCTCGGCCGTGCGGTGGCGGGTGCCGGTCTCGGTCGAGAGGATCGTGGGGTCCGGCATCAGCTGCACGTTGGCCCACATGATCTTGTCGCCGGCGTTGTCGAGGACGATCGCGCCGTCCATTTTCGCCACCTGGTAGAGGTAGGCGGGCGTGTAGTCGATCTGGAGGCTGATCCCGCCCGACAGCAGGTGGGTGAGCTCATCCGGCTCGCCGACGACGATCAGGGCGCCGGTGCGCGCGTGGATGATGTTGTCGATGCCCTCGCGCAGCGAGGTCCCGGGCGCGACAAGCTCCAACGCCCCGAGTAGCCGGGGGTCCTGTCGTGCTTCCAACTCCAGAAGCTCATCCCCAGGCGTCCGTGACATCCACATGGATTGTACGCAGGCGGCCCAGCCGGTGCGGGGACGCACGAGTGGGTGCACCGTAACCGGGTTTTTCCAGTGTTTGCGCGGGAAATCCCGGAGCGGCGCCGCCACGGGAACAGGCCGCGCGCCGCGTGAGCCGGCCGCCGGCGCACGGGTGGGTGCGACACTCCCAGACCATGCTTCCCCCAGGGCCATCGCTCCCGGTCGGGATCCAGACGCTTCGCTGGATGCGCCGGCCCGTGGAGTTCCTCGAAGCCCAGCGCGCCCGCTACGGCGACACCTTCACGATGCACATCGCTCCCGAGGGGCGTTGGGTCGTCGTCTCGGACCCGGACGACGTCAAGACCGTCTTCACCGCCGATCCGGCGATCGCGCACGCCGGCAGGGGAAACCGGATCCTGCTCCCGCTGTTGGGACCCCACTCGGTTCTGCTGCTCGACGGCGAGCAGCACCTGCGCCAGCGCAAGCTGTTGCTCGCGCCGCTGCACGGGCAGCGCATGCAGGCCTACGGCGAGCTGATGGCCGATCTGGCCCGCCGGGAGATCGAGTCCTGGCCGCAAGGCACGCCGTTCGCCGTCCAGGAGGGCATGCAGGCGCTGACGCTGAACATCATCGTCCGGGCGGTCTTCGGGGTGCAGGAGCCCGAGCGTGCCGCGCGGTTGCGGGTCGAGCTCCGGCAGCTGATGCGCAACGCGACGGGTCCGGTCGCGATGGCACTGGTCGTGGCGGCCGGACCCGAGCGCGCCGCGCGGCTGCGTCACCACCGGCCCCTGCGCCGCGTCTACGAACCGGTCGATCGGCTGATCGGCGAGGAGATCGCGCGCCGCCGCCTTGCCGACGACCTCGACGATCGCTCCGACATCCTCTCGCTGCTGCTGGGCGCCCGCCACGAGGACGGCAGCCCGATGTCGGATGCCGAGCTGCGCGACGAGCTCATGACCCTGCTGGTGGCCGGCCACGAGACCACCGCCACGTCGCTGGCCTGGGCCCTGGAGCGTCTGGCTCACAGCCCGGCCCAGCTGGCCCGGCTCACCGAGGAGGTGCGCGCCGGCTCCGAGGACTACCTCGAAGCGGTGGTCACGGAGACGCTGCGCCTGCGCCCGGTCCTCTCGGTCGTGGTGCGTCGGCTCACGGCCCCGCTGGAGATCCGCGGGTACACCCTCCCGGCCGGTACCACGGTCGTGCCGTGCATCCACCTCGTCCACCGGGACCCGCAGCTGTACCCCGATCCCACTGCGTTTCGCCCCGAGCGCTTCGAGCACGAGGGCCCCGGTACGTACACCTGGATCCCGTTCGGCGGCGGCGTGCGGCGCTGCCTCGGAGCGGCGTTCGCGCAGTTCGAGATGCGCACGGTCTTGCGTGAGCTGCTGCTGCGACGCGACCTGGCGCTCAGCACCGAGCCGCCCGAGCGCGTGCGCCGGCGGGCGATCACGAACATCCCGGCCAGGGGCGGCACCATCACGCTGCACTCCCGGTCGTCGGGGGCGCAAGGCCCCGGGCGGGCCGGCGGCTCCGGGGACCTCCAAGGCGTGATGGTCTAGCCGGAGCCTGGCTCCCGGGAGGCCATGACCGGCTCGGGTCCCCGGGATCCGAGCGAGCCGCGTCGTCAGCCGCCTACGCGACCCGCTCGACCGGCCGGGCCCGGTGGGCGACGGCGCGCAGCGCCTCGGCGAGCGAGGAGCAGCCCGCCACGCCGGGGGTCGGCTCGGCGGGGACCGGAGCGATCACCGGCTGCAGGCCGTACTTGGAGGCCTCGGCGAGGCGGCGGTCGCCGTGGGCGACGGTGCGCAGCTCTCCGGTCAGCCCCACTTCGCCGAAGCAGGCGATCGGGCGGCCCTGGGCGTCGGCGAGCGGCCGGTCACGCGTCGCGGAGGCGACGGCCAGGGCGATGCCGAGGTCGGCGCCGGGCTCGGTGACCCGCACGCCTCCGGTGACGCTGACGAACACGTCCTGGTTGCCGAGGCCGAGCTTGCAGTGGCGGGCCAACACGGCGAGCACGAGGCTCAGGCGGTTGCGCTCGATCCCGCTGGCCACGCGGCGGGGGACCTCGGCTTCGGTCGGGGCGACGAGCGCCTGCACCTCGACCAGCACGGGGCGGGTCCCCTCCATGGAGCACAAGACCACCGACCCCGGGGCGGTGGTGGCCTCCTCCACGAACCGGGCCGACGGGTCGGCGACCTCCGTCAGTCCGCCGGAGCGCATCTCGAAGACCCCGACCTCGTTGGTCGACCCAAAGCGGTTCTTGAGCGCGCGCAGCGTGCGGTAGGTGCGCTCGCGCTCGCCCTCGAAGTGCAGCACGCAGTCGACGAGGTGCTCGAGGACCCGCGGGCCGGCGAGGGTGCCCTCCTTGGTCACATGACCCACCAGCACGACGGTGGTGTTCTGGCGCTTGGCGACCTCCATCAGCCGGTCGGCGACCTCCCGTACCTGACCGACCGAGCCGGGAGCACCGGTGAGCCCGGCGGCGTGCAGGGTCTGCACCGAGTCCACCACGCAGACATCGGGGCGTTCGGCGGCCAGCGTGCTGGCGACGACATCCAGCGAAGTCTCGGCCAGGACGGGGACCGCGAGCGCGTCGCCCCCCAGACGCTCGGCCCGCAGGCGGACCTGCTGGGCTGACTCCTCGCCGGTGACGTACAGGGTGCTGTGGCCGGCCTGCTCCAGACGACCGAGGGCCATGCCGGTCAGCGTGCTCTTGCCAATCCCCGGCGCGCCGCCGAGCAGGACGAGCGATCCCGGAACCAAGCCGCCGCCGAGAACCCGGTCGAGCTCGCTGATCTGTGTGCGGAAGCGGTCGACGGCGGTGGCCGTGACCTCGCTCAGGCGTGTCGGGGTCGCCGCCTCGGCCGGGCGCGACCGGGGCGATGTCGAGGGCTTCTCGGACTCGGGCTGGGCCTCGGAGAGCGTGTTCCATTCACGGCAGCTCGGACACCGCCCGGACCAGTTAGGCGCGACGTGGCCACACCCCTGGCACACATAGCGGTTTCGCCGCTTCCCCACGGACCAACCCTATGGGCCCGCCCAGACGGCACCGGCGGGCGTGTGCACCCCGCGAGCTCCCGGTGCGCGCGCGGACACGGTCGGGCCCCATCTCGCGTGGCCCGGCGGGTTGCGGGCCCAGCCGGCGACGCCGGGACGGGTTCCTAGCGCAGGCCCGGAGGCACACCGGGGCTGCCGCCGGTGAGCACGAAGATCACGAAGGCCAGCGCCGTCATCGACGCTGCGCCGATCAAGACGGCCTCGAGGGGATGGGCCACCCGGGCATTGGGCCGCGGGCTGTCGCGCAAACCCCGGTTCCAGGCCTCCTGGCGCTTTTCCTGGGCTGCGCCGGCCCGTCCAATCGCCCGTTGGAAGACGACACCCAACGCGATGTAGCTGGCCATGATCCCCAGCAGCACGGTGCCGAGCCCGGCGAGCGTCGCCTGCCCCACCGAGCCCTGGACGTAGCTACCGACGACAAACCAGAACAGCGGGATCCCGAAGCCGACGAGCACCGAGGCGAAGGCGACCAGGACCCAGGTGAGTGTGGTGTTGACGCGACGCATGGCGGACGGGCGCCGACCGTCCTACGGCCCGCCCGTCCCTTTGTTGTAGCGCGAGTCTCGCCGCCTCTGGGGGCGGGTTGGCGGCGGCTGGGTCATCGTGCGCCGTCTCCGGCACGCCGTCCCGGGCTCGCTCCCATGCCCCTCGCGGCCGCCCGCGCACCGCAGCGGAGTGGAAGCCGCTCAGCCGGCGCCAGCGTCCTCGGCGGCCACCGCCCGTTCGGCCGCCTCGAATCCGAGCTTCGAGTGCGTGCCGTCGCAGAACGGCTTGGTCGTCGACGCGCCACAACGACAGAGGGCGATCACCTCGCCGCGATCGGCCAGGTCGTACTGGTTGCCGTCGGCGTCGATCAGCCGGATCGGCCCCTGCACCCGGTAGGGCCCATTCTCCCGCGTCTTGATCTCCACCAGCCGATCGTCGCTCATGGCCTGGTGGGTACCCGGAGCGCGGCAAGGACAATCGGGAGCCCCACTCGCGAGTGCCCGATTGTCCAGCCAATGACCGAGATATCGGGCACTCGGCGCGGCGCGACCGCCGAGCGCGGGATTTCTTGCCCAATGAGCGAGATATCGGGCGCTCGACGGGTGTCAGCGCTTACGGGCGAGCAGCAGGCCGTCGGCGACGCCGACCATGGCCGTGTCGACGCGGTCGTCGGCGGTAACGCGGTCGTTCGTCGCGCGGATCGCGTGCACGTCGGCCACGCGGGCGTCGCCCATCGTGTCGCGGATCTTGTCGTCGGACGCGGTGATGTACCCGGCCGCCAGGACGTTGTCGATGACGATCAGTCCACCGGCGCGCATCCGCGGAACCAGCTGCTCGTAGTAGTCGGGGTAGCCGGTCTTGTCGGCGTCGACGAAGGCGAAATCGAACGCCGGCTCGTCCGGCAGGGCGCGCAGCGTGTCGGCCGCAGACCCCAGGCGCAGCTCGATCCGGTCGGCCACCTCGGCGTCGCGGAAGTTGTCGGCCGCGATCGCGGCGTACTCGTCGGAGAGCTCGCAGGCCAGCAGGCGGCCGCCCTCGGCCAGCCCGCGGGCGATGCAGATCGCCGAGTAGCCGGTGAAGGTCCCAAGCTCGATCGCGTCACTGGCGCCGAGCAGGCGGCAGAGCATGGTCATCAGCGCGCCCTGGTCGGGAGCGATCTGCATGGCGGCGATCTCGCCCATCGCCTGGGTCTCCGCCTGCACCCGGGCCAGGACCTCGTCCTGGCGGGCACCGTGGGCGACGAGGTAGTCGTGCAGCTCGCCGTCGAGCGCGGTGAACTTGCTCACGACCGCGGCTCGGCCACCGGGCGCGGGAGGTGCCGGTCGCGGCCGCGTCGACAGTCGGCGCGGCCGAGGGTCACGACGACCTCAGGCGGGCTGGGGCTCGTCGCCGGGCTCGTCCGACGCACCGGCGTCGGGCTCGTCCGCGTCCGGCTCGTCGGCCGAATCGACCTCGTCGAGCGAGCTCGCGTCGAACGGCGCATCGGCATCGTCGTCGCCGCCCTCCTCGGCCTCGCGGGCGCCCACACCGACCGGCTGCTTCTCGCGCGTCTCGTCAGCGGAGGGCTCGATGATCTCGAGCTTCAGCGGGCGGTCGCCGTCGTCGGGGACGTCTTCGTCACGGTCGACGAGCACGGTCGAGCCGGGGGCGATCGGGGTCGAGAGCACGGTGTCGGCGAGCGGGTCCTCGATGTAGCGCTGGATGGCTCGGCGCAGAGGCCGGGCGCCCATCGACGGATCCCAGCCCTTGGCGGACAGGAACTCCTTCGATGCCTCGGTGAGGTCGAGCTGCAACTCGTGCTCGGCCACCTGGAGGCGGACGCGGTTGATCATCAGGTCGATGATCTCGGTGATCTCGTCCTGGGTGAGCTTGTGGAAGACGATGACCTCGTCGATGCGGTTGAGGAACTCGGGGCGGAAGACCTTCTTGAGGTCGCCCATCACCTGTGACTTCATGTCCTCGTAGGTGGTGCCCGTCTCGTCGGAGACGGTGAAGCCGAGGCCCGTGTTGCGGGCGATCTCCTTGGCCCCAATGTTCGAGGTCATGATCACGATCGCGTTGCGGAAGTCGACCGTGCGCCCCTGGGCGTCGGTCAGGCGGCCGTCTTCCAGGATCTGCAACAGGATGTTGAAGACATCCGGATGGGCCTTCTCGATCTCGTCGAGCAGCAGCACCGAGTACGGCTTGCGCCGCACGGCCTCGGTGAGCTGACCGCCCTCGTCGTAGCCGCCGTAGCCGGGAGGCGAGCCGACCAGGCGCGAGACGGCGTGCTTTTCCATGTACTCGGACATGTCGATCCGGATCAGCGAGTCCTCGTCGCCGAACAGGAACTCCGACAGGGTCCGGGCGAGCTCGGTCTTGCCGACGCCCGACGGTCCGAGGAACACGAACGAGCCGGTGGGCCGCTTGGGGTCCTTGATGCCGGCGCGGGAGCGGCGGATCGCCTTGGACACGGCGGTGATCGCCATCTCCTGGCCGATGACGCGCTTGTGCAGCTCGTCCTCCATGCGCAGCAGCCGCTTGGTCTCGGCCTCGGTGATCTTGAAGACGGGGATGCCGGTCCACATCGAGACGATGTCGGCGACCTCTTCCTCGCCGATCGACGGGCGCTCGCCGCCCTCGCCGGAGGACCACTCCTCTTCGAGGGTGCGCTTCTTGTTGGTCAGGCGGCGCTCGGTGTCGCGGAGGTTGGCGGCCTTCTCGAACTCCTGGGCCTCGATCGCGGCCTCCTTGCGGCGACGGGTCTCCTCGATCTCCTCTTCGAGGTCGCGGTAGACCGGGGGCTGGGTCATCGCCTTGATCCGGGTCCGCGAGGCGGCCTCGTCGATCAGGTCGATCGCCTTGTCGGGCAAGAAACGATCGGAGATGTAGCGGTCGGCCAGGGTGGCCGCGGCCTCCAGCGCCTCGTCGGTGATCTCGACCTTGTGGTGCTGCTCGTAGCGCTCGCGCAGACCCTTGAGGATCTGGACGGCCTCCTCGGCGCTGGGCTGATCGACGCGGATCTGCTGGAAGCGGCGCTCCAGCGCCGAGTCGCGCTCGAGGTACTTGCGGTACTCGTCAAGTGTCGTCGCGCCGATGGTCTGCAGCTCGCCGCGGGCCAGGGCCGGCTTGAGAATCGAGGCCGCGTCGATCGCGCCCTCGGCCGCGCCGGCGCCGACGAGGTTGTGCAGCTCGTCGATGAACAAGATGATGTCGCCGCGCTGGCCGATCTCCTTCATGACCTTCTTCAGGCGTTCCTCGAACTCGCCCCGGTACTTGGAGCCGGCGACGAGCGCGGCGAGGTCGAGCGTGTAGATCTGCTTGCCCCGCAGGATCTCCGGGACCTCGGCCTTGGTGATCCGCTGGGCCAGTCCCTCGACGACGGCCGTCTTGCCGACGCCCGGCTCACCGAGCAGCACGGGGTTGTTCTTGGTGCGCCGCGAGAGGATCTGCATGATCCGCTCGACCTCGGTCTCGCGACCGACGACGGGATCGAGCTTGCCCTCCTCGGCGAGCTTGGTGAGGTTGCGGCCGAACTGGTCGAGCAGCTTCGAGGACTTCTTGCCCTCGCCGGAGCCCTGGGAGCTGCCGGAGCTGCCGGAGCCACCCTGGCGGCGACCGCCGGGGCCAGAGAGCATCCGGATGACCTCGTTGCGGATCTTCTCGGAGTCGGCGTCGAAGTCGAGAAGGATGCGGGCGGCGACGCCCTCGTTCTCGCGGACGAGCCCGAGCAGGATGTGCTCGGTCCCGATGTAGTTGTGGCCGAGCGACAGCGCCTCGCGCAGAGCCAGCTCGAGGACCTTCTTGGCCCGAGGCGTAAAGGGGATCTGGCCAGAGGTGACCTCTTCACCGGAGCCCACGATGCGCACGACCTGGGCGCGCACACGCTCAACGGTGATGTCGAGCGACTCGAGGACGCGGGCAGCCAGGCCCTCCTCCTCGCGGAGCAGCCCGAGCAGGATGTGCTCGGTGCCGATGTAGTTGTGCTTGAGCGTCCGCGCCTCTTCCTGCGCGAGGACGACTACCTGGCGGGCTCTCTCGGTGAAACGCTCGAACATTGAATCTTCTTCCTTAGGCCATCTCTCGGCGAACGGCTGCGACGGGTCGGCGCAGCACCGGCGGCCTCTCTCCCATCTCGTCGGCACTTGCCTTCAGGAGCTGGACCCTCCGGTCGTTCGGGGACTACGGATACGGATCATACCCAGGCGCCTGCTCGGCAATCGGGGCCGGGCACGTTTCGGTGGCCTCATGCACCATACGTTCGCCAGGGGCGGGTCAGATCCCCCTGCGCAGGCGGGATTGGATTCGCGCCCCGCAGACCCCGGCTTTCGGCCCGCGCACCCTCCTCTCTGCGCCCGGGTTGTGGTGTACGACGAGGTGACGGTTATGTCACCCTCAGGCGACGGGCACGGGAAACGCACCCGCCGACGCGACTACCGCGACCCGCCCCGACCGGGTGATCGACACGCGGGGTTTCCCGCGCGCGCTTCTAGGACGGAGGAAGGCGAGCATGTCGCAACGTAAGAAGGGGAAACAGAGCCTCGAGGCGTGGGTCGACGAGCGCGATTCCGTGAGCGACGAGCCCGCAGTCGACAGCCTCGACACCGGTCGGTCCGGCGAACCCCTCGACGAGCCGCTCCCGGTGCCGCCGGCCGCGGGCCCCGGGAGCTCGAGCGACCAGCTCGACTCCGGCGCCCCGGAGGACGCGCCGGTCTTAAACGACGACGGCCCGGCCCTTGCCCCGCCCGATCCGGTCACCCAGGCGGCATGGGAAGATCGGCACGGCGCGACCGGCGCGACGGGCGCGGATCCGGAGATCCGAGCTCCCCGCGACCCGGCGACGACCGCCGAGCTCGTCGAGGCGCGCGGCGAACGTCCGGATACGCCCGCCCTCCCCCCGCCAACAAACCGCGCCCGACGACACGCCGAGCCCCGAGCGGGTCGCTCGCGAGATGCGCTCGGAGATCATGCGCCTCCGGGGGCAGGCCAAGCGCCAGCTCGACACCGCTTCCGCCGGGCGGGTCCGCCGGCCGCGGCGGGATGCCCCTGCCGCCGAGGATCGACGCCTCGCCGCCCAGGAAACGGAACGGATGCTGAAGGAGATGAGCCTGAGTCCGCCTCCGCGATCCTCGAAGGAGGCCCGGACCGCCGAGGAGGTCGAGGCCAAACTCGCGCGGGCCCAGCAGCAACAAGAGGCGCGCTTCCACCGCCGCCTTCAGCAAGAGACGGCTGAGATCAGGGAGGTCGAGGCGGCCCGAGCGGCCGAAGCGATCGACAGCATCGAGGCTGGCACCGCGAAGAAGGAGGCTGCACAGCAGGCCAAGCGCACGGAGCTCACGGAGGCTTTGGCTACGGAGAAGGCCGCGAGAGAGGCGCTTGCCGCCGAGCTCGCCGACGCCCGCGCACAGGGCGAGAAGCTCACCGAGAGGCTTTCTGATGAGCAGGCCGAGCGTGACGGATCGACCAGGGCGGTCGAGGCCCATCGGGTCGAGGCCCGGCGGCTCACCGCAGCCTTGGGAGAGCAACAGGCCGAGAGCAGCCAGCTCGCCGAGGCGCTCGATGTTGCCCATGCCGCGAGGGAACACGCATCGAACGAGCTTGTCGGGGAGAAGCAGTCGGGCAGACTCCTCGCCGCCGAGCTCGCCGAGGCGCGCGCCGAGGTTGAGGCACTGGCCGAGACGGTCGAGCGGCGGGACGAGGTGGACCGGGAGCGGCTCGCCGCCTTGGCCGCCGAGGAGGCCAAGCGCCACGAGCTCGAGGCAGTCGAACGCGCCAAGCGCGATCAGCTCGCCGAAGCGCTGGCCGCCGAAGAGGCCAAACGACGTGAGACCGAGACCACCGAGCGCGCCAAACGCGACAAGCTCGCCGCCCAACTCGACGAACGCCAGACGGAGAACCTCAAGCTGGCAGAGCAACTGGCAGCAGCCCGCGCCGACACCGAGCGGCGAGAGCAGAGGCTCAGCGAGCGTGGATCGGAAAGCGAGCGGCTGCAAGCGACCGTGGCCGATGAGCAGGCGGCTGCCCAGCAGCTCTCCGAAGCCCTCGAGGCGTCGCTGAGCGAAAAGCGGGAGCTCACCGAAGCGCTCTCCCAGCACCAAGCGGAACACCAGACGGACGCCGCAAAGCTCGCCGAAGCCCAAGCCGAGAACGACAAGCTCACCGAACGACTGGCCACCGAACAAACCAAGCGCGAGGAGCTCACCGCCACGGTGGCCGCCGAGGAGGCAAAGCGCCACGAGACCGAAACACGCGAACGCGCCAAGCGCGAGCAGCTCGCCGAAGCGCTGGCCGCCGAAGAGGCCAAACGACGCGAGACCGAGACCCGCGAACGCCAAGAGAGCGACCGGCTCGCCGAAGCCGTGGCGGAGCACGAGCGCCAGCGCGACGAACTTGCCGAGGCGCTCCGCGATCGAGAAGCCGAGGCACAGCGGCGCAGCGACACCCACGCTGAGCAACAGTCCGACAAGCAACGTCTGTCGGAGGCGCTCGAGACGTCGGAAGCCGAACGCGCCCGGCTCGCCGCGACGCTCTCTCAACAGCAAGCAGCGCGCGAGCGGACCGCTGCCGAACTTGCCCAGGCTCAGGCCCGCAACGAGGAGCTCACCGAACAGCTCACCACGCACCAGAGCACCCACGAGGAGCTCACCGCAGCGGCGGGCCGCGGCGGAAGACGACGAGCTTCCGGACGCGTCCTAGACCGACCGCGAGCGAACCCGGGGCTGCCGCGGCAGGACCCTACGGCCCGGATCGCCGGCATCCGCACCCCACTCCGGTCCGCCCCGGGCAACCCGGTAGGCTGCGACGCGATTTTCGCTGCCCCTGCCGGCTCACTGCCATTTCCTCCCCGGGTACCGCATCCCACGACGCGCCAGGCGGCGGCGAGCCTCCCTCGGCCAGCCTCACGGCCGCGGCGGCAGTCGGGGTCGCCGCGCTGGTCTTCGTCGCGACCGCGGTCCTCTGGGCACACGGCGGCGGCGAGATCGACATCCCCTGGGCACCCACCCTCGGGGCGCGCCTGCACCTGAAGCTCGACGGGCTCGCGGCGCTGTACGCGTTGCTGGCATCCGGGATCGGCTTCTGCGTCTTCGCCTACGCCGCGCGGTACCTGCCCCGCGATCTGGCCGGCCGCCCCGACTCGCTCGCCGAACAGCGCCGGTTCTGGGGGTTCATGGTCCTGTTCCTGGTGGCGATGGTGGGTCTGGCGACGGCGCAGGACCTCCTGGCCATCTTCGTCTTCTGGGACCTGACGGCGATCGCGTCGTACATGCTCATCGGGCTCAAGCGCGATAGCGCCTCGGCCAGGGCCGGGGCGCTGATGGCGCTGCTGGTCACCGGGGTGACGGCGGTGCTGCTGCTGGTCGGTGCGCTCGTGCTGTTCGCCGAGTACGGGACGTTCTCGTTGCCGGAGCTGTTCGACCGCGCCGGGCCCGGCACCGCTGTGACCCTCGGCACGGCCCTGCTGTGCATCGCAGCCCTGGCCAAGAGCGCGCAGGTGCCGTTCCACTTCTGGCTGCCCCGCGCGATGACGGCCCCCACTCCGGTCTCGGCCTACCTGCACAGCGCGGCCATGGTGGCCGCGGGCGTCCTGCTCATCGGCCGGATCCTGCCGCTGATCGAGCTGAGCGAGCTGGTGCAGACCGCGTTGGTGATCGTGGGGTTGACCACGATCGTGGTCGGCGGCGCCCTGGCGTTGCTGCGCGACCCGCTCAAGCAGATCCTCGCCTACTCGACGATCTCGCAGTACGGCTACATCGTCACGGCTTACGGGCTCGGCGGCAAGGCCGGATCCAGCGCGGCCGGGCTGTTCGTCATCGCCCACGCGATCGCCAAGAGCTCGCTGTTCATGGTCGCGGGGACCGTGATGCAGCAGCTCGGAGGCGAGGACCGGCTCTCGCGCCTCAGCGGGATGGCCGGGCGGATGCCGCTGACGGCGGTGCTCGCGTTCGTCGCCTGCGCCGGTCTCGCGGCGCTGCCGCTCACGCTCGGCTTCTTCAAGGACGAGCTGCTGTTCAAGGCCGCTCTGGAGCACAGCCCGGCCATGGCGATCGCGCTCGCCGCCGGAGCGGGGCTGACACTCGCCTACATGGCCAGGTTCTGGGGCGGGATCTTCCTCGCGCCCGGCGACCCCGACGCACCGCCGATCGTGCGGAGGATCGCCACCGTGCTCCGTGACGCGGTGTGGGCACCGGTCGCCCCGGCCCTGATGGCCCCCACCGCGCTGCTCGTGATGGCGCTGATCGTGGGCGGCGTCTGGCCCGACCCGTTCGTCGCATTGGCCGACGACGCGACGTTCGCAAGCCTCGGCACGCCCGCAGACACGCCGGCCGCCTACCACCTCGACGCCCGCGCGGAGAACCTCTTGGCCCTCGGCGCGTTCGCCACCGCCGCGGTGATCCTCGGGACGCGGATGCTGTGGGAGGCGCGACTGGCCGCGCTCTACCGGGCGGCCGGGCGCATCGGTCCCGAGCGGGCCTACGCGTGGACGGTCGGGGCGCTGAACCGCCTCTCCAACGCGGCCCACGACTTCGAGGTCCGCGATCTGCGCACGCGGATCACCGCGGTGCTCGTGCCGTGCGGCATCCTGCTCGCCGCCGGGCTGGTCGCCACGCCGTTGGAGGGCTCGTATCGCCTCGGCGCGGTCGGTCCGCGCGACACAGTGCTCGTCGTCGCGCTGGCCCTCACGGGGCTGACCGCCGTCGCCACGACCCGGCCCCGCCGCCACGTGACGATGGTCGTGCTGCTGTCGGCGACGGGGTATTCGCTGGCGGTCGTCTATGCGTTCTTCGGGGCTCCCGACGTCGCCCTGGTCGCGGTGCTCGTGGAGACGCTGTTCTCGCTGTTGTTCCTCGGGGTGTTCGCGCTGCTTCCCTCCGAGGTGCTGCGCCGCAAACAGCAGTACCACGACATCCGGGTACGGCGGATCCGCGATCCGCTGATCGCCACCGGCGCGGGGCTGTTTGCCTTCCTGGTGGTCTGGAGCGCGCTCTCGGGGCCCAGCCCCGAGCAGGTGGACCGGGGCGCCGACCTGCTGCGTCGATCCCCCGACGCCCACGCCGACGACGCCGTGACGGGGATCCTCTCGGACTTCCGCGCCCTCGACACCTTGGGCGAGGTCACGGTGCTCGTCGTCGCCGTGATCGCGGTGCTGAGCCTGTTGGCCCGGAGGCGATCGGCGTGAACACCAGCTCGATCGTCGTCCAGCTCGCGGCAAAGGTACTCGCGGCGCCGATCGCCGTCATCGCCGTGGCCCTGCTGGTCCGTGGCGCCGGCGACATCGGCGACGGCTTCAGCGCGGGCGCCGTGGCGGCGCTCGGGGTCGTGTTGCACGGGCTCTCGGTCGGCGCCGAGGCGCAGTCGCTGCGGGTCGTCCGCTGGGCGGCACCGATCGCGGTGGGCGGGTTGCTGGGCGCACTGGCCATCGCCGCCATACCGCTGGCCTTCGGAGATCCGCTGCTCACCCACGCCCCCGAGCCCGGATCGACCCCGGTCACGCTGGGGGCGCTGAAGCTCACGAGCGCGGTTGCCCTCGACGCCGCCATTACCTGCATCGTCTTCGGCACGCTGGTCGCGCTCATCGCCGCGCTGGCCCGGACCGCCCGGGAAGTCGGTGCCGGTGAGGCCGATGGCGAAGCGTCGCGTGACGACGACCGGCCGGAGCAGGACCCGCGTTCCGGCGGCGGTCCGGGCGGCCGCGCGGAGGCGCCGGAGTGACCTTCCTGTTCGCCCTGACGGTCGGCGTGCTGTTCGGGTGTGGTGCGCTGCTCGTCCTGCAGCCCGACCTGTTTCGGGTCGTCGTGGGGCTGGCGATGATCTCCAACTCGGCGGTGCTCACGCTGCTCGCCGTCGGCCAGACCCGCGGCAAGGCGCCGATCCATCCGCTGACCGGCGACGGCGCGGTGAGCGACCCCCTGGTCCAGGCCCTGGCGCTGACGGCGATCGTCATAGGGTTCGGCGTCCTTGCGCTGCTGCTGACCTTGGTCTACCGGGTCCACGCGACCCACCAGACCGTCGACCTCGACCGGCTGGCCCGGATCGAGGCAGATCAGGAGCACGAGCTCGAGCGCGGCGTCCAGGAGCACGAGGAGCTCGGCCGGGCACTGGAGCAGGAGCCGACGTGATATTCGCCGCGCTGCTCATCCCCTGGGTCTCTGGCGTGGCCCTGCTGCTGGCCGACGGACGGCGGGCGGTCGCCTCGGGCGCCGCCGTTGCGGCGGCGGCTACGACCGTCGTTGTCCTCGGAGCCCTTGCGGCGCAGGTCATCGGTGGCGCGCCGGTCCAGGAGGTCGCCGGCGACTGGCCCGAGGCCATCGGGATCACCCTGCGCGCCGACGCCCTCGGGGTCCTGTTCGCGGTCGTTACGGCCGTCGTGGTCCTGGCAGCCGTGGCCCACGAGGCGCTGGCCGGCGTCCAGGCCCGGGTGTTTCCCGCCTTGGCGTTGCTGCTGCTCACTGGCCTCACGGGCCTGTTTATGACCCACGACGTGTTCAACTTCTACGTGTTCTTCGAGCTGTCGATGGTCAGTGCCTACGCGCTGGCGGCGACCGACCGGTCCGACCGGCAGGTGAGCGGGGCGTTCGTGTTCGCGGTGGTCAACCTCATCGGCTCGTTCGTCTTCCTGATCGCGGTGGCGGCGATGTACCACGTCTCCGGCACGCTGGAGATGGACGGCGTGGCCCGGGGCATCGCCGAGGGCTCGACGAGCGCGGCCATCCTGATCGCCACGCTGGTGCTTGTCGCGTTCAGCATCAAGCTCGGGCTGTTCCCGTTTCACTTCTGGCTGCCGGCCGTCTACATCGGCGCGAGCCCGGCGGTGGCCGCCCTGCTCGCGGGGGCGCTGGCGAACATCGGCAGCTACGGCCTCCTGCGCTTCGGCGCCGAGCTGCTGCCCGACCAGCTCGAGCTCGGCTCGGTGGCGCTGATCGCGCTCGGCTCGGCGAGCGTCCTCTACGGAGCGCTGCAGGCGGTCGGGCGCCGGGCCACCAGCGAGGTGCTCGCGTACTCGAACATCGGGCAGGTCGGCTACGTGCTGATCGCGCTGGGCGTCGGCGGCAGCGTCGGGCTGGCGGCCGCGGTCCTGTACGCGATCGTCAACGCGCTCAACAAGGCACTGCTGTTCCTGTCGAGCGAGCTCTCCGGATGGGTGACGGGGGCCGCGTTCGCGGTCGGGGCGCTGAGCGTGGTCGGCGTCCCTCCTGCCGCGGGGTTCGTTGGCAAGCTCGCCCTCTTCAACGCCGGCGTCCAGGAGAACAGCGTCACGCTGGTTGCCCTCATCTTCCTCGGCGGCGCGCTGTCGTTCCTCTACATGTTCCAGCTCTACCAGCACGACTTCTGGGCCGACAGACGCGAGGCCCGTGTCGACCGCCGCCGCGTCCAGCTGGTCAGTGGCACGCTCGCAGTGGGTGTGCTCGCCCTGGGGGCGTGGCCGGAGCCGCTGCTGTCGCTCAGCGCCGACGCGGCCCGCGCCCTGGGAGGCGGCTGATGGCGGGAGGGCGCTGAGATGTCATACGCGATCGCGACCGTGCTGCTGGCCGCCGTCTACCTGCTGACGCTGGGCAGCGCCGGGCCCTGGGACATCGCCTTCGGCCTCGTCCTGGCGGCCGGGCTGCTCGCCGCCCTGGGACGGGCGTCACCGAGTCCCGGTGAGCACGCCGACCGTCCCGGCGCACTGCGCCGGGCGGCTGCCACGCCGTGGTTCGCTCTCGGGATCGTCGGCGAGGTCGTCGCCGGCACCTGGCAGGTCGGCCTGATCTCGGCCGGGCTGCGGCCGCTGCGCGGGCCGGGCATCGTCGAGGTGCCGTTCGGGGAGCGGTCGGCCACGGGCGTCGCCGTGACCGGCCTGGCTGCGACCCTGTCCCCGGGAGCGGTCCTCATCGACGTGGACTGGGACCGCCGCACGTTCCTGCTGCACGTCCTCGACGCATCGGACCCCGATGCCGTCCGCGCCGATCAGCAGCGCTTCTACGAGCGCTATCAGCGGGGAGCATTTCCCTGAGATGCACGAGCTGCTGATCTACCCGGCCCTGCTGTGGATCACCGGCCTGCTCGGCTGGTCGACGGTGCTCGTCCTGCGGGCCCGCTCGGTCCTGGAGCGCGTGGCGGTCCTGGAGATGATGACCTTGTTGCTCATCGGCGTCCTCGCCCTGCTCAGTGCGCTGCGCGACCGGACCTTCTACCTCGAGGTCGCCGTGGCCCTGGCGCTGCTGTCGTTTATCGGGGTCATCGCCTACCAGCGCTACGAACGCCGCGGGAGTCCGTTCCCATGAGCGACTCGGCACGCCTGTGGCTCGGGGACGGGCTCGCACTTCTGGGGTTGATGGTGATCACCCTGGGCGTCGTGGGGTTCGTCCGGATGCCCGACCTCTACAACAAGCTCCACGCGTCGAGCAAGACGGTGTTCCTCGGTGTGGTGGCCCTTCTGGGCGCGGCCGCGCTGGGTGTCGGCCTCGAGGCCGTCGCACCAGCGCTGCTGACGGCAGGCTTCGTGCTGCTGACCACGCCGGTGTCGGCGCACGCCATCGCCCACGCGGCGCGGGTGCGGGGATCGGAGGACATCGAGGTGCACCACGCCGCCCTCGACGGCGACGCGCGGGCCGACCGCGGTCCTGGCTCGGCGCCGTAGCGGCACCGGCGGCGCGCGCCGCTCAGCGCATCGCGGGAAACAGCACGACCTCGCGGATCGAGGGCGCATCGGTGAGCAGGACGACCAGCCGGTCGATCCCGAGCCCCACCCCGGCGGTCGGCGGCATCCCGTGTTCCAGCGCCATGATGAAGTCCTCGTCGTGGGGCTGCGCCTCGGCGTCGCCGCGGGCCGGCTCGGCGCGCTGGGCGTCGAAGCGGCGCCGCTGCTCGTCGGGGTCGTTGAGCTCGGAGAAGGCGTTGGCGATCTCCATGCCGCCGGCGAACGCCTCCCATCGCTCGACGTAGCCGAGGCGCTCACGGTGGTCCTTGGCGAACGGGGAGAGCGCGACCGGGTAGTCACGGACGAAGGTCGGCTGGATCAGGGTGGGCTCGACGTGGTCGGAGAACAGCGCGTCGACGAGCTTGCCCCAGCCCTCGTCGTCGGCGGGCTGGTGGTCGACCCCGGGCGCGGAGCTGATCGCGGCGGCGAGGGCATCGCGGTCGGGGTGGTCGTCGATGTCGATCCCGGTCGCATCGGCGATCGCCTCGCGAAGGTCGATCCGGCGCCACGGCGGAGCAAGGTCGATTGTTGCGGCCTCACCGCCGGGTCCGGTCCGATCGACCGTGGTGCCGTCCAGCACGTCGGTGGCGACGTCGGCGACGAGCTGCTCGAGCCGAGCCGCGGCGTCGGTGTAGTCGGCATAGGCCTCGTACCACTCGACCATCGTGAACTCGGGGTTGTGCTTCGGGGAGATCCCCTCGTTGCGGAAGTCCTTGCCGAGCTCGTACACCCGCTCGATGCCACCGACGACGCAGCGCTTGAGGTACAGCTCGGTGGCGATCCGCAGGTAGAGGTCGCGGTCCAGGGCGTTGTGGTGCGTGGTGAACGGCCGCGCGAGCGCCCCGCCGTACAGGGGCTGCAAGACCGGCGTTTCGACCTCGACGAACCCACGACCGTCGAGCCAGCGCCGCACGCCGGCGACGATGCGCGACCGCGTCAGGAACCGCTCCCGCGCGTCCTCGTTGGCCATCAGATCCAGCTCGCGGTGGCGCGACCGCGTCTCGGTGTCGGCCAGGCCGTGGTGGCGGTCCGGCGGCGGGCGCAGCGTCTTGGCCAGCACGCGAACGTCGTCGACCTTCAGCGACAGCTCCCCGCGCCGCGAGCTGAAGGCGGTCCCCTCCACCCCGACGATGTCCCCGAGGTCCAGCCCGGTCAGCAGCGCGAACGCCCCCTCGCCGAGCACGTCCAATCGGGCGTGCAGCTGCAGCAGCCCCGACGCGTCGCGCAAATCGAGGAACGCCGCCTTGCCGTGCCCCCGCCGCCCCTCCAGCCTCCCCGCCAGCCGGTAGCGGCTGTCGGTCTCGGCCCCCGCTTCCAGGTCGCGGTGCGACACGCGCACCTCGGCGATCAGCGTCCGGTCCGGCCACTCGGGAGGAAACGGATCGACCCCCTGCTCCCGCAACCGATCGAGCTTGCCCCGCCGCTCGGCAAGCAGCTCGGAGATCGGCGGCGGCGCGCCCTCGGCGCCAGCGTCGGTCTTGGGATCGTCAACCACCGCGACATCCTCCCATCCCCGGTGGCGCCGAGAAGGCCAGCACTCCCGAGTGTCCGATTTCGTGGTCATTGACCACAAAATCAGGCACTCAGCGTGCCCTGCCGATCGAGTACCTGATCGTGCGGTCATTGACCGCGGTATCGGGCACTCGGCGTGGCCGTTGCCGTTGCCGTTGAGCCTGCCGGCAGCTCGCGCTCGACACGGGAGGCCGGGGCGGGCCGCAGGGTGCGGGCCGGGTGGTCCTGGACCAAGCGAGACGGTGCCGACGGACGGCGCCGCGTGGCAGCGCCACGCAAGCCGGCCGGAGGTGCCGTATCGCGCAGCGTCCAGGGCCACCAGGCACATGCCCCGAAGCCCCCCCCCGCCTCCCCCTCCGACCCCGCTCTCCC
>JBPCPM010000030.1:0-20678 GCA_050999155.1 Solirubrobacterales bacterium
CTGGCCGGGGAACGGTCGCGCACCCTCAAGGAGCTCTTGGTGCGGCGCTCGGAGCCGGCCCGGGAGGTGTGGGCCGTGCGCGACGTCGACCTCACGATCGATCCCGGCGAGGCCGTGGGCATCGTCGGCCGCAACGGTGCGGGCAAGACGTCGCTGCTGCGGGTGCTGGCCGGCATCGTGCCCCCTGACGCCGGCCGGGTCGCCGTCGGCGGAAGGGTCGCGTCGCTTCTGGAACTGGGCGCGGGGTTCTCCGACGACTTCACCGGCCGCGAGAACATCGAGCTGGCGGGCGCGCTTCACGGCTTCGGCCGTGAGGAGATCGCCGAGCGCATCGACGACATCGTCGCCTTCTCCGAGCTCGGCCGGTTCATCGACGCCCCCCTGCGGTCCTACAGCTCGGGGATGTACCTGCGCCTCGGATTCTCGGTGATCGCCCACCTCGACGCCGACGTGCTGCTTGTCGACGAGATCCTCGCCGTCGGGGACGAGTCCTTCCAGCGCAAGTGCCTCGAGCGGATCTCCGAGCAGATGGCCCGGGGCACGACGCTGGTGATCGTCTCCCACGATCCCGCGACCATCGAGCGGGTGTGCCGGCGGGTCGTGGTGCTCAGCGACGGCCGCGTGGACTTCGACGGGCCCACGGCAGCCGGCATCCTGCACTACCACCGGACCCTTGGCGGGCCGGAGGCCCCGGCCGACCTCCGTCCCGAGCCCGAATCGACGAGCCTCGTCCGTGCCCGCTCAGTGCGCCTGCTCGACGGCGAGGGGGCCGAGCGCCGGATCTTTCGCAGCGGGGAGCGGCTCACGGTCGAGACCGTCGTGGAGGCGGGTGGCGCGGTCGTGCGGCCCGGCCTGGCCCTGGAGTTCCGCGACCCCGAGGGGTCCGTGGTCTTTCGCACCGACACCGAGCTTCCGCGCGAGCTCC
Organism: Solirubrobacterales bacterium; assembly: GCA_050999155.1. Lineage (GTDB taxonomy): Bacteria > Actinomycetota > Thermoleophilia > Solirubrobacterales > 70-9 > JBPCPM01. The sequence goes on from JBPCPM010000030.1 coordinate 926, forward strand.
CGGCGACGGTGCGCTTCGACGTGGCAGCGCTGCCCCTGCTCGGTGGTGACTTCGACCTCACGGTCAGTGCCTACGACCAGGACGACGCCCAGAACAGCGGCCGCCTCGACCGGGTGGTGCGGCTGGCCGTCGCGCCCGTGCGCGAAGCCGAGGGCACCGTCGACCTCCGGGGCGCCTGGCACACCGAGAGCGCAACCGCGCCCGCCCGTCGGTCCGGACAGGAGCCGGCGTGACCCCGGAGGAGGCCGCCGCCGAGGCTCGCCGCCGGGCCACCGAGCACCGCGGCGAACCGGAGCTCCCCGGCCTGCGCGCCAGAGGGGAAAGCGTGTCCCAGCGTCTCGCCCGATGGGCCTTCATCGATGTGGACCCCACCAAGGTGGTCCGCTCGACGCGCCCCGGCGGAAGACCGATCACCTGGCTCAAGCGCCGGCTGTTGCGGCTGCTCGGCCAGTACCTCACCGAGCAGGAAGCCCAGGCCACGCGGTTCAACCTGCAGCTGCTCGGCTACGTCGAACAGCTTGAGGCGCGCATCGCCGACCTGGAGGCCGAGCGTGACGCCGACGATGCCCCTCCCCGCCCGTGAGCGTCGTCCAGATGCTCTCCGGGGCCGGGCCCCACGACGCCGTCACCCGACAGGCGCTGATGCTTTCGAGCCTGCTGGCCGAACGGGGCGCGGGCGGCCAGGTGGTAGCCGAGCACCGTGACCCCCGCGTCGGCAAGGCCGTCGGGGACGCGTCCGAGACGCTGGCCGCGCTGGGCCCCGGCGACACCGTGCTCGCCCACTACTCCGCCTACAGCCGCTACCTGCCCGAGGCGCTGCGGCGCGCCGGCCGTGGGCTGATGGTCTTCCACAACGTGACCCCACCCGAGCGGCTGTGGGAGTGGGGACCCATGACCGCCGCCCTGTGCGCGGCCGCCCAGGGCCAGCTGCCCGAGCTCGCGCCGCTGGTGAGCGGGGCGGCCGCCGTGTCGGAGTTCAACGCGTGCCAGCTCCGATCCGCGGGATACGGCCACGTCGAGGTCGTGCCAAACGTCGTGCCCATGCCGGCGGCGGCCTCCCCGGCCACCCGGCCGCCTAACCAGACCGCCGAGGTGCTGTTCGTCGGTCGGCTGGCCCCGCACAAACGCCCGGACGCCCTGATCCAGGCCGTCGCGCTGTTGGCTCGCCGCCACGGCCGGCGGGTGCGCCTACGTCTCGTCGGCTCGCCCGTCTCGGCGGCGTTTGCCGACGCCGTCGGCTCTCTGGCCGCGCAGCTCGGCGTCGAGCTCGTGGCCGAGAGCGGCCTCGACGACGAGGCCCTCGACCGTGCCTACACCGACGCCGACGTCTTCTGCTGTCTGTCCGAGCACGAGGGGTTCTGCATCCCCATCGTCGAGGCGATGGCCCGCGGGCTCCCGGTCGTCACGAGCCCGGCCGGAGGGGTGCCCGAGGTGGCTGGCGACGCAGCCCTCGTGCTCGACGGATCTGACCCGTCGGCCGCGTGCGAGGCCCTCGAGCTGGTCCTCGCCGACGCCGACCTGCGGCGCGAGCTCACCCGCCGCGGACGCGATCGCGCCCCACGGTTCGCCCCCGAACAGGTGCGCCCCCGGTGGGAGGCGTGGCTTGATCGGGTGCTGGACCCCGCGGTCAGTACAGCGTGACCTTCTCGACCGTCTGCACGAGGCGTGTCGAGGACGTCTCCGGCCCCGGGACGTCGGGGCTCAGCCGGTAAAGCACGAACCGCGTGTTGCGAAACAGCGCCGGCCCGGTGGCCTGCAGGGGACGCAGGACCTCGGGATCGGCCAGCACGTAGGCCGCCTTGCGGCCCTGGGGAACGTGCGGATATTGGGTCCACGTCAACGGGCTGGCGCTGGTCAGCGGATGCCGGTATAGGTAAAAGGACGCCCACGGCTGCTCCTCGGGATCGATATCCAGCCGGATGCTTGCCCCGGCCGGCACGAGGCGATCGACCTCGCGCAGCTGTGTCACCTCGCGGGGGAGCTGCGGGTAGGTCGTGGTGATCTGCTCGCGGATCGCGGCGACGCCTGCTATCAACCACAGCGCACACGCCATCGCGGCCCCGAGCCGCAGCCACGCCGGGCGGTGGCGCGCGAGCAGATCGGCCAGGCCCACAGCGGCGACCGTCACCGCGATCGGCCCGAGAAAGGCGCCGACCTTGAAGTGGAAGTACCAGCCGAACTCACGGACGCGGAAGATCACGAGGAAGGCCAGCGCGCCGAGGAGCACCGAACCCAGAGCCACACCGACCCCGCGCGGAGCGCGCCGGACTCCCCAGGCGGCGAGCAATGCCACGCCGAGCAGCCCGGCCAGGACAGGCAGCTCCCGCGAGGCCGGCAGGGAGAAGAACCATGCGGGCGGGAAGTAGCCGAAGACATCCCCGCCCCATGACCGCAGTGACCCCGCCCCGAGTACGACGGCAAAGCCGGAGATCAACTTCTCGGCAACCCCCACCATCGGCACGACGAAGGCCACCAGCGCGACGGCGTACAGCGGGTAGAGCCGGCGTCGACGAAGCAACGGGCCGAACGCGCGCGCGAAACCGAGCGAACGTCCGTCCCGCCGACGCGCAGCCAGCCTCCACGCACCGTAGGCCCCGAGGGCAAGCGCCGGGAACGGGACCATCAGCGGGTAGGCAAAGGCCCCGACGATCAGCAACACCGCCGCCAGCGCACCCGCCCCGCGGGATCCCGCCCGCAGGGCCCAGAGGCCCAACAGCAACGACCACGGAAGGGTCAGCAGACCCCAGGTCTGGTTGAAGTAGGGGTGGTTGACCGTGTAGTAGGTGACCCCGCTCGCGACGACGAGACCGACCACCAGCAACATCGTCGCCGGTCTGGCCCGCAGGAGGTAATGGGCGCAGAGGCCGAAACCGATCGCCACGAGCCCCAGGGCAAGGGCTCCAACAACGGCGAAGACCTCCACCACCTCCTGGCCCGACAGCGTGGCGACCGCCGCGAGCTCGTAGTAGATGGGCACCTTGGAACGCCAGACCAGCGGCACCTGGTCGATCTGCTCGGCCGGGTCGATCGCGCGGGGGTTCTCGGCCCGCAGGAACTCGGCCGTGCCGACAGCCAGGTGCGCGTCGCCGCTGGTCCCGACCACGGTGGCGTAGCCGGTCCGGAACACCGGGATCAGCGAGATGCAGGCGATGAGCACCACCAGCAGCGTCGGCACCAGCCAGCGAGTAACCCGGTCTCCGGGATCGAGCAGCGCGCCCCCGACGGTCGCAGCCCGCTCGGCCTCGATCAGCGCAGGGCTCGGAGCGGGCCGACGCAGCGACCAGCCGGCCAGCCCGACCCCGGCCGTCAGCGTGAGGCCGAGCGAGACCGCGAACGGCAGCCCGGCGTAGCCGAGGGCGGTGAGCACGAGCCCCCCGGCCACCGCACCCACGGGCAGCACGAACAGCGGCCAGTGCGGCCACATCGCCGCCGGGAGCAACAGCCGTACGAGCCCGAAGCCGCCGAGCGCCCACAGCACCGCGGTCGCCAGGCCCGCCCGGAGGAGATCGTCGGCGGCCCCCGGCCCGGCGACCCCGGCGTCGACGGCCAGCGCGACGGCGACCAGCGCGGCCAGCCCGAGCGCCGCGAGCTCCAGCGCTCGCCGGCTCATCGCCCGGGCCGGGGCTCCCGCGCTCGCCCGGCTGACGCCTCGCGGGCGATACGGCCGATGAACCTCGGGTTGCCGATCAGATAGCGCCGCCACATCCGCCGCGGCTCGAGGCCCAGCCGGAAGATCCACTCCAGACCGTTGTCGGCCAGCCAGTGCGGCGCGCGCGGAATCTCCTGGGAGACGTAGTCGAACAGCGAGCCGACGCCCCAGATGACCCGGGCGTCGATCCGCTCCAGCTCGTCGGCAGCCCACACCTCCTGTTTGGGCGTGCCCATGCCCAGCAGCAGGATGTCGGGCGAGCGTCTCGCGATGTCCTCGAGGACCCGTTCGTTGTGCTGGGAGCCCGGCTCGAAGTAGCCGTGGTGGTGGCCGACGATCTTCAAGCGCGGGTACCAGCGGCGCAGCGCGTCGGCCGCGTGTTCTGCCGTTCCCGGCTCGGATCCCAGCAGGTACAGCGACAGCTCTTTCTGCTCGCACAGCGGCGCCAGGCCCCACACCCAGTCGGCCCCGGTCATCCGGATCGGCACCCGCAGGCCCAGGACACGGGCAGCCAGCCGCACGCCGTAGCCGTCGCAGTACACGAGATCGGCCCCCTCGAGCGCGTGGCGCAGGGCCGAGTTCTCGGTCGAGCGGTTGAGCACGTGCGCGTTGACGTACATCACCCGCCGCTTCCCGCCGGAGCGGGCGAAGTCGGTGATCCGCCGCAACAGGTCGGAGGGCTCGTCGGTCTCGACCCCGATGCCCAGGACCGGCGAGGGCGGGTGCACGGGGGCCGGGATCGTGGGCGGGTCGAGGTCGGTGTCGGCGGCCGCCCCGGTCATCGCGACGGTCCCATCAGCGACAGGGCAGGAGCGAGCTCTGCCGCCGACGCCAACCCCGGGACCCGTCGCGCGCGCATCCGCCCCGCCAGCCCGGCCGCCTGGCGGTAGGCGGGCAGCAGGGAGCGCTCACGGACCAGGGCGTGGCCCAGCGCGCCGAGCTCGAATCCAACGATCCACGGGAGGTGCCGAGCGACCGTCCCCGCCGTCTCGTTCTTGAGCATCATCAGGTATCGGTTGCGGAACTGCAGCCGCCGCACGGCCGGATCGAGCCCGGCCCGCGTGCTCGGCGAGTAGCTCCGCACATGGTACGCAACGGCCTCGGGGGCATAGACGGCATGCCACCCCATCCGCCGAGCCCGCCAGGCCAGGTCCGCGTCGGTCCCGTAGGACGCCATGTCGGGATCGAGCACGACCCCGTCGGGCGCGACCTCGTCGAGCAGCTCGCGCGCGTACACGGCTGCGGCACCGTCGGGGCCGAACACGGGCCCGGGCGCCGCGTAGCGCTCGGCGGGCTCGCCGTGGCCGAGCAGCGCGACCCGATGGCTGCGACGCAACGCGATGCCGACGCTGTCGATCTGGGCGGGCCGCAGCGGCTCGGCGGGCCCGGCGGCGCGCAGCAGCTTGCCCTGCACGGCTCCGACGCGGCCGCCGATCTCGGCCAGGGCCGCCGCCGCGTAGCCGGGCTCGAGAAAGCAGTCGTCGTTGAGGGTCAGGACCGCCTTGGCGGTCCCGTGCGCCAGGGCGTGGTTGTAGGCCTCGGCGTAGCTCGCTCCCGCCGGTGGGCGCACGACGGCGTCGGCCTCGGGCACGCCGAGCGGCTGGGAACGGTCGGCCCGGTTGTCGATCACCACGATCTCGGCCTCCACCGCTCGCTGGCTCCGCGCAGCCGCCAGGGCCGCCGGGAGCATCGCCTCACGCCCCGCGGTGATTAGCAAGATCGACAGGTCAGCCACCGGCCCGCACCGCCTCGCGGTAGGCCGCCACGGTCTCCCGCGCGGTCCGCTCCCAGCTGAACTGCTCAGCGCGGCGGCGCCCGTCGGCGGCCATGCGATCGAGACGATCGTCGTCGCCACACAGCTCGAGCAGGTGATCGGCAAGCTGGACGGTGTCGGTCGGATCGACGTAGGCGGCAGCCGAGCCCCCGACCTCCGGCAGCGAGGTGCCCTCAGCCAGCAGGCACGGACAGCCCCGTTCCATCGCCTCGAGCACGGTGAGGCCGAACCCCTCGTGCAGCGAGGGGTAGACGAACAGCGTGGCCGCCCGGTACAGCGCGTCGAGCCGCTCGTCGCTCACGCGTCCGAGGAACTCGACACCGGGGGTGGCGTCGAAAAGGTGCGGGCCCTCGCCCACCACGACCAGCGACGCGGTCAGGCCCCGCTCCCGCGCCCGGGCGTGGGCCTCGAGCAGCCGCTCGAGGTTCTTCTTGCGGCGCAGGGCGCCGACGGTGAGCACGAACCGGCCCGTGGGCACTGGCTGGCGGACATCGCTGCCGATCGCGGCGACGGGGAGCGGCGACGCCTCCGGGATCACCCGCACGCGGTCCGGGCCGACGCCGTAGTGTTCGGCGACCGACCTCGCGGTGGCCTCGGAGGGAACGATCACGCACTCGGCGCTGCGGACGGCCCGGGGGGTGAACGTGCGGTACTTCCACCCAGTAGTGCCGGTGAAGTCATCGCGGTGGGTCTCGAACGCGAGGTCGTGCACCGTGACCACGCCGGGGCAGTTGCGGCGCAGCGGCAAAAAGCAGTTCGGCGCGTGAATCACGTGGGCGCCGTCCGATGCCGCGCGGCGCGCGAACGTGAGCTGCTCGAACACGAGTTCCGGGAGATGACGAGGCCCGGCCTCGTAGGCGAGCACCTCCACGTCGGGCTGCTCGCGCAGTGCCTCGATGAGCCGATGGGCGTACCGCGCCCATCCACCCTGCTCGGGGCGGGCCGCATCGCGCGCATCGATGGCGACGCGCACCGTCACCGTGCGCCGGCCAGTCGCTCGTAGACGTCCCACGTCCGCTCGGCGTTGCGCCGCCACGAAAAGCCCGCGGCGTGGCGCAGCCCCTGGTCGGCGAGCTTGGCACGGTGCCCGGGGTCGTCGCAGATCCGCTCGACGGCGCCCAGCAGCGCGGCGACATCGCCCACCTGCACGAGCTCGGCCCCCGGCCCGGCCACCTCCCGGATGGCGCCCGCGTCGAAGCCCGCAACCGGCGTCCCGCAAGCCAGCGCCTCCAGCGCGGGGAGCCCGAAGCCCTCATAGCGCGAGGAGGTAACCAGGCAGCGGGCGCCGGTAAGCAGCGCGGGCAGCTCGGCGTCGTCGACGAAGCCGGTGAACCGGATCCGCCCACCCGTCCGCTCGGCCCTGGTGATCAGCGGCTCGGCCGCCGGGCCCAGGCGCCCTGCGAGCACCAGGGTCTCGGGACGGTCGCGCTCTCGCGACCACTGGGCGAAGGCGTCGATCAGGGATCCGACGTTCTTGCGCGGGTCGTCGTTGGTCAGCCCGCCCACGTACAGCAGGTACGGGGCTGCGATCCCGCGGCGCGCGAGCGTGTCAGTCGGGTCGCTGGGCCGGAAGTGCGGGGAGTGGGCGTTGTGGATGACCTCGATCTTCCGGGGGTCCACGCCGAGGGTCGAGATCACGTCGGACCGGGCCTGCTCGGAGACCGCGATCAGGGCGTCGGCCCGGCGCAGGGTCCGGTAGAGCAGGCGGTGCACGATGCCCGTGCGCAGGTAGTCCTGCGGCCACATCAAGGGGATCACGTCGTGGACGGTGACCACCTGCGGTCGCCCGACCCAGGCGGCCGAGCGGTAGATCGACAGCGCGTGGGAGACGGCAGCCCCGCTGCGCCGGATGTCCCACGGAAGCAGGACCTGCTCGGGCAGATCGGCAAGCCGGGCCGGGACCGGGGGCCGGCGCAGGCGCATCGTCCGGGCACCCGCGGCGACATCGCGGGAGCGCGCCAGCCCGGTGGGGCCGGGGCCCGGGTCCTGGCGCAGCAGCACAAGCTCGCCTCCCCGTTCGGCGGCGACGGGGACGAGGTGCTCGATCAGCGCATCGGCCACCCGCCCGATCCCCTGGGAACGCAGGAAATCGATGTCCAGGGGGCGGGCGTCCAATGCGACGCGCAGGGTCCGGTGGGCTGCAACGCTCATCCGGTGGAGGTCACGCCTCCTGCCACAGCGCGGCGCAGCAGCTCGCCGACGCGGTCGGCGTAAACGACAGGCGAGAAGCGATCGGCCATGGCAACAGCCTGGTCACCCAGACGGCGTCGCCGCGCCGGGTCTCCGAGCAGGGCTCTGAGCGCGCCGGCCAGCTCGTCGGTGTCACCCGCCGCGACGAGCAGCCCGGTGCGGTCGTGGAGGACGACCTCGGCCAGGCCACCGACCCGGGTGGCGATCACCGGCACACCACGCGCGGCCGCCTCGGCGGCGACCGTGCCGTAGGGCTCGGACCGAGACGGGACGCAGAGCACGTCGTAGCGATCGAGGGTCTCTGCCGCTGCGGCCACCGGCCCCGCGAAGGAGATCTGGTCTGCGCCAGGCCCGGCGCCCGCAAGCTCGACGCAGCGGCGGGCGTAGGCGCCCTTGTCCCCCGGCGGGGCCGCCCCGACAATCTCCAGGCTCGCTCCCGGTTGCTCCGGCAGGGCCCGCTGGGCCGCCTCGATCAGCTCGCTCACGCCTTTGCGGGGCTCGAGACTGCCGACGAAGCCGACCCGCACCCCCTCCCCACGGTGCCGGTCTCCGCCGGACCGCCCGGGGGGCTCCGAGCCTCCCGACCAGGCGGGGGCGGGTACGACATGCACGCGGCCGGGCGGAGCACCGGCCGCCCGGCATTCGGCGGCGGTGTGGTCGCTGTCGCATACCAGCCCCCGGACCGCGCGCCAGAACCGCGGCCGGCCCCACGCCCGCGGCGCGTCGGCCACCGGGTTGTTGACGTGCACGAGCGCGGGTACGCCGGCAGCCATGAGCGCCGGCACGACCCGCTGGGTCGAGAGGCCGTTGAGCAGCGCGACATCGTGTCTGCGTGCGAGCGCCGTGGCCCAGGTCCCGCCTAGCAACGACGACGCCGTGCGGCGCTCGGGCGGGCCGAGCGGCAACCGGCGGGTCACGATCCCCGCCTGCTCGGCGCGTCTGCGCAACTCGCCCTCGCCGGGCACCGTGAGGGTGGCCGGCCAGCCACGAGCCCCGAGCTCGCCCAGCAACCGCAGGGCCACCTCCTCCCCGCCCGCCACGTGGGCCAGGGGGCTGACGACGAGCAGGCGCGGTGGGGCGGCCTCAGCGGTCACGAAGGCCTGCGTACTTGCCGAGGATCATCACGGCGCGGCGCGGGTCGCCGAGGGCCCGCAACCGCGACCGGTTGCCGTGGCGGCCGATGGCCCACTCGGCCGCGGCCTGCCGGCTCGACACGGCCCAGACGTCCTCGCGGAAGCTCCGGATAGCCCCGAAGGCATCCCGGTTGCGACGGTAGAACGCTGCGAGCGATTCGTCGTCGTGGTCGTGGTCCACGGCCAAGGCGGGATCGAGCCGGCACAGCCACCCCTCCGAGAGCCAATGCCAGGCCCACTCCTTGTCCTCGCTGGCCCGCAGGTCCTGGTCGAAGCCGTGCTGGACCCAGAGGCTGCGCCTGAATGCGCCGGCCGAGTTCGAGTAGCCGTAGAAGGGGTACCTGGTCGCGTGCGCTCGGTCCTGGAGCAGGGGACCGTTCAGGGGTCGCAGGTCCGGGTCGACCGTCTCGCCGAACGCGCAAGCGACCCGGTGGTCGTCGAACGCCTCGACCACGCGGCCGGCCCACCCGTCGTCGGGCAGGGCGACGTGGGCCGAGACAGCGACGCACAGCGGCGCGCGGGCGCGGGCGGCTGCCAGGTTCAGCGCCCGGCCGTAGGTGAACAGGCGCGGGGCGATCTCGGTCGGCACGATGCCGCGGCGGCGGACCTGGTCGAGCGTCGAGTCGCTCGACCCGGAGTCGACCACGACGATCTCCACACCGCCGTCGAGCTCCTGGGCGGCGAGACCGTCCAGAAGCCTGCCGATGCCGACCGCCTCGTCGCGGCAGCGCACCAGGGCGCTGAGTGCGGGCTCGCTCACCGGCGCCTCGCGACGTTGGACCGCAGGCGCCCGAGCTCGAAGGCCCACCATCCGCTGACCTTCACGGCCTCGACGGCCGCCGCCCGCCAGTCGCCGTCGGCCGCCGCCCGGCGCGCCGCGCCGGTGAGCTCCAAGGCGCTGTCGCGGGCCAGGGCATGGGGGCTCCACGCCGGCATCGACCCGGGGTAGCGACGGTGCAGCCAGGCAGCGCCTGAGCCGTGGCGCAACCGCTGGTTCCACAGTGCCGGCAGCGTCTCGCGGTTGCGGTGGTCGACGAGCGCACCCGGCCGGGCTTCGAGCTCCCAGCCCAGGCGGGCCAGCCGCCAGCACAGGTCGGCATCACCGCCTGAGCGCACGCCGGGCTCGAAGCCTCCGGCTTCCTCGAAGGCCGCGCGCCGCACGGCGCAGTTGGCGGTGACCGCATAGGGCAGGTAGGGGTGCGACAGCGTGGTCTGCTGGGCCATCGCCCCCGTGGCGCGGGCGAGCGCGGCCACGGGCCCCTGGCCGCCGGGGTGGTCGCGAACTGCCCCGGCCAGCAGGCCGGTCCCGGCCCAAGGCGCCTCGGCGAAGTAGCCGTCGATCAGCGAGACGGTCGGCTCCGTATCGGCGTCGCAGAAGATGATCCACTCGCCGTCGGTGGCCGCTGCCCCGGCGTTGCGTGCGTAGTAGGAGCTGGCGACCTCTCCGGCCCACAGCACCGTCACGCCGCCAGACTCGCGTGAGGCGATCCGGCGCGGGCCGTTGTCGACGATGATCACGCGCTCGCCCGGCTGCCGGGTGAGGGTGCCGAACCGCGCGGCGACACGCTCGCGCTCGGGTGCCGAGCCCAGGAACGGAACGACGATCGCTACCGACGGACGACGCATGGTCCTATCCTGCCCGCCTGCGGCCCCGAAGGTCGTCAGGCGGAAGAGCGTGCCCAACTACCACGACGAGATCTGGCGGCAGGTCCCCAGCGATCCCGACCGCGATCGCCCGGGCAGCGACGTGCGCCTGGCGCTGCTGGGCAGGCTGGCGTCGCCCGGCGAGACGGTCCTCGACGCGGGATGCGGGGACGGTGCCGACCTGCCGGCGATCGAGGCCCTGGGCGCGACGCCGGTGGGCCTTGACCCCTCGGGGGTGGCCCTCGAGCGCGCGCGGGAGCGAGGGCCGTACGAGCTCGTGCAGGCCGGCGACCGGGGGCCGTGGCCGCTGGCCGACGGGCGATTCGACGGGGTATGGGTGGCCGAGGTGCTCTCCCAGATCCAGGACACCAGCGGCGTGCTCGAAGGGATCCGGCGGGTGCTGCGCCCGGGGGGCTGGCTGGGGATCACCGTCCCCGCCCACGGCCGCCGTGACGCGGCGGCACTCCTGCTGCGGGGATTCGAGTCGATGCACCACCCGACCGACACGACGGTTCGGCGCTACACGCCCACCAGCCTGACCACCGTCCTCACCGACCACGGGTTCACGATCGAGCGGCTCGACGTCACACAGGCCGACGGGTCGCGGATCCTCACCTGCCACGCGCTGCGACCCTGAGCGCGGTGCGCGTGCTCGTCGACACCTCGTTCGCCCTGCGCGGTCCGTCGGGAACCGCGACGTACGTCGAGGGCCTGCTCGAAGGCCTGGAGGCCGACGGCCGGATCGAGGCCGTGCGCGCCGAACGGCCGCCGCCCCTGCGCGGCCGTGGCACCGGCGCGGGTCGGGTCGCCGGATCCATGCGCAGCGCGGCCAACGTCGCCGCCGAGCGCCACTGGGTGGACCGCCGCCTGCCGGCGCTGGCTGCGGCGGCGCGAGCCGACGTGCTCCACCACCCCCTGCCGGCCTTTAGCCGCAGATGGCCGGGCGCCCAGGTCTGCACCGTGCACGACCTCGCCTTCGAGCGCCGTCCCGAGGACTTCGACCGCGCCTGGCGATCGGTCGCGCGGATCCAGCACCGGCGGGCGGCCCAGCGGGCCGATGCGGTGATCGCGGTCTCCGGTCAGACAGCAGCCGACGTGCGCTCGCGCTGGGGGGTGCCAGCACACCGATTGGTGGTTGCCCCCCACGGCCCGAAACAGATCGCCGGAGACCACCCGGCGCCGCTGGCCGGACCGTACGTCCTGTACGTCGGCGACGCGGAACCGCGCAAGAACCTCCCGGTCCTGCTCGCCGGGTGGCGGCGCTACCGCGAGGCCCTGCCCGCAGACGTCGCGGCGCCGCGCCAGCTTGTGGTCGCAGGGGCTGCGGCGTGCGATCCCACCGCCGCCGTCGCCCCCGGGGTCACTCCCCTGCACGGGCTGGACGACGCCGCCCTTCGCGCCACCTACGCCCACGCAGCGGCTCTCGTCCAGCCCGCGCGGTTCGAGGGCACCAGGCTAACCGTGCTCGAGGCGATGGCGGCAGGGGTCCCCGTGGTCGCCGCACGGTCCCCGGGGCTGGCAGAGACCGCCGGTGACGCCGCGCTGTGGTTCGCACCCGACGACCCGGCCGGACTGGCCGCCCGGCTCATCGAGCTCGCTGCCACGCCCGAGCGCGGTGCCCGCCTGGCCCAGCGTGGCCGCGAGCTCGCGGCGTCACGCTCCTGGCGCGCGAGCGCACGCGCCCACGCGGATGCCTACGCTCTGGCGGCGCGCATGGCACGGGAACGCACCAGGTGAGAGTCGCCGTCCTCGGGACCCGGGGCATCCCCGCGTCCTACTCGGGCTTCGAGACCGCCGTCGAGCAGATCAGCTCGCGGCTGGTGCAGCGCGGGCACGAAGTAAGTGTCTACTGCCGCCCACACGTCGTCGATCCCAGCCTCGAGGAGTACAAGGGGGCACGGCTGATCCACCTGCCGACCGTCCGCAACAAGTACCTCGACACCTTCGTGCACACACTGCTCTCGGCCGTGCACGCAGCGGGCAAGACCCGGCCGGACGCCGCCCTGTTTTTCATCGCCGGCAACACCCCGATGACGCTGGTCACCAAGGCCAACGGCATTCCGACCGTGATCAACGTCGACGGCCTCGACTCCGACCGGCGCAAGTGGAACCGGGCGGCCAAGCGCTACCTGCGCTGGGCCGAACGCTCGGCGCCGCGGCTGGCGACCCGGGCGATCACCGACTCCAACGTCGTCGCCCAGATCTTCGAGGAACGCTACGGAGAGCGGATCGACGTCGTGCCCTACGGGGCCGAAGTCCCCGACGTCCCGCCAGGGCGGACCCTCGAGCGGCTCGGGCTCGAGCCCGGCCGCTACGTGCTGTTCGTCGGCCGGCTGGAGCCGGAGAACAACCCCCACCTGCTCGTCGAGGCCTTCGCGCAGCTCAGCGCCGCCGAGGCGCGCGGGATGAAGCTCGTGGTCGTCGGCGGGGCCCCCTACGCGCAGCAATACATCACCCAGGTCCGCCGCCGGGCTGACCCACGAGTCCTGTTTCCCGGCTACATCTTCGGCCGCGGGTACTGGGAGCTACAGCGAAACGCCTACCTGTTCTGCGCTCCCACCGAGGTCGGCGGGACCCATCCCGTCATCCTCGAGGCGCTCGCCGCGGGCAACTGCGTGCTGGTCAACGACCATCGCCCCAACGTCGAGACGGTCGGCGAGGCCGGCCTGTTCTTCTCGGGCGACGAGGGCGTGCCTGATCTCGCCCGCCAGCTGCGCCGGTTGCTGGCCGACGCGGACCTCGTGGAGGCCTACCGCTCCAAGGCGCGCGAACGCGCGAAGCGATACTCGTGGGACGCCGTCACGGACGCCTACGAGCAACTGCTCTTCGACGTCTGCGGCGAAGCCATGGCAGGACCGCTCCTGCTCGACCCTCAGGGCGTGGGCGAATCCGCGGGCCCCCGCACGATGGAGAGCGCGCGAACGGCCTCGATGTAGAAGTTCCGCGTCGCCCGGCCCTTGGGGTCAAGGAACACCGCCGCGGACAGCGCGGCCTCGGCCTCCTTGGGGTCGCGCTGGACGTTGAGGCGGAACCGGCCGAGGGTCAGCCATGCCTCGGCGTTGGCCGGCTGCTCTTTCACCGCTTCCTCCAGCGCCTTTTCGGCGGCCTCGACGTTGCCCTCGCGCTGTTCGAGGACAGCCAGGTCGATGAGCGGCTCGATGCTCAGCGGGTTCGTGTCCCGCGCGGCAGCCAGCGCCTCGCGCGTCTGGCCGGCGGAGCCAGACCCCTGGTCGAACAGGACCGCCGCTTCGTCGAGCTGTCGTTCAGCGCGGTAGGGCTGGATGACGCTCCAGACACCGGCCACCGCCACGAGCGTCAGCCCCGTGACCGTGGCAATCCGCCGGACGCTGGGACGTCGTCCCAGAAAGCCCGCCGGCCAGGCTGTCCGCGCCTTGGCCCGCGGGCTTTCGTGACCCACCGGGCCACGTCCCGCCAGCCACCCGGCCAGCACCAGCGCCGGGCCGGCCAGACCTGGGATGTACCACGTCCAATCCAGCGTGGAGTGGATCCCGAAGGCCACGACGACGGCCCCGATCGCCCCGACACCGACCAGCTCGCGCGTCGGCGCCTGCGAGCGCCGAAGCGAAGCGAGGGGGCGGCGGGCAGCCAACGCCCACGCAACGAGCACGAGCAGGGAGATCTCCAGTCCAAGAAGGCCGAGCTCGGCCATCGTCTGCGGGACCCAGCCGTGCGCGTGGCGGGCGCGGACGTCGGCGTCACGGAAGCGCAAGCGCGCCGTGTCGAAGGACCCGGCCCCGGCGCCGATCGCTTCGTGTTGCTGGAAGATCTGGAAGCCGTCTCGCCAGTAGGAACCGCGGATGCTCGAGGCACTCGTAAACCGGTCCGGGCTGTTGGCGGGCGTGGTCACCTCGGGCGAGGTCAGCTGCTCCCAGAAGGAGTCGGCCCGGGCTCCTGGGCCACCGCCCGTGGCGAGCACCGCCACGAGGCCGATTACTGCGATTCCGCCGGCGGCGGTTGCCAAGGCGCCGCCGATCTGTTCGCGGCGATTACCGACGAGATCACGTCTCGCCCGCAGGTGCCAGATCCCTGCGGCAGCGGCCGCAGAGGCGGCCAACGCACCCACCACGACCAGTCCGAGCACTCTGCCCGCGGAGATCCGGCTGGCAAGCTCGATGCCGTCGGTGCTCAGCGAATCGTTGGTGAAGGCAACGACGGTGATGGCCGCCGCGCCGAGGGCTCCGATCCCTAGGAGCACGAGCGTCCGGAGCCGCAGGGGTACCAGCCACAGCCACAGCGCGACCGCTGCGAGACATGCCAGGAGGCTGCCCCGTGAGTAGGAGAGCATGATCACGGCGCCGAAGAGCGTGGCCAGCGGAGCGGCAACCACCTGCTCGACGAAGCGGGCCTCCCGCCGGGCCCCGAGCCACAGAGCCAGCGGGACGCCCAGGGCGCCGAGCAGTCCCGCGGCGTTCCAGTACCCGAACGGCGCCCGCAGCCGGGCGAACGTGTCGGTCTCGGCGAACGCCCCCGGGAAGATCTTCGTCGTCACGGCGGCCACGGCGACCACCCCGAGGCCGACCACCAGCCCGTACAGCAGGCCGAGCCAGTACTTCGGCCCGATCCTGGCCGCCCCCACGCCGGCGACGAACAGGGCAAGGTAGGCGAGCGTCCGGTTTGCCTCGTTCCAGCTTGCGTCGGGTTTGACCGACCACAGGACCGACAGGGCGGTGAACAAGAAGAAGCCGGCGAAGGCGAGCACCGCCCAGGGCCCGTACAGGGGCCGATCGATCGCCTGCAACGCGACGGCCAAGGCGACACCGAGTCCGAGCACGAGCGCGGCCATCTCGAACACCGTCAGCGAGGAGAGGCTGGAGCCGCCTTGCACCACCAGTGACGTGACGACGATCCCGATGGCGGTCACGGCGGCCACCACCAGGTGTCCTGCGGCGTCCGGCCCCGCCGAACCCAGGGAGCCACGAACCCGAGCCACCGCGTCGCGGCGTCGCACCCCGAGCCGCTGCGCACGCCCGGTCGGCGGCAGGACCTGTGTCTGCGGCTCGTCGTCGAGCTGGGAGGTCTCGGGCGCCGGCTGCGGTGCGGGAGCCGGGTCCGGAGCCGCGGTTGCACCCACCGATCGCCTGATCATCGGCGGCGGATGATGTCGCGAACGCGCTCGGTGCCGCGGGTAGCCACGCCCCACGCGGGGCTCCCGGTCGCCGCCGCCTGGAGCCGTCGCGGCAGTCCCGCCCGGCGCGCGGCGACAACCGCGATCAGCACCGAAGCGGCAAGCATGGCGATCAGCAGGGGAAGCGGGAGGGCGTTTGCCGTAGCGGCCGCCGCCGCGGATCCGGCGCTCGGATCGCCTGGCACGACCTCCTCGCCGCCGAGCTCGAGCGGTAGTCCCCCCTCACCGTCGATCTTGCGCTGGAGATCGCCGGCTTCGCCCTCGTTGGGAGCGAGCGCCTCGGCTCCGGCGAAGCTGTCTCCAAAATCGTCACTACGCGTGTCGGTTCCTCCGACGACGCCGCCGCGCCCGCCGAAGGCACCGAAGGTCCCGTTGGAACCGCCAGATCCCGATCCGGATCCCGACCCGGACTGCTGAGCTCGCAGCGCGTCGCTGAGCTTCTCGCGGCAGTCGGTGTACTCGTCGACGTCGGTCGGCAGATCGTCGAGCGCGCCGCGCAGCTCCTTGTTGCTGTACGAACGATCGATCTTGCCGTCGCGAGTGCAATCGTCGATCGCCCTGTCCCCCGGGGCGGCGGAGGCACTGGTGGCAGCGAGCGCGCTGACGACGAGAAGCGTCACCGAAACGAGCAGGGCGACCGGCAAGCGCCGGTGGAGCATGAGCGTGTCCATCAACGATCACCTTCGAGGGTCGGGACCGACGGACAGTCGAGTTCGACTGGTCCTGCGAGGGGAAGCTGCCGCGAGCGGGGACGGTCAGCGCGCGGCGTCAGCGCGACATCACCCAGCCTAGCGAAATGGCTACCTAGCGCTCGGGCGGGCCGCGCCAACGGCGCCGAGGGCGCGTTCGAATCCGGCCGCCTGGGTTGTGTGGGTGTACTCGCGCAGGACACGTTCACGGCCTTGAACACCGAAAGACGCCGCTAGCTGCGGATCGGCCAACAACCGATCGAGGGCCGCCCGTAGCGCTCGGGCGTCTCCCGCCGGGACGACGAGGCCGGTCTCACCGTCTGTCACGAGCCCCCCGGCGACGGCTCCCACCGCTGTCGTGGCGACCACGGGAGTTCCCTGCAACAGCGCCTCGTTGCAGACAAATCCCCATGGCTCGAGAAAGCGCCTCGTGGGGACCGAGGCGAGCACGACCGCGCGGGCCTCGGCGTACCAGGCCCGCAGGCCGTCCAGGGGTACGTGGCCGAGCAGCTCAGTGTGCGGGATGTCACGCATCGCTCGTTCCTGCGGCCCGGTGCCGGCGCACACCAACAGGGCGTCCCCGGCAGGCTCGGGCTCCATGGCCCAGGCACGCGCCACGACATCGACCCCCTTCTCGGGCACCAGGCGACCGACGCTCAGGACGAACGGTCGTCCCCCCGTCCGCCGTCGTACCTCGTCGCGCTCCTGCGCATCGGGCGCAGCACCCATCCGCTCGTTGTCGGTGGCCTGAGGTGCTTCGAAGATCTTCCCCGCTGGGCGGTGACGGGCCACGTACCGCGACACGTGGGTGCCGTACGTAACGACCGCATCGGCTCTCCGGTACAGATGGCGCGTCAGCGGCCAGCCGAGTAGCTGCGCCGCCGTGCGGGGATGCCGCCACATCGAGGCCCACAGCACGAATGGGAGGCCGCTTCGCCGCGCGGCGCGGTAGGCCGACGCAAGTGCCACCCGCCCGTTTGTCGACGCCACAACAGCCCGGAAGTCGCCTTCCGTGAGGACACGGCCGATGTCGCCCTGGGCAATGGATTCGGCCGGTGCGTCAAGGCGTGCCACCTGCTCGCCGAGATCCTGCTCGTGCAGGGAGCGCCCACCGAACAACAAGAACCGCACGTCCTGGCGGGCGGCAAGCACCTCGAAAAGGCCTCGGCGGTAGTCCGGAGCCCAATTGTGGACAAAGGCGACCGGGCGTTGGTCCGCGGGCTCGGTCACGTGGTCGCCAATGCCTGCTCGTAGGCGCGGACAGTCTCCGCGCCACACCGATCCCAGCTGAAATGGGTCCGAGCCGTGTCGCGGGCCGCGGCTGCCAACCGTTCTCGCCGGCCGGGGACCACGAACATCTCGCCGAGGACACTGGCGAGGGTCTCAGGGTCACACGCCGGCACGAGGACGAGTCCCCCTCCGCGGGCAGCGATCTCTTCCGGGCCACCTTCCCCCCGCACGCCGATCGCGGGGACGCCGGCGGCCATGGCTTCGATGTAGGAGACCCCGAACGCCTCGTCGATGCTGGGCAGGGCCATCACGTGCGATGACGCGACCTGGCGCAGCGCATCTTGGTGCTCGAGCCTTCCGCAGAAATGCACCCGGTCCTCGATGCCGAGCGACCGCGCGAGAGCCAGCAACCGCCCCCGCTCCGGCCCGTCGCCGACGATGAGCAGCCGGGCGCCGGGCACCACCTCCTGGAGTCGGTGCACCGCGTGCACGACGTCGGCGTGGCGCTTGCGCGCGACGAGGTCCCCCAAGACCGAGACCGTCGGCCGGCGCCGAGGCTCGGGCGGATCTGCGGGAACCGTCGCGCCCAGGTGCACGACCTCGATGCGCGCGCCGTCCACGCCGAGGGCCTCGACCTGGCGGGATGTCCACGCGCTGTTGGTCAAGACGAGACGGGCCTGCGCCAACGCCTCGCGGACGGCCCGGGCGGCCCCGGGCGAACGCTTCGCCGTATGGACAACGTCGCCTCCGTGGACCGAGACCACCATGGGGAGCTGGTGGTCGCGCACGAACGACGAGGCGGCGCGCGCGGCCGGCACGGCGTAGTGGGCGTGCACGAGGTCGATCGGCCATGTCGCGTGCAGCCGGGTCAGCGCCCTGCCGACCGCGGGAGCTGCCCAGCGTCCCCACGACCCGTAGGACCAGGGACGGGGAGGCGCCACGAACGTCACGTGTTCGACCGGGATGCCCTCGACGGTCGTGCCCGCCGTTCGGCGGCGCTCGGTCGCCATCCACTCCCAAAGACGACGCGGGTCGCGAACCGCGGCCAAGGGCGGGATCGGACGGTGCAGGGCCACGACGCGCACCTCGGCTCCGTGATCTGTGGCGGCGACCGCCTGGCGGTGCGCCCAGATCCCCTTCGTCGGATCGTGGGGGCCGGGGTAGTACTCGGCGATGACACACACCCGCACCTCAGGGCAGCTCCTGGTAGCGGGCCAGCTCGCGCGAGGACTCGTCGAAGCTCAGATGGGGACGGTCGCGGACCAGCTCCAGTGCGGCCCGCCGAGCCGCAGCGTGGTCATAGCTCCCGGCCGGTGGGTCGGTGTGCCGCACCGGGACCGCGTCGACGACGCCGACCCGCCACCCCCGCTCGCGGGCCACAGCCGCCCAGTGGGCGTCCAGCCCCCACCCCATCCCCTCGGTCGGAAACGGCGTGAGCTCGCGCCAGGCCGCGCGCGAGAGCACCGTAGCCGGGCCGATCTCCACGCCTGCGGTCTGCCGGGCGAGGGCCGGCCGTCGCCGCACGACCGGCCACGCCGTGTGGCTGGAACGGGTGAGCGCCGGTTGGGCGAGCTCGAAGCGCAGCCCCTCGCAGACGCACACCAGGCGATCGACGTACCGCCGCGGGAGGGCGATGTCGTCGTCGAGGATCAGGATCCAATCGGCCGCCAGCGGCGCGGCAGCCTCGGCCACGCGGTTGAGGTTGGCGAACTTCCCGCCGGCCAGGTCGGTGACCACGGTTTCCGTGGCCAGCTCGGTTCCCGCGCCTGCAGTGGAGCCAAAGGCGAGCCGCAGCCGGTGGCGCGTCGACCGCCGTAGCCGTGCGATCTCGGCGGCGAAGGCCTGCGCCCGGTCGGGCCGGTAGATGGCGAGCACCAGCACGTCGCGCTGCGGTTGGCTCTCAGCCAGGCGGTCGAGCACGCGCCCGGCCCCGAGCATCCGCTGCCGGGCTTCCAGCGTCGCGTCCAGGGCGCGGCCGGCCAGCCTCGCCCGGCGCGAGAGGATCCCCGAGGTCGGGGGAAGGAAGGTGAGCTCGGTTGGAGGTGCCCCCATGGCGGATACCGTACGGGCATCGGCCCCGGTACCACCGACAATCTCCCCCACGCGGGGCAGGCCGTGCTCGTGCTCGGCGCCACCGGGTTCGCAGGCAGGCACCTGCGCCCGCTGCTCGAAGGCGACGGATGGACGGTGGTCGGCACCAGCCGGACCTCGGGAGCCGCAGAGCTCACCTGCGACCTGACCGATCCCGCTTCGGTGGAACAGGCCATCCGCTCGAGCACTCCGGACGCGATCGTCAAC
>JBPCPM010000105.1:0-48614 GCA_050999155.1 Solirubrobacterales bacterium
TCCCCCCTCCCCCGCGGGGCTCGTCAGGACGTGCGGTCTACGACCCGGGTACCGGGGCGGGCTCGGCCGCCGCCGGCGCGCCGCCGCCGGCATCTGCTGCCGGGGCGGGCGTCTCCGCGGCAGGCTCGTCCTGCCCGGCGGGCGCGGGAGTTGCTGCCTCGGGCGCTGGAGCTGGATCGGCCGCGGGGGTTTCGGCCTCGGCTGCCGGCGCCGCATCGGGTGCCGGCGCGGCTTCGGGTGCCGGGACCGGCGACTCGGGCGCCGGGGAACCAGCCGCCGGAGCCTCGGGTGCCGGGGCCTGGTCGGCCGCGGTCTCTGGGGCCTCGGGGGCTGGAGCCTGCTCGGGCGCCGGGACCGGCGACGCGGGCGTGTCGGCCGCGACGGGTGCCTGGGGGGCCTGAGCCTGCGGCTGCTCGGCGATCTGCTGCTCAGGCGCGGCGCCCTGCGGTGCGGGGACCGGTGCCGGGGCGGCGAGAGCCGCAACCTCGGGGGCCGGTGCAGCCGTCGGGGCCGGGGTGGGCGCCGGCTGTGGTGCCGGAGCGACGGCCTGGGGTTGCGCTACCGGCGCCGGCGCGGCGGGAACGGGAGCCGGTGCGGGAGCGGCCGTGGCCTGCTGCTCGGTGCCCGTCGGGGCGACCGAGCCGGCCTGGGACGAGCCGGTCGGCTCGGCTGCGACCTTGGCGGCCGGGTACGCCTCGGGCAGGGGGTCCTTGCCGCCGACGGCGCCGGAGTGCTTGACCGTCGGGGTGCCGCTGATCGTGGCCTTCCCCGACAGGTAGGCCTTGGGGTCCTTGGCCGAGCCCTTGTACCGCGTTTCGAAATGCAGGTGCGGGCCGGTGGAGTTGCCAGTGGAACCGACGTAGCCGATCAGCTCGCCGGCGTGGACGGTGGCGCCCTTGCTGGTGGCGAACTTCGACAGGTGGGCGTAGCACGTGGTCAGCGTCGAGGAGTGCTTGACGCAGATGAGGTTCCCGTACCCGCCCTGGGACTCCATGGTGGTCACCACGCCACAGGCCGCGGCCACGACCCTCGTGCCGGAGGGCGCAGCGATGTCGAGGCCTGAGTGCATCCGGCCCCAGCGCGGGCCGTACGGCGAGGTCTCGACCCCGCGCACCGGCTTGACGAGCTTGCTCGAGCCGCAGCTGAACGCGACCGGCTTGGTCGTCTTGGGTTCCGGAGAGGACTTCGGCGCGGGGGACGGAGCCGGAGCGGCCTTGGGCTTCGTCGCCTCCGGGGCGGCCGCCTTCTTCTCGGTTTCCTTGGGCTCGGGCGTGTCGGCGGACCTGTTGGGCTCCGCGTCGTCCTCGGCCTTCGGCTCCGCCGGGCTGGAGTCGGTCTTCTCGGTCTCGTCGGCCGACGGCGCCGGGTCTGCCGCCTGGCTCGTGTCGTCCGAGCCGCCGCGGTCCTCGGCCTCGACATCCTGCGCGACGAACGTGACATGGGCACCGCCCTCACCGTCCGGGCGCACGGAGGAGGCCCGCACCGTGATGTCGGCATCCTCGGGGACGTCGCTCGCCGGGGCGCTCGGGGCGGGGGCCGTGGTTGCCGACGCGCCGCCGGCGGCGGGGCCGAACAGGGCGCTCCAGGTCTCGACGCCGACGACGCCGTCGGCGGTCAGGCCCGAGGAGCGCTGGAAGCTGCGCACGGCCCGCTCGGTTTCGGGTCCGAAGACGCCGTCGGCGGTGATCGACAGCACCTCTTGGACCTGCTTGACGGCCGGGCCACGGTCGCCACGGTCCAGGAGCAGGTCGAGCTTCTGCGGGGCGATGGCCCGGGCCGCGGGCGTGGTGGAGGCGGCGTCGGCGGTCGCAGCCGCAACGAGGCCGTCGAGGGCGAACGGCCCGCCGGGGGCGGCGGCGATGGCCGCGGTGGCGGCGTAGGAGAGCTTGCGCTGCCGCGAGGCGCGGCGGCGCTGCTGGGGCACGGTGATCCGTCGCTTGCGCGACCGCACGGCCGAGCTCGTCCACACATGGTGGTCGGCCAGGTCGCGGAAGGCGGCCGGGGCCACCTCGGGCGCACGGAGGTTCTCGAGGGTCTGGTCGGAGAGCCTCACCGAGCTGGAGATGGCTTCCGGACCACCGGCCGTACGCTGACGGCGCTGGGCCGAGCGTTCCATGGAGGTCTGCCAGAAATCGATACGGGCCAGATCGCGGCGGCTGTCAGGCATGCGGTTCATCCCTCTTTGGTGGTGGTGCCTACGGGGTTAGCTGTCGGGCTCGCGCGAAAGAGGTCGCGCTACACCGCATCTGCGGCGATTCGCCCCGGCGGCCGTGGCCGCTGGTGGTTCCCCCGATCCGCGATCTCTGGAGAGGCGCGGATTCGGCTGACGTATGTAAAGGCCCAATGAGCGAGTGCTCACATGAGCTGGTCCGGCAGGGTAGCGGTTCCTGCAACCCGGCGTGCAGAGACCGTCGATTCACAGGGTGCTGCTGGTCGGCCAGCGGCGCCGGGCAGCCCTCAGGGCGGCTTGGTCGCTCCCCCAGGATGGCCGGGGAGCCCACGCGCGACCCCTAGCTACAATCGTCGGCTTCATGCGCGCTGCCCCCCACCGAGCGTTCGGCTATCTGAGAGCCCGCCCGGGGGTTCTGGCCATCCTCGTGCTGGCCCTCACCTGCGGCACCGTGATGCAGTCGATCGGGTGGGCCCAGACGGCCCACTACGCGCTGGTCAAGGCCATCGGCGACGGGACCCCGGAGATCGACCGCTACCACTGGGAGACCAAGGACAAGGCCTACACCGACGGGCACTTCTACACCGTCAAGGCGCCGGGTCTCGCCTTCACGACCTATCCGGCCTTCGCCGCCCTGCGGGCCCTGGGGGGCGAAGAAGCCTCAACGCAGGCCGCGCGCAACGCGCGCCGCGAGGGCGCCAACCGCTGGCACCCCAAGCCGATCCCCTTGCGCAACTACGGCTCCAACCTCAACCGGGCCCAGGAGGTCCGCGAGACGGTGGCCAACGAGGCGGGGATGATCTGGGCCCTCACCTGGCTCGGCGTGATCATCCCGTCGGCGGTGCTGCTGCTGCTGGTGCGGTCGCTGGCCGACCGGCTGGTGCCCGGGTACGGGACCCCGGCGGCGCTCACCCTCGGGCTCGGAACGCTGATCCTGCCCTTCACGACCGTGTACTTCTCGCACGTGATCTCGGCGATGCTCGGCTTCGCCGCCTTTGCCGTGCTGTGGCACGAACGCCAGGGCGGCGAGCGCCTTGGCCTCGTCGCCGGCGCGGGGGTGCTGGCCGGGCTCGGCGTCGTCTTCGAGTACCCCCTGGCCCTGGTCGGCGCCATCGTCGGGGTCTTCGCCATCTCACGCGCGTTCACCGCTTCTCGGCGAGAGGCGGCGGTCGGGATCGTCCGGCGGGGGATGACCTACAGCGCGGGAGCGGTGCTGGCCGCGCTCCCGGTCGCCGCCTACAACGTCTGGGCCTTCGGGACGCCGGTGCACTCGTCCTACGCCAACGCGGTCCGCGTCCAGGGGCGAACGGGCCACCGCGAGCTCGGTCTCAACGGCGACGGGCTCTTCGGCATCACCCTTCCCGACCCCAAGGCGGCGCTGGACCTGATGTTCGCCGCCCGCGGGATCGTGACGATCACCCCCGTCGTCCTCATGGGCGTGGTCGGGATCGTGTTCCTGCACCGCCGCGGCCACCGGGCCGTCGCGTGGACCATCGCCGCGATGACGGTGGCTCACCTGCTCTACAACGCGGGCTACTGGCTGCCGTTCGGCGGCGGCTCGCCCGGACCGCGCTTTCTCATCCCGCTCATGCCGTTCCTGGCCCTGGGCATCGCCGCCGCGTGGAAGCGGCTGCCTGCCGTGACCCTGGCGCTGACCATCCCCTCGGTGGTCTTCATGGTGCTGGCCACGATCACGCACCCCCTGATCGGCGATCGCGACACCGGCCTGTGGGCCACCCGCGTGACCCAGGGCAACTTCGAGCACACCATCCTCACGGCCATGGGCCTTGGCAACGGCTGGCTCGCGATTACCCCATACATCGCCGGCATCGCGGCGACGATCGTCTTCGCGGCGCTGGGCACCGGGCGCCTGGCCCTGGGCGACCTGCGTCCGGCGGTCGCGGTCACCGTGGCCTGGGCCTGCTTCTCGGCTCTCGGGCCGGAGCTCATGGGAGAGAAGGTCACCGCGGTCAACGGCAGCATGGGGGCGCTGTCGACGATCCTCGTGGCCGCGGCCCTGTCGTTGCTGACGCTCTTCGGCCTGCGCGAGATCGACCGTGGCCGCCTGGCCGGGCTGACACGCACCGTGCGGCCTCCGCGGCCCCAGGGCCGGCCGAAGCCCGCGGTCCAGCGCTCGGGATGACGCGCCGCGCGCCTACGGGCCGGTGCCCAGGCCGTAGATCGTCACCCGGTCAAGCCGGGTCCGGCGGACGCCGAGTCCACGGACCGGACGCCGGTCGGCCCGCTCCCACGGGGTTCCGGCGGTGCGATCACGATGGAGCATCACCGTACGCACGCCGGCCGCGCGCAGGGCCCGGACCGAGTCGCGATCGGGAAAGCTGCGGCTGCGCTCGACCAGCGAGAAGAAGCTCTCGGGGTTGAGGCTGCTGCGCCCGTTGACCAGGTCGGGGAAGCCGTCGGTCGACCACAGCAGGTAGCGACGGTTGTCCTCGGCTCGCAGGGCGGGGAGGTGGAGCTGGGGGCCGGCGTAGTCGCTGAAGGCCACAGGAGCGGCGGGAACCTGCGGCTGGGTCGGGCCCGCCGGCGGGGTGACCGAGAACCCCGCGCCCTCGACGAGGACCGCGACGCACAGCACGCCAGCCACGAGCGGCCCGGCGGCGCGCCCTGAACCACGCTCGCGGACCGCGCCGGCCAGGCGCGCAGCCCCGAGCGCGGCGAGCAGGGCCAGACCGAGCGAGACCAGCGTGGTCAATCGCCCGGGGGTACGCATCCCCTGCCAGCCGGGAAGCACCTCGTAGAGCACGCGGTAGGGCCACAGCAGCCCGCCCTGGGTGTGCATCCCGAAGGTCAGCAGCACGGTGCCCAGGACCCCGAGCCCGAGGCCGAGGCGCAGCCGGCGCGGCCAGGCTGTCGCGCCGAGCCCGGCGACGGCCAGCGCGACGATCGCCAGCCCGGGAAACAGGGTCATCTCGGGGACGTTTTTCAGCGAGTCGCGTAGCGGACCGGTCAGCCCGCCCCAGAGCATGTTCTCGCCCGACGCGGTGAGGTACATCCACGGGGGCCCCGAGAACGCCTCGATCTGGGCGACGGTGCGGCGGGCGTCGGGGAACTGGTCGACCACGGCCAGGTACGGCCGCGAGAGCACGTAGCCCACAAGCGCGAACAGCGCGCCGCCGACGGCATGGGCGGCGACCGTCCTCACAGACGGCCGTGGTCGCCCGGCGCGCATCCACACGACGCCGGCCACCACCGCGAGGGTCGCGAGCAGGTAGGCGAGGATCAATCCCAGCGAGAAGCCCAGCGACAGTTGCCAGGCGGCGACGGCCCAGCCGGCGACGACCAGGGCGGGCCGGCGCGCCCGGCTCCCACGGGCGAGGAAGAACAGGGCAAGGGGAATGCCGCCGCTGGAGATCACGTGCAGATGGCCGTTCTGCTCCATCCGCCAGGGCGCGAAGGCGAACGCCGCTCCCGCCACGGCGGCCGGCCCCGGCCCGGCCCCCAGCTCGCGGGCCAGAAGGTAGGTCCCGGCGAAACACAGCGCGTACGCGCCGATGAACAGCAGGTCGTAGCGGGCAACAGCCGCGGTCGGCCCCGAGCCGACGAGCGCCGACGGGGCGTATCCGACCAGCGCATCGGAGTAGGCGAGCGTGTTCGGCTTAGGCCAGAACTGGTTGGACTGGAAGTAGTCGAAGGGCTGGGTGCCGAGCGCGTGCCCGCCCCAGGCGACCTGCCACGCCTGCGGCAGCGGATCTCCGAGGTCGAGCGGGATCGTGCTGCCCAGGTTCCAGATCAGCGGCCAGCTCATCACGACCGAAAGGAGCAGCGACCCCGCCACGACGGCGGCGAGTTCGCGGAGCCCGATCGCCGCGGGCGAGCGGGGGGTGGCCCGGGGCGCGGTCTCCATGGCCCGGGAATCCTACGGGCGGCGATCTCCGCCGGTCACAGAGCCGTCGCGACGATGGCGTCGAGGGGGTACGGTGGAGCTGGCCCCGGGGGTGCCGTCGGGTGACGGGCCCCCCGGGCCGGACACGGCTCCGATCGGAGCGCAAAACGCGGGAGGAGACACCAGCGGTGGAGCAGGCGAGCGCATCACGGTCGGATTCGGCGGGCGACGCTCAGGCGGCCATAGGGGGGCGGATCCGGCTGATCGGCATTGCCGCGCTGGTGGTTGCGCTCATCGCCATCCTGCTCGGCAACGTTGTCGGCAACGAGCAAGGCGAGGAAGGCGGCGTCGGCTACCTGATCCTGTTCGGGATTCTCAACGCCCTGCTGGCCGGCGGCATCTTCCTGTGGCTGCTCCCGACGATCAGCGGCGCCGTCGAGAAGTACCGGCCGGCCCTGTGGGGCATCGGCCTCGGTGCGGCGGCAGTCATCGCGGTCTTCGTCTACTGGACCGGCTTCGTGTTCGTGCTCGGTCCGGCTGCCGTGGTGGCCGGGATGATGAGCCGCGGGCGGGGTTCTGAGGGCACACCCTCGATGATCGCGCTCGGCCTCGGGGCCGGGACCACGGTCGCCGGTCTGCTGATCCTGCTCTTCACCGAGGTCCTCTAGCGGACCGGACGGGAGGCGGAGGCAACACCGTGTGGGCCCGGCGGACCGGCCGGATCGCGGCGGCGATCGCCGTGTCGCTTGCGCTGGCCGTCGCAGGGTGCGGCTCCAACGAGACCACACCTGCCGACCCGCAGAGCCCTGGCGCTTTGAACGCCTCCGACGATTCCGTCGTCGGAGAGTCGGTGGAGCTCGTCGAGCGCAGCGCGCGGCGGTTGGAGGATCCGGCCACCGGCACCCTGACCGACCCGGACTTCGCCGGAGGGCTCGCCCCCGACGAACGGGCTCAGGCGCGCGAGTCGTTGCGGCTGGGAGTCACGGCGGTCATCAGTGCCTTGGAGGAGGAGCGCCCGGACACGATGATCGCCAGCCAGGACGGAGCGACGGTGCGCGTCGTGCTGACCCGCCTCGCCGAGCTGGCGGCGGGTCCGGAGCCGTCGCTCGCCCGCAAGCTGCGCCGGACCCGCCAGGCCCTGAGCCCTACGGCCGACGGTGGTGCGTCGGCGGCGTCCCCGTCGGAGCTCGAGCTCGAGGCGCGGCGGGGGGACCCGACGCTTCTCGACCAGGTCTCCGACCGGCTGCAGGCCGAGAGCTACATCGTGCGCGAGAACTCTCGGCTGGAAGGGGCGCCCCGCCCGCTCGCGGGTCTCGACGTGAACTTCGAGGACCTGCGGGGCCTGATCCTGCTGTACCCGACTGAGGCGGCAGCCGAGCGCGAGCGCAAGCGCCTGACGAGCGGCGGCGGCGAGATCGAGGTGCGGGCGCTGCGGCGCGGTCCCCGCCTGTACCTGTCGACGTCGGGTGGGGCGGCGGCGTTGAAGCGGATGGCCAGGATCGCCGAGGGCGGCTGACCGGGTGCTCGCACGGGCCCTCGGCCCGGCGCCGGAGGAGCGGGACCAAGGCATCGCGACGTCGGGCGGCGGCGCCCACCCGGTCGGCTAGGAGCTGCCGCCGGTCGCGTCGCCGTTGGGGCTGCCGGCGAGCTGCTCGCGCTCAGCGAGACGATTCTCTCGGCGCAGGCCCGCCTCGCGCTCGCGGCGTTTCTCGACCTCACCGTCGGTGGTCAGCCCGGGGAACGTGGTCGGGCGACCGTCGGTGTCGAGCGCGACCATCGTCAGGTAGGCCGTCGAGGTGTGGCGGAGGTCCCCGGTGTACGGGTCTTCGGCCTCGACCCGTACCCCGACCTCCATCGAGGTCTTCCACACGGCGTTGACGCTGGCGCTGCAGCGCAGCAGGTCGCCGATGTTCACGGGGTGCAGGAAGCTCATGCGGTCCATGGCGGCCGTCACGACCCGGCAGCCGGAGTGACGGATCGCCGCGAGGCCCGCGGCTTCGTCGCACAGCTTCATGACGATGCCGCCGTGGACGTTGCCGGCGCTGTTTGCGTCGGTGATGCCCATCCAGCGCACCAGCACGCTGCGCGAGTGGTCCACCGGCCGCGGGCCCACCGGTATCAGCCCTTGGGCAGGGCGTGGAAGGCCACCACGGCGAAGTGCAGCGCGGCGGCCGTCACCACGAGGATGTGGAAGATCTCGTGGTAGCCGAACACCCGCGGCGAGGGATCCGGGCGGCCCCGCGCGTAGATGATCGCGCCAACGGTGTAGAGCAGGCCGCCAGCCCCGACCAGCGAGATCCCCGTCGGGCCGAGACCCTCGATCAGCTGCTTGGCTGGGACGAGCGCGACCCAGCCCAGGGCGATGTAGGTAAGGGCGCTGAGCCACTTGGGGCAGGTCGTCCACAGCAGATGCATGGTGATGCCGGCGCCGGCCCCGGCCCACACGGTGACGAGGATCACGGTGGCCAGCGTCCCGTCCAGGACGAGCAGGGCGAACGGTGTGTAGGTGCCGGCGATCATCACGAAGATCATCGAGTGGTCGAGCCGGCGCATCAGCAGGCGGGCCCGGGCCGTCGCCCAGGTGATGCGGTGGTAGGCGGCGCTGGTCGTGAACAGGGCGACGACGCTGAAGGCGTAGATCGCCGCAGCGGTGGTCGCCCGGCTGCCGTCGGCAACGATGACCAGAGCGATGCCCAGGCCGGCGAACACGATCGCCGCGACCTGGTGTGAGACGCCGCGCAGCAGGGGCTTGACGGGCTGCATCTCGGTGGTGTTACCCATGGTTCGAGGATACCCAGATTCGACTGTTTCGATGTCTTTGTCGTCGAGGCTGCGCGCCGCCCGAGGCCGTGACTGCCGACCGGCCCCCGGTAGGATGGCCGATCCGTGCGCGACTACCTCAAGACAATCAGCGAGCGCGTCGTCGTCTTCGACGGCGGCATGGGCGCCACCCTCGAACAGTTCGACCTCACGCAGGAGGACTACGGCGGGCTGGAGGGCAAGTGCCACGAGGCGCTCGTGCTCAACCGGCCCGACGTCATCGAGAACGTCCACACCTCCTTCGTCGAGGCGGGCGCCGACGTGGTGGAGACCGACACCTTCCAGGCGTCGCGCCTGAAGCTCGAGGAGTGGGGGCTGGACGCCCACACGCTGGAGATCAACCGCAAGGCCGCCGAGATCGCCCGCAAGGCGGTCGGCGAGGACCGGTTCGTCGCCGGGTCGATCGGCCCGACCGGCCACCTGCCGGCCTCCGACGACCCCACGCTGGGCAAGATCACCTTCCGCGAGCTCGTCACCATCTTCGAAGAGCAGGCCCGGGGCCTGATCGAGGGCGGCTCGGACCTGCTGATCATCGAGACGGCGCAGGACATCCTTGAGGTCAAGGCCGCGATCTTCGGCGCCCGCGAAGCCTTCGGCGCGACCGGACGGACGGTCCCCATCCAGGTCTCGGTCTCGCTGCTGCCCAACGGCGGCAAGATGCTGCTGGGTACCGACATCGAGGCCGTGATGACGACGATCACCGCCCTCGACGTCCAGGTGCTGGGGCTGAACTGCTCGACCGGCCCCGAGGACATGCGCGACGCGATCCGCTACCTCGGCGAGAACTCGCCCCTGCCGGTGCACTGCATCCCCAACGCCGGGCTGCCGCTCCAAGGCCCCGAGGGCGAGACGATCTTCCCCGAGGAACCCGGGCCGCTGTCGGAGACCCTTGCCGAGTTCGTGGAGCGCTACGACGTGGGCATCGTCGGCGGCTGCTGCGGCACCACGCCCGACCACATCCGCGCCATCGTCGAGAAGGTCGGCGGCAACAGCGTCCCCGCCCGGCCCGAGGCCGCCGATCCACTGCTGTCGTCGATGATGACCGCCGCCCCGCTGGTCCAGGATCCGCGCCCGACCCTGGTCGGCGAGCGCGTCAACTCCCAGGGCTCGCGCAAGGCCAAGGAGATGCTGCTGGCCGACGACTACGACGGCCTTGTGCAGATCGCCGAGGACCAGGTCGAAGGCGGCGCCCACGTGCTGGATGTCTGCGTCGCGCTGACCGAGCGCCAAGACGAGGACGAGCAGATGCGCCAGGTGGCCAAGCGTGTGTCGCTGACCCAGCCCGCGCCGATCCAGATCGACTCGACCGAGCCCGAGGTCATCTCCATGGCCCTGGACCAGATCCCGGGCCGGGCCGTGGTCAACTCGGTCAACCTCGAGGCCGGCCGCGACAAGCTCGACACCGTGGTGCCGATGGCCACCGCCCACGGCGCCGGCGTGATCGCCCTGACCATCGACGAGGTGGGCATGGCCAAGACGGGCGAGCGCAAGCTCGAGATCGCTCAGCGCATCCACGACATCTGCGTCGACGACCATGGGCTCGACCCGCGACTGCTGATCTTCGACGTGCTGACCTTCACCTTGACCACCGGCGACGAGGAGTGGCGGCCCTAGGCCGTGGCCACCCTCGAGGGCATCCGCCAGGTCAAGGAGAACCTCCCCGGCGTCAAGACCTCGCTCGGCGTCTCGAACGTCAGCTTCGGTGTTTCACCCGGCGCCCGCGCGGTGCTCAACTCGGTGTTCCTGCACCACTGCGTCGAGGCCGGGCTGGACCTGGCCATGGTCAACCCGAACCACATCACGCCGTACGGGGAGATCCCCGACAACGAGCGTGAGCTGGCCGACAACCTCGTGTTCAACCGCTCCGAGGACGCGCTCGAGAAGTTCATCGACCACTTCGAGTCCAAGGGCCCCGAGGAAGAGGTGACCGCGGCCGACGCCACCGAGGGCATGGAGCCCGAGGAGGCCCTGCACTTCCACATCCTGCGCAGCAAGAAGGATGGGGTAGAGGAGTGGATCGACGCCTCGGTCGAGAAGATCGGCGCGGTCCCCACCCTCAACGAGGTGCTGCTTCCCGCCATGAAGGAGGTCGGCGACAAGTTCGGCGCCGGCGAGCTGATCCTGCCCTTCGTCCTGCAGTCGGCCGAGGTGATGAAGCGCGCCGTGACCCAGCTGGAGAACTACCTCGACCGGATCGAGGGCCACACCAAGGGCACGATGGTCCTGGCCACGGTGTTCGGCGACGTGCACGACATCGGCAAGTCGCTGGTCAACACCATCCTCTCCAACAACGGCTACACCGTCGTCGACCTCGGCAAGCAGGTCCCGATCCAGACAATTCTCGACGCCGCCGTCGAGCACGAGGCCGACGCCATCGGCCTCTCGGCCCTGCTGGTCTCGACGTCCAAGCAGATGCCCGCCTGCGTGGAGGAGCTGCACGAGCGCGGGCTCGACTACCCGGTGCTCGTCGGTGGGGCCGCGATCAACCGCGACTTCGCCCGCCGGATCCTCTACCCCAAGGGCAAGGAGTCCGACGAGACCTACGAGCCGGGTGTCTTCTACTGCAAGGACGCCTTCCAGGGCCTGGACACGATGGACGAGCTGATCGACCCCGACAAGCGCTCAGAGCTGCTCTCCTCGACTCGGGAAGCCGCCGAGAAGCTGCGCAACAAGGTCGTCGAGCCCGACGACTCACCGCCCGTGACCGACGACTCCGTGCGCTCGGACGCCCGTACCGACGTGCCGGTCCCCGAGCCCCCGTTCTGGGGCGTGCGCGAGATCGACATCGACCTCGACGACGTGCGTGACCACCTCGACCTGCACGTGCTCTACAAGCTGCACTGGGGCGGACGCGGGGTCAAGGGCGACGCCTGGGAGAAGCTGCTGCGCGGCTCTGAGGAGGACGAGGGCTTCGAGCCCCGCCTTGACCGGATGTGGCGCGAGCAGGACTACCTGAATCCCAAAGCCCGGCTCGGCTACTTCCCGTGCAACGCCGACGGCAACGAGCTTGTCATCTTCGACCCCGAAGACCACGACACCGAGATCACCCGCCTGGTCTCCCCCCGCCAGCCCCGCCACCACCGGATCTCCCTGGCCGATTTCTACCGGCCGATCGACTCCGGCGAGCGCGACGTCGTCGCGCTGCAGGGCGTGACCGTGGGCCCCGAGGTCACCGACCTGATGGAGCGCCTGGAGAAAGACGGCGAGTTCTCCGAGCAGCTGTTTGTCCACGGGCTCGGCGTGCAGACCGCCGAGGGCCTGGCCGAGTGGCTGCACCAGAAGGTCCGCGAGGATCTCGGCATCGAGTCTGGCCAGGGCCGGCGGTACTCGTGGGGCTACCCGGCCATCCCCGAGCAGTCCGAGCACGAGAAGGTCTGGGAACTGCTCGACCTCGAGGAGATTGGCATGTATCTCTCCGGCGGCCACGCGGTGATGCCCGAGCAGTCGACGGTGGCGATCATCGCCCACCATCACCAGGCCGTCTACTTCGGCATGAAGTCCGGCTTCATCTCAGACGAGTTCAAGCCCGACGACGTGATCGCCCAGATGGACCGCACCGGCCTGGTCTCCGACGACGCAGACCCCGACGAGGGCGCGGTCGAGGCGGAGATCGAGACCGAGCAGCAGCCGGCCTGATCGGCCGGCGCGGCTGACCGGTCGACGGGGCCCGGGCGCCGCCGGACGTCCCGACGAGAGCGCGCTGGGTCGCGCGGGCTCGCCGTGGTCAGCTGCGCGTGGCGCGGACCGCGAGCGCGGTCTGGATCAGCGCCGGCGGCAGGGCCCAGGCTGCGACCGTCCCCGTGGTCGTTCCGGGCACCGCGGAGAAGTGCGTGCCGGCGATGTCGCCCAGGTCGCCGAGCGTCGCGGCGGCCAGCCAGGGACGGCTGTCCGAGCCCCTAGCGGCGGTTGCGATGATCCCGAGCGAGACCGCCACTTCGCGCGTCGCGATCGCGTAGGTGGCCGAGTCGCATCAGGGGCTGGCCGCCGTGTCCTCGCCCAGCCAGGCCGTCGCAATGGCCCGTGGCCGGGCGAGCATGTAGCCCGCGAAGCCGAGCCGGGCGAGTCCGATCAGTGCAGTTGCGCGTCGCATATGACGGATACGTCGTTACCGGGGGTAACGGATCGAAAACCGCGGAGGGGTAGCCTCGCATCAATGGCCGGCCCGATCCGTACCCCCGACATCGAGGAGTTGCGGGGCTTCTGCGCCGCCCTGGAGCTCGGAAGCCTGGGCCGGGCCGCGCGGATGTTCGGGGTCAGCCAGCCTGCGCTCTCCAAGCGGCTCAAGGCCCTGGAGGCGATCGCGGGAACGACCCTGCTCGAGCGCGGGGCCCGGGGCGTGACCGCGACCCCGGCCGGCGAACGCCTGTACCGGGAGGCGCGCAAGGTCCTCTCGGAAGTGGAAGCGGTCGAGGAGCTCATGGGCCGGCTCTCCGAGGCGGAGGCGCCGGTGCGCCTCGCCGCCAGCCATACGATCGCCGAGTTCGTGTTGCCGGACCTGCTCGCGGCGTTCGAGATCTCCCGGCCTCGCCGCCGGCCGGTGGAGCTGGTCAGCGCCAACTCGACCACCGTGCGCGCGCTCGTGGCCGAGGGGCGGGCCCAGATCGGGATCGCGGCGGGGGGAGCCGAGACCGGCGCGGCGGTCCGCGGGGTCGAGCGGCCCTTTTGTGACGACGAGGTGCTGGTGGGTGTTCCGAGCGGGCACCGGTGGGCGGGGCTGGAGGTGATTCCGCTCGACGAGTTCGTGAGCGTCCCGCTGATCACCAACGACCCCGGCGCCAGCACCCGGCGCACCGTCGAGGCGGTGCTCGCCGCAGGCGGTCGCTCGCTCGCCCCTCCCGCCGCGGAGCTGGGAAGTACCCGCGCCGCGCTGGCCGCCGCCCGCGACCAGAACCTGCCTTTGCTCGCCTCGGCACTCGCTCTCCAGGCGGCCGGCGGGGCGTTCGCCGCGCTGCGGACTGAGGGGCCCCGGTTCACGCGGCAGTTCGTCGTTCTGCACTCGGGCGAGGGGACGTTGCCGCCGGCCGCGCGGGCGCTGGCCGAGCACCTGCAGACCCGATGACCCATAACCGCAGGTTATGTTTGACTGCGCAATCACCGGTCTACCCCACGGGCGCGCGGCCCCCTATATTCGTCCTCCCCCCACCCGAAGGCGCGCGACTTCGCCCGAGCCTCCAGGGCCTCCTCCCTGGCTCGGGAGACCCGCCTTCTCCGCACCACGGTCGGCCGATTGCACACCCTGCATCGGCCGGCCGTGCGGTGCTGGACCGCACGGCGCGACGACGCGTAGGCTGATCCGGTGCGCATCGCGATCATCTCCGACACCCATATGCCGCGGGGGGCACGGCGCCTCCCCGACCGGTGCGTCGAGGAGATCGAGCGATCGGAGCTGCTCGTCCATGCGGGCGACCTCATGGAAACGTCGGTGCTCTCCGAGCTTGAGGCACTTGGTCCTCCGGTCGTCGCGATCCACGGCAACGTCGACGAGCCCGGCGTCTGCGGACTGCTGCCCGCGACCCGCCAGATCACCCTGGAGGGGGCTGAGCTCGCGATGATCCACGATCCGGGGCCCGCCGCCCAGCGCCTCGAGCGGCTGCGCGTGCAGTTTCCGACCGCCGACGCGGTGGTCTTCGGCCACACGCACATGCCCGAGCACCAGCAGGCAGACGGCTTCCAGATCTTCAACCCGGGCAGCCCGACGGAGAAGCGCCGCGCCCCGAGCCACTGCATGGGCGTTCTCGAGGCGTCCGCCGGGGCGTTTCGGTTCGGTCATATACCTCTGTAGGGGTGAGGGCGGCTAGACTGGTGGCTCAAGGTGTTGCCACGCCCGCCTCCCGGTCGCCCGGGAGTCGCGTCCGGAAACGGTTTTCCATCCACCCGGACGGGGGTATGCACCACGTGAACAGCGCGCGGAGGTTGCGTCGGCATACCGGCGAAATAGGACCCTCGGCTATGTGATAGCGCGCCTGAATCCGGAGGTTGTTCGGTGAATCCTGTCCATAGCTCCGCCGCTTCGCGCGATTTTTCGCTTCGCCTGCCTGACGCAGACGAGCCCCTCGAGCAGGACGAGGAGTGGGCCCACCTCGATCGCAACGGAACCCCCGGCCGGATCCGGTTCCACGACTACGACGAGATCTACTCGATCCCCGGCCTCTACGAGCACATCTTCTACGACGTCCTCGAGTGTGACTCGCCGCGGACCGTCCGGCACCTGTTCGAAGCCGAACTCAAGCAGGACGGCTTCAACCCCCAGGACCTGCGCGTTCTCGACGTTGGAGCCGGCAACGGCATGGTCTCCGAGCAGCTCGCCGACATGGGGGCAAGCTCCCTGGTCGGCGTCGACATCATTCCCGAGGCCAAGATGGCCGCCGAGCGTGATCGTCCCGGTCTCTACGACGACTACCTCGTCGCGGATCTGACCGCCCTCACGCCGGACCAGGAGCAGCGGATCGTCGACCAGCGGCTCAACACCATGTGCTGCGTCGCGGCCCTCGGGTTCGGTGATATCCCGCCGCGGGCCTTCGCCCACGCGGTGAACCTCATCTCCGATCGCGGCTGGGTCAGCTTCAACATCAAGGTCGACTTCTTCGACGACAGCGACCCCACGGGCTTCAACCTGCTGATCCGCTCCCTGTTCGACGACGGGACCTTCAAGACCCTGTGCAAGGAGCGCTACCGTCACCGCCTCTCGGTCCGCGGCGAGCCGCTGGACTACGTCGCCTTCGTCGCGGAGAAGACCGCACCGATCTCCGAGGAGGCCATCGTCGCCGCCGAGGCCGACAACGACCCCTGAGCCGCCCCCCCCCGCCGGGCGCCCGGCGGCTCCAGCCTCACCGACGACCGGCGGCCCCAGCGGGCGCCGGTCGTTGTCGTTGCTGCGGTCGTCCGGGCTCGAGGGCTGCCGCAACGGCGGTGAGGCTCAGGCTTCTTCGCGGGTATCGCCCGGCCACGTGCCGGTGATCGCGAGGAACCCCTGGCGGCTGCCGCGATCGACGACCTCGCGCGTCACCCCGTAGACGATCCCGCGCAGCGCCGCGGCGATGAGCAGCAGCTTCCACGAGACGTAGCGGTGGGCCGGATCCGGCGCCTCCTCGTCGTCGATACGGGCCCAGACGAAGTCGAAGAGCGCCTGGGCGACCTGTCCGGCGAGGACACCGGCCAACAGCGTGAAGGGGCGAAAGAGCAGGTTCATGCGTCGCACCCTATCCGGTCGGGTCGCGGGGTACTCGGGCCATTGGCCCATACGCGGCGACCCGATGGGAACCGGGCGGGGCGTCCACCCACGGCCCCGGTGCGACGGGCTCCACGGCCCTACGGCGCGGAGATGGAGCAGGTGCCGCTGCTGGTGTCCGACGAGCGGCGCTGCTCGGAGTAGCGCACCGCGCGGTAGATCACGCGGTTGCCGTCGCGCCATTCGAGGGCGGCGACGCTGCGGTACAGATCGGAGCCGGCCGCCGGGGGGTCCAGGCGGAAGCCCCAGGCCACACGCGCGGTGCCGCCGCTCGGTTCGCCTACCTCGAGCTCGGGGCTGACCACGCCGTCGATGCCGCGCCACTTCTTGGCCGCGGTGTCGTAGCGCTGGAGGGCGAACCGCGCGTGCCGGGTAAGCCGCCCGTACTGCGACATGCTGGCCTTGACGCCGACCAGACCCTGCTCGCCGGCGGCGCCGGGGTTCTCGCAGCGGTGGATCGTCAGCCAGATCGGGGCGTCCGGGTCGTAGAGCCCCGGATCGTTCGCCTCGTTGGGCTGGGGCCCGACGTCGCAGGTCGCGGCCGTGAAGCCGGCAGGATCGCCCCCACCGGCGCCGGGGACCCGCCTGGTCGTGCGGGTCTCCTTCTTGACGCTGCGCCCGTTGACCGTCCATTCGAAGGTGATGCGCCCGCGGCTGCGGTAGACGCCGCTGTCGGGCCTCGGAAGCCGGAAGCGCACATCGCGCTTGCCTCCAAGGCGGCCCTTGGACACGCGAAGGCGGGACGTCCGGCTCTCCGGCAGCGTCTTCCATCGGTCGGCTGCCTGATCGAGGAACTGCAGCTCGGCGCTGACGAAAAGGCGTTCGCCACTGGGCCTGGACCGCAATCGAGGCAGGTACCCCCGAATCCCGATCGTGCGCAGGTTGGCCGGGGTGTCGCAGACGTTGATCGTGGCCCAGGAGGACTTCGTGGGCGCGGTGCCTTCGGTGCCGGCCTCGGGTGGAAGCGGCTCGTTGCGGCCCGCCTCGATCGTGCAGCGCGACGCGGAGAATCCGGACGGGTCGGCGAAGGTTGGCTTGCGCCCTCCGGTGGTCGTCAGGGTGCCGGAGTCGATGACTCTCCCGCTGCGCTTCCAGCGGAATGAGACGCGGCCGCGGATGCGAAACGATCCCTTGCTCGGGCGGCGGAGCCGGAATGAGTAGCCCGACTGCACGGCACCGCGCTTGTTGCGTGCGACGCGAAGCCAGCCGCTGTCGCCCGACCCCGAGCTCAAATTGCGCCAGCGTTTGCGGCTCGACTGGTAGTACTGAAGGCGGAACCGCATCGACATCTCGTAGCGGCTGCTGCTCGAGCGCATCCGGGCCCGCACGCCCACCGTACGGGGGTGCGACGGCGTGTCGCAGATGTTGATCGTCGACCAGGTGGTGGAGCGACGGAACTGCCGGGCAGATGCCTGGGCGTCGAGCCCGGGACCGCCCGCGGCCCCGGCAAGCGGAGCCTCGTCGAGTTCGATCCCATCGGGCTGGGGGCCCAGCGAGCTGGCCGTGGGCGCCGCGAGTGCCGCAGCGGGAGCGACCATCAGCGCGAGCGCCACGGCCAGGGCTGCGGCAAGACGCGACATGGTCGCTTGCGTGAGGTTCGGTGAGGGCATGGCGCGGACGACGGCTCGGCGGAACGCAGGGTTCTAGCGGCCCCTGCCCTCCTCTGCAATGCACAACCGTTGGCGGCAGGAAAAGTTGTGCGAATCGCACGAGCGCTCAGGCCCGCAACTCGTCCGGCCGATTGCTGTTGTAGATCCCGATGCCACGACGCCGCCTTCTCACATGCGCCCTCGCCCTCCTGACCGTGCTGGTCGCCGCTTCGCCGGCGGCGGCCGCGTTTGGCGACCGCACGCTCAAACGCGGCAGCCGTGGCGACGACGTTCGCGTCCTGCAGTCCTCGCTGACCCGTCTCGGCTGGTCCACCAGCGCCGATGGCGTCTACGGCAGCGCGACGGTCAGCAACGTCAAACGCTACGAGAAGGCGAACAGGCTCACCCGCGACGGCAAGGTTTCCCGGGCCCAGGCCCGCCGGATCCGCCGCCAGGTCGGCAAGCTCGGCTCCAGCTCGGGCCGCTGGACCGTGTCGGGCGCCGGCTGGGGCCACGGCATCGGGATGAGCCAATACGGCGCCTACGGGATGGCTCGCGACGGCGCCACGTACGACCAGATCCTCGCCCACTTCTACTCCGGCACGGCGCTGGCAGAAGCGGGCAACCGCACGGTTCGCGTGCTCGTCAAGCCTTCGACATCGGTGATCAGCTTCCGCGGCGCAACCAAGGCCTGCGGTCGCACGCTGCGCTCGTCGAGCACCTACCAGGCCCGCCGCAGCGGCTCGCGGGTCGTGCTCACATCACGCACGGGACGCGCGCTGCGCAACTGCGCCAGCCTCCTGCGGGCCACCGGCGGCAGCAGCGTGGTCATCTCCGACCGCGGCACCTACCGGGGGGCCTTCGAGGCCCGGCCGGCCGGGTCCAGCCTCAACGGCATCAACGCCGTCGACCTCGAGTCCTACGTCAAGGGCGTCGTGCCCAACGAGATGCCGGCCTCCTGGGAGCCCGAGGCGCTGAAGGCCCAGGCCGTCGCCGCGCGGACCTACGCGCTGACCACCCAGAAGTCGGGCAGCGGCTGGGAGCACTACGACGACACCCGCAGCCAGGTCTACCGCGGCATGAGCTCGGAGCGAGCATCGACCAACGAGGCCGTCGAGCAGACCCCCGGCCACATCGTCACCTACGACGGCAAGCCCGCGGTCACGTACTTCCACTCTACCTCCGGCGGTCGCACGGAGAACGTCGAGCACGCCTGGACGGGCTCGGCCTCCAAGCCCTGGCTGCGCAGCGTCCGCGACCCGGGAGACAGGCTCTCTCCCTATCACCGGTGGAAGGTCACGTTCTCTCAGGCGACGATCGAGCGCAAGCTCGGGTCGCTGGTCAAGGGCTCGCTGCGCGAGATCAAGATCACCAAGAAGGGTGTCTCGCCCCGGATCGTCAACGCGCTCGTGGTCGGCTCGCGCGGCAGCGTGCGCACGACCGGAGCGGTCTTGCGCGCCCGCCTGGGCCTGCGCGACACGTGGGCCTCCTTCACCAAGGTCACGAGCTCGACGAGCACCGTGCTGGCCAGCGCGATCGGCCTCAAGGCCATCAAGGGCACGGTCACCGGCAACGTCGACAGTGCCGACCTGCAGCGGCGCCGCGGCGGCCGGTGGGTCACCGATCGCGAGCTGTCGCTTGATAAGGCCGGTCGTTTCACCACCCTCGTCGGCAAGGGCACCTACCGCGTGCTGACCGACAACCGCGTGGCGGGGCCGACGGTCCGCGTCCGCTAGCGGCGGTCAGAGCGCGAAGGTCCGGGGCACCAGTGCCCGGTCCAGCGCGGCGCGCGCGAAGAGCAGGTGGGCCGCCTCTCCGGCCAGTAGCTGGGCGAGCAGAAACCGCAGCCCGGGGTCGGTCACCGGACCGAGCGCCCGCACGTAGGCGGCGCTGAGCCGCTGCTCGGCGGCGAGGGCCAGCTCGATCAGGTCCCTGCCGTCTCGCACCGCGGTCAGGCCTGGCACCTGCTCGACCGGAGGACGTTGCGGAGGGGTCCGCCCGGCAGCGCTCAGCACCTTGCCGATCTCCTCGGCGTGGCGTTGCTCTTCGATGCGCACGTCGCGCAGGATCCGCGCCCCGGCGGCGCCGAACTCGCTGCTCTTGGCCGCGGCGTCCCAGACGACCATGGCGGCGAGCTCGGCCCGCATCAGCTGCTCAGCGAGATCGAGGTCGGCGGGGCCGGGTGTGGCCGCCCCGGCGGGCGAGACGGCCGGGCCGCCCAGCGCGAGTGCTGCCGCGCCGGCCAGTCCCCGGCCGGCCAGGGCACGCCGGGTGATTGTCACCGCGGCGCTTTCCGGACGGCCTGGCCGACCGGGCTGTCGGCCCGGGCGGCCGCGAGGACCGTGAGGTGCTCGGCGTCGACGGCCAGGATCGAGGCGAGGTCGCGGCGTGCTCGCTGGTCGGCGAGCCGCACCAGGGCGGCGACCTGATCACGGTTGATCTCGCTGCGCCGGGCGCGCACCTGCTCGAGCGCCTCGGCGAGGGATGCCGACACGACAAGGGGCGTGGGGCGGGGCGGGGCGCCGGCGGTCCCGGTCAGCCGGTCGGCGTGCTCGGTAAGCCGCCTGGCGTGCGCCCGGTCTCGGCGCTGCATCGCCCGCAGCAGCGCAGCCACCCCGGCCCCGGCCCGTCGCGCCGGGATCTCGGTCAGGGCGGAGGCGACGGCAAGCTCCTGGCCGGCCAGCGCCCGCAGGATCCCCGCGTCCTCCACGGGCCCGCTTGAGGGTTCGGGGATCTCGCCCTCGTCCCCGCACCCGGTGACCGCCAGGCCGGCTGCGGCGGCCAGGGCAGTGGCCGAGGCGGCACGCAGGACCGCGCGGCGCGGGTAGAGGTCGTGGCCGGGGGTGGTCATGCCAACTCCGCCGCGCAGCGTACTTCCCGGCCGCCACGCCCCGGCCGCAGGTAGCCTCGACCCGTGGACGCGGCAGCCGAGCTCGACGTCCTGGCCAACGAGATCGCGGGCTGCCGGGCCTGCCCGCGGCTTGTCGAGTGGCGCGAGAAGGTGGCAGCAGACCCCCCGCGCCGCCACCGCGGCGAGCGCTACTGGGCGCGTCCCGTGCCGGGCTTCGGGGACCCCGGCGCCTGCATCGTGCTGGTCGGGCTGGCCCCCGCGGCCAACGGGGCCAACCGCACCGGACGGGTGTTCACCGGTGACCGATCGGGCGACTGGCTGTACGCCGCCCTGTACCGGGCCGGGCTGGCCAACCAGCCCACGGCGACGGACCTGGGCGACGGGCTCGCACTGCGCGACGCCTGGGTCACGGCTGCGGTGCGCTGCGCCCCGCCGGCCAACAAGCCCACTCCCGGCGAGCGTGACCGCTGCGCGCCGTTTCTGGTGCGCGAGCTGGAGCTGCTGGACCGGGCGACGGTGCTCGTGTGTCTCGGCGCCTTCGGCTGGGACGCGGCCCTACGGACCCTGGCCGCCGGCGGCGTCTCCGTCCCCCGGCCCAAGCCCCGCTTCGGCCACGGCACCGAGGCGCAGGTCGGCGAGCGCACCCTGCTGGGCTGCTTTCACCCCAGCCAGCAGAACACGTTCACCGGCCGGCTCACCGAGCCTATGATCGATGCCGTGCTGTCTCGCGCTCGGGAACTTGCGAATCCCTGAGCCTGGCGTCGTCCTGCTCGCGCTGTCGGCCCTCCCAGCGGATCAGCGGCAGGGTGACGGCCATGACCAAGCCGAAGATCACCAGGCCGGCAAGGAAGATCAGCACGTCGCTCACGAGTGGTCGTCTCCCTGGCCGGCCAGCATCAGGGCGCCGAGCGCGAGGATCGACGGAACCCAGATGCCGACGAACAGGCCCTCGGCGCGCTCGCCGGAGAACCACAGGGCCACCGAAAGCAGGAAGGACGCGAAGGCCGCGGCCAGGTAGCCGTACCGTGCACGTTGCATCGACTGTCTCATCCACTGCTCCTTGGTGATCGGTGGGTTGGGCGCCAGCGGCAGGATACGCAACCCGCCCCGATGCTCGGACTCAGGCGCCGGGCGCGGCGTCCAGGTGCTCGGGGGCGAACGCCTCGCGGGCGAGTCCTTCGGCCTCGGCGGCGTTGGCCACGGCCTGGGCCACCCGCGCGTGGACCTCGGCGTCGAGAGGGTCGGGAACCAGTTCGCTGGCCTCGGTGAAGTTGGCGATCGCGCCGGCGGCCGCGAGCTTCATCGACTCCGAGATGCGGCTCGCCCCGCAGGCCAGCGCCCCGCGGAAGATGCCGGGGAAGCCCAGCACGTTGTTGACCATCGAGCCGTCGGCCGCGAAGGACGCCCCGGCCTCCAGCGCGTCTTCGGGCGTGATCTCGGGCTCCGGGTTCGAGAGGGCGAGGATGACCTGGCCTTCACGCACCGACGACGGCTCGATCAGCCCGGGCTTGCCGGTGGTGGCGCACACTACGTCGGCGTTTTCCATGACCTCCTCCATCGAGGCGATCTCGATCCCCCGCTCGCGGGCCCGCTCCTGCGCCTGCTCGTCGGGATCGGCAGCCAGCACCCGGCTCGTTCCCGCCTGGACGGCGAGGCCGGCGATCCCCAGCCCGGCGGCACCGAGGCCGATCTGGCCCAACGTCGCCTCGTCGAGGCTGATGTCCGTCTGATGGCAGCCGACGATCACCGCCGCCAGGGCGGCGACCGCGGTTCCGTGGACGTCGTCGTGCATGACCGGGATGTCCAGGCCGGAGATCAGCCGCTCCTCGATCTCGAAGCACTCGGGGGCGGAGATGTCTTCCAGGTGGATGGCACCGAATCCGCAGGACAGCCGCGACACCGTCTCGACGAACTCGTCGGGTTCCCGGGCGGAGATCAGCAACGGCACGGCCGAGATCCCGGCCAGCCGGCGGTAGAACAGCGCCTTGCCTTCCATGACCGGCATGGACGCGGTCGGGCCGATGTCCCCGAGGCCGAGGACCCGGGTGCCGTTCGTGCAGATCGCGATCGTGGTGCCGATCATCGTGTAGCGGCGGGCAAGCGACTCATCCTCGGCGATCGCCTCGCACACCCGGGCCACGCCCGGCGTGTAGACGTCGCGCATGTCCTGCAGCGTCTTGACCGGCGCGTTGGCCTCCATGCGGATCTTGCCGCCGTGGTGGGCGGAGATCGCCCGGTCGTAGACGTCGAGGACCCGCACCCCCTCGACCTCGCCGAGGCGGTCGGAGATGCTCTCGGCCTGCTGTTCGTCGGCCACCTCGATGTTGATCTGGCGCACCGAGCGGTGGCGGCCGATCTTGACCGTCTCGATGTCCCCGATCAGCCCCTCGGCCTCCGAGATCGCGCTGCACACCCGCGCGAGCTGCCCGGCCCGGTGGGGCTGCTCGATGCGGTAGACGTAGTCGGCCGGCACCGTGGAGCCGTACCCGGTCGACGGCAGGGTCGAACGCCGCGCGCGACAAACGGCCGCTCGGCAGGTGGCCGGTTAGCGCGAGATCCGGATCAGGGTGCCGACGGGCACCTGGCGGTACAGCGCCTTCACGTCGGACACGCGCATCCGGATGCAGCCGTGGGACGCGCGGGTCCCGATCGACCAGGGCTCGCCGGTGCCGTGGATGCCCACGCCGTTGACGATCCCCATCCACCGGGCCTTGAGCGGGTTGTTCGGGGCGCCTCCGGGGATTGTCTTGCCCGCCAGCGACCCGGCCCAGGACTTGTTCGGAGCGTGCCAGGCGGGGTTGATCTGCTTGTTGCGGATCCGGTAGGTGCCGGCCGGGGTGGTGTAGCCGGCCATGCCGAGCGCGATCCCGTAGCTGCGGCGGAAGCGCAGCCGCTTGAAGACGCGGACGCGGAAGCTGCGGCGGTCGACCGTGAGCACGACCGGGTAGCGCGAGGCGAGGCCGCGGCGGGTCACCGCCGGGCGGGTCCGGCTAACGCGCTGGCGGATGGTGCGCGACAGGCTCGGCCGCTCCATCCGCGCCCGGATGCGCTTGGCCAGCGCGCTTGCGCTGATGCGGGTACCGCGGCGGCTGCCCCGGGTGCGGATCCGGGTGATCAGGACCCGCACGCTGGCGTTGCGCGGGGCGCGGTAGGTGCGGCGCGCCACCAGGGCGGCGAAGTTCGAGACGGCCTTCTTGGAGTAGGAGATCGCCAGGTCGACCTCGACCGGCTTGTGGGAGTTGTCGGCCCGGCGGTCACGGTTGCGAGTCGCGTAGTAGGCACGCTTGGCCGTGCGGAGGGAGTCGAGGCGGATCTTGGCGCGGGTTCCGGTCATCCGGTGGCGGCGTGCCCCGACCACGATGTTGGTGGCTCGGCGCACCTTGCGCGAACGCCGGCGCTCGATCAGTGCCTCGGCCTCGCCGACGGTCATACCGCCGAGATCCACGCCGTTGGCCGACGCGTTGTTGCCGATGGTCCGCTCGCCGATGGGCGGTAGCGGCGTCGTCTCGGCCGCCGCAGCCGGGCCGGCCAGCAAGGCCAAGGCGCACAAGGCCACCAGCGAAATGCGCAACAGGGAAGTCGTCACTGATGGTTCTCCAGGCGAGCGGTCGGCGGGCCCCGAGGCCCTTGGTGCGCCCTGCATGGTACCCGGGAAACGGGCCGCGTTGCACGGATTCTTCGTGCGTGGCGGATACTGCACGCACGCGTGCTTGCGTTCAACCTGCCCAACCTGCTGACCGTGCTGCGCATCTTGGCGGTCCCGGTGATCGTCGTGGCGTTGCTCGACCGGACCCCAAACGGTGACACCGTGGCCGCTGTCGTGTTCGCGCTGGCGGCCGCGACGGACACCCTGGACGGCTACATCGCCCGTTCGCGGAACTCGATCACCACCCTCGGCAAGCTGCTCGACCCGCTGGCCGACAAGCTGCTGGTGACGGCCGCCCTGATCGCCCTGGTCTCCCTGGAGCGTCTCGACGCGTGGGTCGCGATGGTGATCATCGCCCGCGAGTTCGCCGTCACGGGGCTGCGGACCGTGGCCGCCCAGCAGGGACTGGTCATCGCGGCGAGCGGCTGGGGCAAGGCCAAGACGCTGCTGCAGGTGGTGATGCTGTTCTCCCTCATCCTCGTCTCCGCCCCGATTCCGGCCTGGGTCACCGTCCTCGTGTACGTCACCGTCCTTGTGACGGTGCTCAGCGGCGCCGACT
Organism: Solirubrobacterales bacterium; assembly: GCA_050999155.1. Taxonomy (GTDB): domain Bacteria; phylum Actinomycetota; class Thermoleophilia; order Solirubrobacterales; family 70-9; genus JBPCPM01. The sequence goes on from JBPCPM010000105.1 coordinate 24,708, forward strand.
ACTTCTTCGGGCTGCGGCGCCGGATCGACGACAACCGCGAGGAGATCAGGGCGCGGCGCAGCGGCAAGTCATCGTCGCGCCGGCCGGCGGCCGAGACGCCGCCGGCCACCCGGTAGGGTCCTGGCATGGGCCACCGGGTGGACGTTCTCCTCCCCGCGCAGCGATACGTGTTCTCGCTGCCGGAACCCGGGCGTGCCGAGCCCGAGAAGCTCGACGACTCGCCGCACGGCTTCCGTCGCTACAAGGAGCTGCAGGCCGAGGGCGCGCCGACGGGAATGATCGCCTTCCCCAACACGGTGCTGATCCGGGCCGAGCACACCTACCTCGTCGACCCCGGGCTGATCATGCAGGGGGCGCCGGTGCTCGGGGCTCTCTCCCAGCACGGCGTGGCCGAGAACGAGGTTCGCCGGATCATCCTCACCCACCTGCACTACGACCACGCCGAGGGACTTGCCGCCTGGCCGGCCCGGCCCACGTGGGTCCACAAGACCGAGACCGAGGCGCCCTACGCGCAGATCGTCGCGGGCTCGCTCGAGTACGCGAACCTGCAGATCCTCGACGGCGAGGAGGGGGAGATCGAGCCCGGCCTGCGCTGGATGCGGACGCCGGGCCACACCGACGGACTGATCTCGTTGCTCGTCGACACCGACGAGGGGCTCGTGGTCGTCGCGTCAGACTGCGTCGGGCCCCTTCCCGAGTACTTCGAGGAGATGGATCTGCCAGCGGACTTCGGCCCCGAGCGCGAGGAGCTGCTGACCCAGTGGCGGCGGATCCGCGCCCTCGATCCGGTCACGGTCATCCCCGGCCACATGGTCCCGATCGCCATGCGGTCATGAACGGCGACCCGCCCTTCGCCGAGCTCTCCGGCCGCTAAACGCCGGCCCGCCCGGCGAACACCCCGCGACCCGCGGGTACAGTTGGCCCTGTGGAGGCGGCCTCCCAGCGAACGCTCACCGGCGACAAGGCCCAGCGGATCGTCGGGGCCATGCGCGCCAGCGTGGCCGAGCGCGGGGCGACCGGCTCGACCTTCGACCGTGTCGCCCGCGAGGCCGGTGTCAGCCGCGGCCTGCTGCACTACTACTTCGGCACCAAGGAGAAGCTGCTGGCCGAGGTGGTCCGCCAGGACGCCGAGCTGCGGCTCGAACTCCTCGACGAGCCGTTGATGGCGGCCACCCACGTCGACGACATCGTCCAGATTCTCGTTGCCGGGCTTCGGGACGTGATCGACAACGACCCGGGGTTCTTCGTGCTGTTGTACGAGCTGTTCTCGGCGGGCCGGCGCAACCCGGAGATCCACCACGAGCTCGGGGAGCTGTTCGACCGCACGCGCGAACACGTGGCGGAGATCCTGCGCCAAAAAGCGGCCGAGGGCGTGATCTCGGCCCGCCACGACGCCGAGGCGCTGGTCAGCTACCTGTTCGCCCTTGCCGACGGCTACGCCCTGCAGGTGCTTTCCAGCCCCGGTGGGGCGCCGCCGATCGCCGAGCGGACGCTGGCCATCGGCACCGAAGCCGCCCGGGCCCTGCTGGATCCCGCCCGCGGCTAGCGCGAGCCGGGAAACAACTGCGGCATCTTCAGCAGCAGCCGCATCGATCCGTGCGGGCGCAGCTTGCGGGTCAGCATCGCGACCCTCGGGTCCTTGTCGCCAAACGCGGTCTGGACCCAGTCCGCCCAGCGGGCGTCGAAGGTCAGGTCCGGTGACTCGGCGTAGCCGGGCATCGCTTCGGTCGAGCCGTTGTCGATACGCAGATGCCACGGATCGGCATCCTCGAACCGCCACTGCAGCGTGGCCGGGGATCCGTCGAGGGCCTGGTCGTCGACGACGCGCTCGATGATGCCGAACACGAGCTCCTGGGTCTGGGCGGAGGAGTCGGGGTTGTCGTTCGGCTCGCCGATGACCCCGGCCTTGGCCAGCAGCAGCTGCCGGCGCGCCCGCTCCTCGTAGGACATGGCGGGATTGAAGGGCACGATGTCCGCCGGCATCTCCTCGATCGGCAGGCCCGCCGCCCGGAACCTGGTCTCGAACGACCGGAACCCGAAGGCGTAGACGTCTTCGAGGGTGAAGCCGTAGCACTCGGTGTACTCGCGGTTCCAGTCGGGCGGGAGGAACAGCGCGACCGAGTAGCGCATGACCTCGCGCAGCAGCTCGATCACCGCCTGCTTGCACTCGTGTGACTCGGCGATCAGCTCCGAGAGCATCTTCACGCCGAAGGCGATGTGGCGCTGCTCGTCGCGCGACACGTTCTCCATGCCCTGGCGGAATCCCGGGAGCGTCCCCTCGCGGGTGAAGAAGTCCTCGATGTAGTGCTGTCCCGGCTGGGCCAGGGTCGCCTCGACGATCAGGTGGTACATGGCGATCGCGCGGGCGAGGCTCGGCAGGGAACGGTCCTCGCGCAGCTCGTCGGACACCCGGTCGAGCATGGCGAAGACCTTGCGGTAGCCCCAGTTGAGCTCGGGCTCGGTGTAGGCGAGCCCCGAGGCGATCGAGTCTCCCGCCCCGATGACCTCGCGGAAGAACCGGGCGAAGAACACGGAGTGCCGGGCCTCGTCGACCTGTTGCGTGGCAAGGAAGTACTTCTGCTCTTCCTTGGGGGCCGCGTCGATGTAGGGAGAGAGGTTGTCGGTGACCGAGTCCTCGCCGTAGAAGAACATCGAGTACAGCCACACCCCGCTGCGTCGCTGGATGTCGGACAGCTGTTGCCATCCGCGCTTGTCCTCGGTGAAGTCGAGGTCGGTCGCGCTCCAGTGGCTGTGCTCCCAGCGGTGGTAGAGGTCCTCGGAGGACACGACGTTCACCGCCAACTCCGATGCTGCCGACATCCACGCCTCTTTCGCTGGGTGGTCCCGGGAATCGCTCTGGACGGAGCATAGTCGAGAAACTGGCTGGCTGGCCAGTCAATACGACAACGGTCGTGCGGTTCCTTTCCCACGGGTAGCGTTCCGGGCAAGGGAGGACATTCGGATGCGCATCACGCAACGACGACGGACATACCCCGGGCGCGGGGCCACACTGGCCATGGCGGCCGCGCTGACGCTCCTGGCCGCCGTGTGCACCCCGGCCGTCGCGCAGCTCCCCGGCTCCGATGGGTCCCTGCCGCCCGCCGAGGAGCAGTCGAACTACTCCAAGGGCGAAGAGCGGCAGGCCGACTACAAGAGCGACGAGTTCCAGGCCCTGCTGCAGCAGCGCGTCGCCGACGACCCGCAGGAACGCGCCTTCATCGCGGGCAACGACCCCGAGCGCCGCTTTGAGGGCAACCTGTGCTCCAGCCACATCGACGGCTGCGCGGGCGAGGTGCGCCTGTACGACTGGGAAGAGAACGGCTTCGGGATCCAGACGCCGATCTCGTACGTGTCGCGGTCGGGTGCGGTCATCGTCGGGCGAATCTGGGCGACCGAGGCCGGCCTCGAAGGCAGGCGCCCCGGCATCGTGATCACCAATGGCTCGGTCCAGGCGCCCGAGCAGCTGTACTGGGCGTTCGCCGCCAGCCTGGCCAAGGCCGGGTACGTGGTGATGACCTGGGACCCCCAGGGCCAGGGACGGTCCGACACGCCCGGCGGCTCGCGAACGCCGCAGGAGGGCGTCCCGTCGCAGTCGGGCGGCCCGTTCTTCTGGGGTCCCGAGGACGCCCTGGACTTCTTCCTGTCCACCCCCGACTCCCCGTACCGCCCGCGGCCGCCCCAGTCGGGCGGTCAGCCCTACACCGACAAACAGGACCGCCGCGTCCAGGAGAAGGGCAACCTCGACGACAAGCCGCTGGCCAACGCCTTCAACCCGTGGCACGAGATGATCGACCGGTCGAAGATCGGCATCGCCGGTCACTCCTTTGGCGCCGCCGGGGTCTCCTACGTCGGCCAAGCCGACCCCCGCGTCGACGCGATCGTCGCCTGGGACAACCTCGAGGCCAACGACGACGGCACGGTGTCGGACCTCGGCTCGGAAGGCCGCAACGGCCCGGACGTGCCGATCACCACCCCGGCGCTGGGCATGTCCAACGACTACGGCATCCCACCCCTGCCCGGCGACTACGCGTCGCCCGGACCCCGGGGGAGTGGCCCCAAGCTCGAAACCCACGACAAGGCCTTCGAGGCCTACAAGGGCAAGGGCGTCGACGCGATGCAGGTCAACAAGCGCGGCGGCACCCATTACGAGTACTCCTACATCCCCAACGACGGCTTCCGCGCCACGCTGCGCGGAATCGATTCGGCCGTCTGGTACTCGGTCGCCTGGTTCGACAAGTACGTGAAGGGCAGCCCCGGAGCGAGCGGCGCGAGCGCGTCGGCCTTCGAGGCCTCGCCGGACCGCCGCCTGCTCACCGACCGCTGGTGCAACGACGCGATCGAGGCGGGTGTCGATCCCAAGGGCGACGGCAACTCCCACTCGTTCCTGTTGCCGGGCCGGGTATCGATCGGCTTGGAGGACGGCGGGCGGTCGACCATCGACAACCTGCGCGAGGCGTGCGCGAGCCCGGCCTTGGCCCCTGACGGCGACGCCACGCCGTTCAGCTTCCTGGAGGTCGCGCGCACGGCCGACAGCGCGCAGTCCGGCGGTGACGGGGGCGAGGGGGACGCCGATGACGACGACGCGGATCCGGCCGAAGGCGACGCGGATTCCACCGACGGCGACAGTGACGACTCCGACGGCGAGGGCAACGGCGATTCCGCCGGATCCGGCGGCGGCTCGGCCGGCGCCGACGTGGTCGCTGCCGGGGCGGCGGCCGGAGATGCCGGCGGCGGCGAGCTCGCCTTCACGGGCTTCGAGCTGGCGCCGGTGGCGAGGACCGGGGTCGGCCTCATGGCGCTGGGCCTCGCTCTCGCGGCGGCGGCGCGCCTGCGTCCCCGCCGCAGTCGCTAGCCGCCGCCTGGGGTCAGTGCCCGAGCCCGGGCTCCTCGCCCCGGGCGATGGGTGCCAGCCACTGCTCGGGTACGCCGAAGGCGTCGACCAGGGGCACCGCGTGCTCACGCACGGTGGCGCACAGCTCGTTGACCGCGTTGATGATCGTCTTCGAGCGCTGGGCCGAGAGCCGGCCGTGCTCCATGTACCAGCCGCGGTCGCGCTCGATGGTGGCCAGGGCGTGGAGGTCGGCCAGGGTGCCGAGCATCCCGCGGATCGACTCGTCCTCGCAGCGCTCGACCGCCTCCAGGAACGCCTCGAGCACCACGCGATCGAGGTGTGACCGGGCGGCGAGCAGCACGTGGTCCTGGGTGCGGGCGAAGACGTCGAAGGGATCGTGCCCGGCGTCGATGCCGCCCTTGAGCCGGCGGGCGATCGTGGACAGGACGTGCTCCTCGCGCCAGCGGAACATCTCCAGGTGGTAGTTGGTGTCCAGCACGCCGGCGTCGTCGAAGTCGTCGGAGGTGACGGCGCCCACCAGGGTCTCGAAGACCTTGCGCGCAGCCACCCGCTCGACGACGGTGTCGACGGCGAACTCGGCGCCGAAACGGGTCAGCCCGATCGGCCCCATCTCGCCGAACTCCTCCTGGTAGCCCGTGAGCAGGCTCTTGGCCACCAGCTGCAGCAGGATCGTGTTGTCACCCTCGAAGGTCGTGAACACGTCGGTGTCGGCCTTGAGAGCGGCGAACCGGTTGGTCGCCATGTAGCCCTGCCCGCCGCAGGCCTCGCGGCAGGTCTGGATGGTCGACGTCGCATGCCAGGTGGCCAGCGCCTTGACCCCAGCCGCCTTGGTCTCCAGCTCGCGCCGGGCCTGTTCGTCGCCGTCGCCGCCGAAGGCCTGATCGAGCTCGCGCACCAGCTCGGTCTGGGCGAAGTGCAGCGCGTAGGTGGTCGCCAGGGCGGGCAGCAGCCGGCGCTGGTGGCCCAGGTAGTCGAGCAGCGGCGCCTCCTCGCCACCATCGGGCGGGCCGAACTGGCGGCGGCGGTCGCCGTAGCGCACGGCGTTGACGAGGGCCGACTTGGCCGCGCTCAGCCCCGCTCCCGACACGCTGATCCGTCCCTGGATCAACGTCCCGAGCATGGTGAAAAACCGCTTGTTTTCGTCGTCGATGGCGCTCGAGTACGTGCCGTCCTCGGCCACGGAGGCGAAGCGATCGAGCAGGGCCTCCCGTGGGACCCGCACCTCGTGGAAGGCCACGTGACCGTTGTCCACGCCGTTGAGCCCGAGCTTCACACCGCAGTCCTCGAGCTCGACGCCGGGGCAGGGCGTGCCGTCGGCGTCGCGGATCGGGACCAGCAGGCAGTGCACGCCGTGCGACTCGCCGCCGGAGTGCAGCTGGGCGAACACCGCGGCCATCCGGCCGTCGCGGCCCGCGTTGCCGATGTAGTCCTTGCGGGCGTGGGCGTCGGGGGTGTCGATGACGAACTCGCCGGTCTCGGCGTCGTAGGTGGCCGTGGTCCGTAGGTCCTGGACGTTGGACCCGTGGCCGGTCTCGCTCATGCAAAAGCAGCCGGGAAGCTCCACCGAGATGACCTGCTTCAGGTAGCGCTCGTGGTGGTGCTCGGTCCCGAGATGCAGCACCGCGCCGCCGAAGAGTCCGAACTGGACGCCCACCTTGACGACCAGCGACAGGTCGCCGAAGGCGAGTGTCTCGAAGGCGGTGACCGCGCCGCCGACGTCGTTCTTGCCCCCGTAGGCCTCCGGGAACCCGAGACCCGTGCCGGCCTCCAGCGTGGTCAGCGCCCGGATCCACTCCAGGACCTGGGCGCGGTACTGCTCGATGTCGAGGTCGTGGGGCGGGACGAAATCCGGCCCGGCCAGGATCTCGCGCACCTCGTCGCGGATCCATCCCCACTTGCCGTCCAGCGTCCGGCGCATGGCAGCGGTCTCGAACGTCGCGGGTGTCTGGGAGGTGGCGCTCACGGGTTCCAGGAAACTTCCCGGTCGGTGTCTTTTACCCGGTGTGGGCGGCGGCCAACCGCTCGGCAAGCAGGGTGCGGATCCCGTCCTCGGGCACGCGCGTCTGCTCGAGGGTGTCGCGGTCGCGCAGGGTGACGGTCCCGTCCTCGATCGTCTGGCCGTCGATGGTGAGCTGCCACGGGGTGCCGATCTCGTCCTGGCGGCGGTAGCGCTTGCCGATCGAGCCACCCTCGTCGAACTCGGCGGGCATCTGGTCGCGCAGGTCCTCGTAGATCTTCCGGGCCCGCTCAGGCATGCCCTCCTTGGACACCAGCGGCAGGACGGCAACCTTGTTGGGCGCAAGACGGGGATCGAGGCGCAGGACGGTGCGCTGGCGGCCCTCGACCTCCTCGGTCGCGTAGGCTTCGACGAGGAAGGCCAGGGTGGCGCGGTCGGCGCCGGCCGAGGGTTCGATCACGTGGGGCACGTAGCGGTCGCCGGTCTTCTGGTCGAAGTACTCGAGCTTCTCGCCGGAGAACTGCGCGTGCTGGGTGAGGTCAAAGTTGCCGCGGTTGGCGATGCCCTCCAGCTCCGACCAGCCCATGGGGAACCGGTACTCGATGTCCGAGGTGGCCGAGGAGTAGTGCGAGAGCTCGTCGCCTTCGTGCTTGCGCAGCTGCAGCCGCTCGGGCGTGATGCCCAGGTCGGTGTACCAGCGCATCCGATCGGCCATCCACGACTCGTGCCACTGCGCGGCTTCGTCGGGCGGGACGAAGAACTCGATCTCCATCTACTCGAACTCGCGGGTGCGAAAGATGAAGTTGCCGGGCGTGATCTCGTTGCGGAAGGCCTTGCCGACCTGGGCGATCCCGAACGGCGGCTTGCGGCGCGCGAACTGCATCACGTTCTTGAAGTTCACGAAGATGCCCTGGGCGGTCTCGGGGCGCAGGTAGACCGTGGAGCCCTCGTCGGCGACGGGACCCATCGTGGTCTGGAACATGAGGTTGAACTTGCGGGCCTCGGTGAGGTCGCAGGCGCTGTGCTCGCCCGGCGCCTTGGACGGCTTCTGCCCGCAGGCGAGGTCGGGCAGGTGGTCCTCGCGGACCCGCTGCTTGCAGGTGCGGCAGTCGATCAGCGGATCGGTGAACCCCGCCAGGTGGCCCGAGGCCTCCCAGGTGCGGGGATGCATGAGGATCGCCGCGTCCAGCGCCACGGTGTCGTCACGCTGCTGGACGTTCGCCCGCCACCACTGGGCCTTGACGTTGGACTTCAGCAGCACCCCGTAGTGCCCGTAGTCATAGGTCGAGGCGAGGCCGCCGTAGATCTCCGACGACGGGAAGATGAAGCCGCGCCGTTTGCACAGCGCGACGACCTCGTCGAGGGTGACCTGGGAGGGCTGGGTGTCGCTCATCGGGTGGAGGGCGCGGTGGTTGGCATCCGAATCACACGTCATGGTGCCGATTGGCCCGGATGGGCGCGCTCCGGGGGTCGTCGGAACTGTGAACGGATCTAAAGGTTCGCTGGCCGGTCCATCGGTCAAACTACTGGGGTGTAGGGCACGTTCGTCCGATGGAGTACCTCAAGCCATGAATCCGCTCGAGACCCCACTTCGCTTCGGCCGCCACCTCGCGGTCTGGTTCGTCTGGCACACCGCCGGCGTGTCGCTTGTGCGCGACCAGCCGCCGCCCACGCTCGACGCCTGAGCGCCCGCCCCACCGTCGCCGGGCACCATTCGGTCCGGTCGCCGACCGCCGCTGGCATAATCGGCCCGTGCCCATCTACGAGTACCGACGTCCCGACGGCAGCAGGTTCGAGCTGATCCAGAAGTTCTCGGACGAGGCCCTGACCGAGGACCCCGAGACGGGGGTGCCGGTTCAGCGCGTCCTCAGCGCGCCCGCGATCCACTTCAAGGGCTCGGGGTTCTACAACACCGACTACAGCTCCAAGCGCCGGGGCACCGAGGGCTCGGACTCCAAGGATCCGTCCTCGGAGAAGTCCGGGTCATCGGAGAAATCGAGCTCGGAATCGTCGGGATCCGGATCGGGCGGCGACTCCAAATCTTCGGGCAAGGATTCGGGCTCCAAGAGCGGCTCGTCGGGTTCGACGAGCAAGGCCGGGTCGGCGAGCGATTAGCCGCCGCCCGGGCGACGGCCCCGAGTTTCACCGAGGCCCGTGGTCGCCCGACCAGGTCACCTGCCGCTGGCTCGACGAGTTCTACACCCCGGCTGACGAGGCGGCGAAGCGAGCAGACGACGCGATCCGGGAGCTGCGCGAGAGGGGATCGCCCAGCCATGACGGCACCGCCGCCCGACTGGTGGAGGTGCGCTCGGGACCCGACGGGCTGTCGGTCGAGCTCCAGCCGGCACGTTGGGCGCTGCGACTGGTCGACGACGCCGACGTGCGGGCCCTGTCGGCGCTGTGTGTCGTGCGCAATCCGGCCGGCCGCTGGCTGGCCGGCCGCCGGGCGGCGTGGGTGTCCTCGTGGGCTGGGCGCTGGGCGCTGGGCGCGGGCGGCGCGGTGGACGTGGGTGAGAGCCCGACCGCCACGCTCACCCGCGAGCTCCACGAGGAGTGGTCGCTGCAGGCGACCGAACTGACCATCGAGGCGCTCGTGCGGCGACCCGGGGGCATGGCGTTCCTCGTCGGAACCGCGCTGGTCGCGGCCGACAGCGAGCCCGTCCCCGACGCCGAGCACGACGACTGGGCGTGGTGGCCGGCGGCCGTCGAGGACTGGCCCGAGGAGGCCGACGAGCCGCTGCGGCTGATGGCGTCGATGCTCTCCGGGGACGATGAATGAAACCTGCCGCCATCGGATACACCGTCCCTGATGACTGACGAGGTCCAAGACCGCCAACACCACGGTGACAGTCCCCCGACGCCGGAGGGGGAGCCCGAGATGGGGCCCGGGCGTGTCGTGCCGGGCACGCTGATGCTGCTGGTCGGGTTGGGCCTTGTCGGAGGGTTGGTCGTCGTGATCTTGCTCGCGGTCCTGACCGGCTGAGCCCGCTCGGGCTGCGCCTACGGGTCGCCGGCGGGTGAGCGGCCCTTCGATGCCCGCTCGGCCGCCTCGAGCAGCTCGTCGCGGAAATCGGGGTGCGCGATCGCTGCGAGCGCCTTGCCGCGCTGGTGGACCGTCTTGCCCTGCAGCTCGGCGGCGCCGTACTCGGTGACGATGACGTCGACCTGGTGGCGCGGCGTGGTGATCACCGTGCCGGCCGGGAGCTGCGAATGGATCCGGGACCGGGTTTGGCCGTCGATCTCGACGGTCGAGTGCATGCACAGCAGCGCCCGCTGGTCGAGAGCGAGCGCGGGGCCCGCGATGAAGTCCTCATGGCCGCCGATCCCGGAGTGCTGGCGGCCGTCGATCGTGTCGGCCATCACCTGGCCGTGGATGTCGACGGCCAGCGCCCCGTTGATCGTGACCATGTTGCGGTTGGCCGAGATGGCCTCCGGGCTGTTGACGACTTCGACCGGCAGGAACGCGACCTCCTGATTGCCATCCAGCCAGTTGTAGAGCTCCTGCGAGCCGGCGGCGAAGGTGGTGACGGAGACCCCGTCGAACTGGCCCTTGCGGTTGGTCACCTTGTTGGCCAGGTGCATCTTCATCAGGCCGTCGGTGAACATCTCCGAGTGGACGCCGAAGTCGCCGACCTCGCCGCCGGCCAGCAGGGCCGCGATCGTCGACGGGATGGCGCCGATGCCGGTCTGCAACGTCGCTCCTTCGCAGATGTATTCCCGGGCGTACTCGGCGATCTGGCGGTCCGCCTGCCCTGCCTCGGCGCTGGGCAGCGGCAGCGGTGCGTGGTCGCTCTCGACGAGCAGGTCGATCTGGTCGACGTGCACGGCGTGGCGGTGGTCGGGTGGGACGCCGATCGTGCGTGGGAAGTGGTCCGACACCTCGACAACGAGCATCCGCTCGTCGTCGTCGGCAGCCCGTGCGAGCTCGGGGACGATGCCCCCGGCGTGCAGCGACAGCGAGCACCAGCCGTCGTCGTCGGGCGGGGTGGCCATCGTCGCCATGACACGCGGGTTCTCTCGGCGAAACAGCGGCCCGAACTGGCGGAAGTCGGCCGGGGCGAAGCTGATGTTGGCCTCCTGGTCGCGCAAGGTCCGCTCCATCGGGCCGTAGAACCCCGACAGGTAGTGGACGCCCGGGTGGCTGAACAGCTCGGGGTTGACGGCCAGCAACGCCCCGTAGACCCGCAGCTGCACCCAGTCGTCGCGGCCGGCCATCGCCTCCAGCAGCCCGCCGGGCTGGCCGGTGGCCAGCGGCATCCCCATCGAGTCGGTGGTGCTGAAACGGTCGGCGGCCTGCTCGGGAGAAACACGATCCACCGGCCGACCCTAACCGCCCATCCCCGTCCGCAGACGCGGTTCCCCGAGGGCCGGCTGGTCAGTTGCGCAGCAGCCGCTCGGCCTGGGTTCGCCGCTCGTCCTCGGAGATGACGAGGCTCCCTCCGGCGCCGTCGCCCGAGGGGCGCAGAACGCGGGTGTTGTCGTCGTCGCCGATCACGGCCGCGGCAAACAGCTGAGACAGCGTGAGGGGGCCCATGTCCGTGACGATCGCCTTGGGCGCCGTCCATCCGATCAGCGGCCCGCGGACGAAGTTCACGGGCGCGCGCAGGGGGCTGGACAGGCGCCCGCGGATGCCCGCGAGGATCTTCTGCTGACGGCGGGCCCGCGTGCGGTCGTCCTCGTTGCCCTTGCGGTTGCAGCTGTTTTTGCGGGTGCGGGCCAGGGCCAGGGCCTCTTCGCCACTGAGCGTGTTGGTGCCCGGGCGCAGCCGCAGGGTGAAGCCGCCGTTGCTCGCCCCGCCGTTGATCCGCGAGACCACGCACTTGGTCGTGACCTTGACCCCGCCCAGGGCGTCGATGAAGTCCTCGAAGCCGGCGAAGTCGATCTCCACGACGTGGTCGACGTCGATGCCCATGAACCCCTCGACCGTCTGGACCTGCAGAGCCGAACCGCCGAACGCGTAGGCCGCGTTGATCTTCTGGCTGCCGCGGCCCGGGATCTCGGCCAGCGAATCCCGGGGGATCGACAACTTGCGCCACGTCCCCGCGCCCGCCCGAATCAGCAGCAGCGTGTCGGCGCGGGCCGGTCCCTCGTTGGCGCCCGGCTCCTTGCTGTCTTCCTTGCGGCGGTCGGTACCCATGACGAGGATCGTCTGGGTGTCGGTGATGAGGTTCGGCGTCCCGTCGATCACGTCGCGGGTGTCGCCGTCGAACTGCAGCTGCTGGAGCAGGGAGCTGAAGACGAAGGCGAGGATCGAGATCGCGATCCACGCGCCGGCGCCCAGCAGCAGCCACTTGACCCACGGTCGCCTGCGGCCGTCGCGCGGCTTGCGGTTGCGCAGGCGGCCGAGCGAGAACCGGCCGGGGCCCGAGCCCGAGCCGCCGTCACCGTCCCCGTCGCGGCCCGGCCACAGGCGGCGGCGAGACTTGTAGACGGTGTAGTCGGGGGCGTCGGCGTCGCTGTTTGGTGGGGCCACGGGCTTTAATACTCGCCCATGGCACCGAGCCCTACCTCAGCCCCACGATCGCCGGCCCCCTCGATCGGCGTCGATCTCGGCGGCACGAGCATGCGCGTGGCCGTCGTCGACGCCGCGAACGAGGTGCTGTGGCGCGGCCGCCGGTCCTCGCAGAGCCTCGACCAGCAGCAGTTGCTCGATGCGCTGGCCGAGGAGATCTCGCTGGGCATCGACGAGCATCCCGAGGTCGCCGCCGTCGGCCTGGGCATCCCCTGCACCATCGACCAGCACCGGGGCCTGGCCATCTCGGCGGTCAACCTCCCGATCCACGACCTCCCGATCCGCGACGAGATGGGCGACCGCCTCGGCCTGCCGGTCGTGATCGACAACGACGCCAACGCGGCCGCCTACGGCGAGTTCGTCGCCGGGGCCGGCCGCGATAGCCGGCACCTCGTGATGGCCACCGTGGGGACGGGCATCGGCGGCGGCGTGGTCGTCGACGGCCGCGTGCAGCGCGGGTCCTACGGCGCCGGCGGAGAGCTCGGGCACACGGTGATCGAGGTCGACGGCCCTCCGTGCCAGGGGACCTGCCCGAACCGTGGGTGCGTCGAGGTGATGGCGTCGGGAACGGCGCTCGCCGAGGAGGGGCTGCGGCTCGCCAAGGGCTCGCCCGACTCCGCCCTCGGCCGGCATCTGGCCGACGGGAGAGCGATCACCGGCCGGGTGGTCGTCGAGGCGGCCGTGGCCGGCGACGAGCCAGCCAAGAGGCTCATGGCCCGGATTGGGCGCAGGCTGGGGACAGCGATGGCCAGCTGGGCCAACATCTTCGATCCCGACGTGATCGTGCTGGGCGGCGGCGTGGTGGCCGGCGCCGGGGCGTTGCTGATCGACCCGGCCCGCGAGGAGCTGCGAGCCCGCGCCCTGCCGCCGATGAACCAGGCCGCGGTCACCGGTTCGTCGCTGGGCGAGGAGGCGGGCACGATCGGCGCCGCCGCCCTGGCCGCCACGGGCATCGCCGCGACCTAGCGGCCGAGGCCCCTCGCCTCCTCACCCCCCGCCGAGGGCCACTTCCAGGAGTCGACGGCGCCGAGGGTGCATCAACGCCGAGCCGGCAGCCTTCATCCGCAACGCGCCAGGCCGCCGCCGGTAGCCTGGCCGTGCGACCCGCCATGATCCAGACCGTGGCCGGACGCCTGACCGTATGCCCCACCCCGATCGGGAACCTCCGGGATCTCTCGCCGCGGGTGCAGCACGCCCTCACCGACGCCGACCTCGTCGCCTGCGAGGACACCCGGCGCACCGGCCGCCTGCTCGACCTGCTCGATCTCCCCAAGGCACGGTTGGTCAGCTACCACGAGCACAACGAGGACCGGCGCACCGACGAGCTCGTCCGCCAGATGGAGCGAGGGGACCGCGTCGCGCTCGTGTCCGACGCGGGCACGCCCACCATCTCGGACCCCGGCTACCGCCTGGTCGCAGTCTGCCGCGCGCGCGGGCTCGACGTCGAGGTGCTGCCGGGCCCGTCGGCCGCGGTCACGGCGCTCGTCTCCTCCGGACTGCCGGCCCACCGGTGGCGGTTCGAGGGCTACCTGCCCCGGCGCACCGGTGAGCTGGAGCGGATCCTCGCCGCGAGCGAGACGGTCGTGGCCTTCGAGTCACCCCGGCGCCTGGCGAAGTCCCTCGCCGCGCTGGCCGCGCTTGCCCCCGACCGGCCCGCTGCCGTGTGCCGGGAGCTGACCAAGCTCCACGAGGAGGTCGCCGTGGGGCCGCTCGGGGAGCTGGCGCGGCGGTTCGGCGGTGAGGTCCAGGGCGAGGTCACCGTCGTCCTCGGCGCCGCGCCGCAGGAGTCCGGACCCGACCAGGCATCCGGGGCGCTCGCCGTGGACGCCGCGCGGCGGCTGGTCGAGTCGGGCGCCCGACCACGGGCCGCGGTGAGCGTCGTCGCCACCCTCACGGGAACGCGGGCCAACGACCTCTACCGCGCGCTGACCGGGCGTGAGTCGCGCGAGGGTTGACACGTCCGCGCGCGCTCATAGGCTTTCGCCATGGAATCCCAGGGAGGTACCCCAGCAGGCTCGCCGGCCCCGCGCCGCGAGGAAACCGGAGCGCCCGCCGCGCAAGGCGGCGGCACCCTCGACGCCGGAGCCCGCAGCGGGGCGCCGGGAGACACCGGCGTGCTCGGCCGTCGAGTGGGCGCGATCCTCATCGACGCACTCGTGCTGATCCCGGTGGTGCTCCTCCTTGCTGCGATCATGGGTCAGGGCGTTGTCTTTCAGGCGCTCGCCGGCATCATCGGCCTCCTGTACTTCGGCCTCATGGAAGCCCGCGACGGCCAGACGCTTGGCAAGAAGGCGCTCGGCATCCGGGTCGTGTCCGATGACGGGACCCAGCCTCAGGGAACCCCGATCGCCATCCGCACGGTTCTGCGCATCATCGACGGGCTCTTCGTCTACCTCGTCGGGTTCCTCGTCGCGCTGTTCTCAGACAAGAACCAGCGCCTCGGGGACATGGCCGGCGGCACGCTGGTCGTCCGCGACTGATCGCCAGGCAGCGCGCGGTTCGCCGCTTCACCGGGTCCGGGGCCCGGGCTCACTCGGCGAACCGCCTCCGACGAAGGCGCAGATCGCCGCCCGTGCCGCCTCCGCGGTGCGGCCCTTCCTCCAGCTGGCGGCGCCCGATCCCGGCTGAGGGCGGCCGTCGGGCAAGGGCCGCTTAGTAGCCTCGGGCGCTCGTGGCCTACTACGTCACCACCCCGATCTACTACGTCAACGCGGCGCCCCACCTGGGCCACGCGTACTCGACGATTGGCGCCGACATCCTCGCCCGCCACATGCGCCAGCGCGGCGAGGAGGTCTTCCTTCTCACCGGGACCGACGAGCACGGCGAGCCGATAGAGCTCGCGGCGGCCCGGGAGGGCGTGACCCCGAAGGAGCTGGCCGATCGCAACGCCGAGCGGTTCAAGGCCCTGATGCCTCTCATCGGGGCCTCGAATGACTTCTTCATCCGCACCTCGGACCCCCGCCACACGGACCGGGTCGCGGAGATCATGCAGCGGGTCTACGACAACGGCTGGGTCACCAAGGGCAGCTACGAGGGCTGGTACTGCCCCCGCTGCGCCGACTTCAAGAACGAGCGCGAACGCGGGCCCGACAACACCTGCCCCATCCACGAGATCCCCCTGGACCGCGAGTCCGAGGAGAACTGGTTTTTCCGCCTGTCGGCCTTTCAGGAGCGGCTCGAGGAGCTGTACGCCGAGCAGCCCGACTTCGTCGTCCCGGAGTTCCGGCGTAACGAGGCGTTGTCGTTCATTCGCGGCGGGCTGGAGGACGTGTCGCTGTCGCGGCCCAAGCTCAAGTGGGGGATGACGCTGCCGTGGGACCCCGAGCAGCGGATGTACGTGTGGTTCGACGCCCTGCTCAACTACGTCACGGCGCTGGCCTTCGCCCGCGACGAGGACATCACCGACACCTTCTGGCCCGCCGATCGGCACGTGATGGCCAAGGACATCCTCAAGTTCCACGCCGTCATCTGGCCGGCCCTGCTGATGGCGGCCGGCCTGGAACCGCCGCGCTCCATGGTCATCCACGGCTTCCTGCTGATGGGCGACCGCAAGATGTCCAAGTCGATGGGCAACGTGCTCGACCCGTTCGCCGTCATCGAGTCCCACGGCGCCGACGCCCTGCGCTTCTACCTGTTCCGTGAGGTGTCTTTCGGCCAGGACGGCGCCGTGTCGCTGGAGGGCTTTGCCACCCGGTACGAGACCGAGCTGGCCAACGACCTCGGCAACCTCGCCAGCCGGACGCTGGCCATGGTCGACCGCTACCGGGACGGCGTCGTCCCAAAGGCCACGGCCGAGCAGGCGCTCGCCGCCGACTTCGACGGGCTCGTCGAGGCGGTCGCCGGCGAGCTCGACAAGGCCGAGATCAGCGGCGCCCTGGAGCTGATCATGGAGCGGGTGCGCAGGCTCAACCGCTACGTCGAGGAGTCCAAGCCGTGGGAGCTGGCCCGCGACGAGGCGCAGGCCGAGAAGCTGGATGCCGTGCTCTACGGCCTGGCCGAGGGGGTCCGGGTCTGCGCCTTGCTGCTGTGGGCCTACATGCCCCGCAGCATGGACCGCCTCCTCGACGGCCTCGCCGAGACCGAGCGCACCCTCCAGCCGCTCGGGTCGCGGTCGGGCGGCGCCACGGTGCAGCGGATCCCGCCTCTCTTTCCCAAGATCGAGCCGGCCGCGTGAGGGTGGCCCGGTGATCGACAGCCACACCCACCTCGCCAGCTGCGAACCGCCGGACGCCGAGCTGGTCGCCGAGGCCGCCCAGGCCGGCGTGCACCGGCTGCTGACGATCGGCATGGACGAGCAGTCCAACCGTCAGGCCATCGCCGCCGCCCGGGAGCACGAGGCTGTCTTCGCCGCCGTCGGCCGCCATCCCAACGCCGCCGAGGGGTTCGATGACGCGGCGGCCACCGACCTGCGCGAGCTGGCCGCCGACCCCCACGTGCGCGCCATCGGCGAGACAGGCCTCGACTGGTATCGCACCGGCGCTCCGCCGGACGACCAGCATCGCGCCTTCAGCGCCCAGATCGCCCTCGCCGCCGAGACCGGCAAGCCCTTGGTCATCCACATGCGCGACTCGATCGCCGACGCCTACGCCAAGCTCGACGCCGAGGCCGATGGGGTCACGGTCGTCCTGCACTGCTTCTCGGGCGACGCCGCCCAGGCCGCCCAGGCCACCGAGCGAGGGTGGGTGTGCTCGTTCGCCGGCAACGTCACCTACCCGAAGGCCGAGTCCCTGCGCGAGGCGGCCCGTGAGGTGCCCGACGAGCTGCTGCTGGTCGAGACCGACGCGCCCTACCTGGCCCCGCAGCCGCTACGCGGAAAGCGCAACCGCCCGGCGTGCGTCACCCACACGGCCGAGGTCGTCGCCGAGCAACGGGGGGTCGGCTACCAGGCGCTCGAACAGGTCGTGGAGGCCAACGCCACGCGGTTGTTCGGCTGGTGAGCTCGTCGCGAAGGGGGCCGGCGCCCAGCGCCCGCCAGCGGCGGCTGGGCCAGAACTTCCTCACCGACACCAACCTGCTGGAGCTGATCGTCCGCGAGGCAAGGGTCGGCCCGGACACCGTCGTCCTCGAGGTCGGGGGAGGGGCGGGCGCGCTCACCGAGCGGCTCGCGCCGCGCGTCGCGCACCTGCACGTCGTCGAGTTCGACGAGACGCTGCGCGACCGGCTCACCGAGCTCGCCGCCGCCCACCCGGCCGTCGAGATGCACTGGGCGGACGCTGCCCGCCTCGACTGGGCGGGGCTTGACCCCGTGCCCGAGGCCATGGTCGCCAACCTCCCATACTCGGTGGCCGTTCCGGTGCTCGCCGGGTCGCTGGAGCTGGCCGCTCTGCAACGCTGGCTGGTGATGGTGCAGCTGGAGATCGCTGAGCGCCTCGCCGCCGCGCCGGGCACCCGCGCCTACGGGGCCCCGTCGGCGCTCGTCCAGCACGTGTGCGATGTCGAGCTCGTGCGCCGAGTGCCCCCCGAGGTGTTCTCGCCCCCTCCTCGTGTGCACTCGGCGCTCGTGCGTCTGCGGCGCCGGACCCCGACGCCACCGGCGATCCACCGCGCGACCGTGCGGGCCTGCTTCGCCCACCGGCGCAAGTCGCTTCCCCGGTCGCTGGAGCTGGCCGGCGGGGCCGACCGCGCGACAACGGCCGAGGCGCTCGGCGACCTCGGCCACGATCCCGGCGTCCGCGCCGAGGCGCTCGGCCCCGGCGAGCTGTTCGCCCTCGCCGAACGGCTCACGCCACCGGCCGGTCTGTCGGCGAGCGACGAGAGGCCAGGGTCGCCCCGATGACCGTTCGCGCCCCCGCCAAGCTCAACCTCTGCCTCTACCTCGGCCCGACGCGCGACGACGGCCTGCACGAGCTGTGCTCGGTCTTCGCCCCGCTGTCGCTCGCCGACCACCTGCTCGTCGAGCCGGCCGAGCACGATGAGGTCCTCTGTCCCGGCATCGAAGGAACCAACCTTGCCGAGCGCGCGCTGACCGGGCTGCGCGAGCTCGGGTGGGACCACAGGCCGGTGCGGATCACGATCACCAAGCGCATCCCCGTGGCCGCCGGCCTGGGCGGCGGCAGCGCCGACGCGGCGGCCGTCCTGCGGCTGGCCTCCGAGCTCGAAGGGCGGGAGGAGCTGGCCGAGCGGCTGGGCGCCGATGTCCGCTCCCAGCTCGATCCCCAGCCGGCGCTGGTACGGGGGGCCGGGGAAGTCGTGGCCCCGCTCCCCGCGCAGGCGCCGTGGGCCGCGGTCTTGGTGCCCAGCGCGCACGGCCTGTCCACCGCCGATGTCTACCGGGAGGCCGACCGCCTCGGCGTGGCGCGGTCGAGTGCCGAACTCGACGCGGTGGCCGAGACCCTTGACGAGCGCGCGGAGCGCTTCAACCCGCTCGGCGAGGCGGCCCTGCTGGTCAACGACCTTCAACCGGCCGCCCTGTCGCTGCGCCCGGAGATCGCCGATGCCCTCGGGGCGCTCGACGATGCCGGCGCCACCCTGTCGAGGGTGACCGGCTCGGGGCCCACCGCCTTCGGCCTGCTCGCGGATCTCCCGGCCGCGGACGCGGCGGCCGCACGCATCGATCCCGCCTTCGACCCGATCGTCGTGGTCCCCGCATGAACCGCTCGCGGCTGCGCAAGCTCGGGCTGATCGTCGTGGCCATCGTGGCGTTCGTGGTGGTGCGGCGCACGGGAATCCTCCCGTCCTTCGACCTCGAGAAGTTCCTCGAGGACTTCGCCCGTACGCTCGGCCCCTACACGTACCTGTTCGTGGGCGCGATGGCGTTCCTGGAGACCGGGGCCTTCGTCGGGCTCGTCGCCCCCGGGGAGACCAGCGTCATCCTCGGCGGGGCCGTGGCCGGCCAGGGGGAGGCCGGCGTCGACGTCGTGGTGCTGCTGACCATCGCGTGGGCCAGCGCCTACGCCGGCGACTCGGTGAGCTTCCTGCTCGGCCGTCGCCTCGGCCGCGACTTCGTGATGCGCCACGGCGAGCGGGTGCGGATCAGCCGCGAGCGCTTCGAGCAGGTCGAGGACTACTTCGACCGTCACGGTGGCAAGACGATCCTGATCGGCCGGTTCGTGGGGATCGTCCGCGCCCTCGCCCCCTTCGTCGCCGGCAGCTCGGGCATGCGCTACCGGGCGTTCTGGCCGTTCAGCGTGCTCGGCACCGGCCTGTGGACGTCGTTCTTCACGCTGCTCGGCTACTTCGGGTCGCGCAACCTCGACAAGGTGCTCGCCCTGGCCGGGAAGGGGAGCCTGTACCTCGGAACCGTGATCGTGATCATCGTGGGGCTGGTCCTCGCGGTGCGGGCCCTGCGTGACCGCGAGCGGCGGGCGGCGATTGCCGCCTTCGCCGATCGCACGCCGGGGCTGCGAACCGGCATGAACCTGGGCCGCCGCTTCTCCCCCCAGCTGCGCTTCGCCGGCCAGCGGCTGACCCCCGGCGGCCTGGGCCTGGAGTTCACCACCCTGGTCGCGGTCCTTGCGGTCGGGGTCTACGTGTTCGGTGCCTACCTGCTGATCATCGGGGCCGATCCCGGACCCACGGCCGGCGACCGGCGGGCCTTCAACCTGGCCGACAATCTGCGCTCAGGCATGCTCGACGACGCGGCCCGGGTGGTTACCGCGCTCGGCTCGTCGGCCGTGGTGGTGCCGATGATCTCGCTCGTCGCCGGCTGGCTCGCGCTGCGGCGGCGGTGGCTCGACGTGGGAGCGCTTGTCGTCGCCGCGACCGTGCTCTATCTCGCGGTCCCCGTCTTCAAGGAGACGGTCGGCCGGCCGCGCCCCGACGGAGGGCTCGTCGCCGCCGAGAGCCTTGCCTTCCCCAGTGGCCATGCGGCGCACTCGGTCCTGTGGGTGTGGGCGGCGGTGATCGTGACCGTCCGCGGGGCGCCCGGCGCGATCTCCGGGAGCTCGCTGATCGGCGCGGCCGCCGCGCTGTCGGCCGCGATCGGGCTCAGCCGTGTCGAGCTGCGCGTGCACTGGCTCAGCGACGTGACGGCCGGGTGGGGCCTGGGGGTTGCGGTGTTCGCCCTGGCGGCCATCGTCGTGCTCGTCGTCTCCCACCTGCGCGAGACGTCGGGCGGCCCGCGTCGTCCCCGGGCCGCTCCGGACGCGGCAGCGGGGCAGGGCACGGCAGCGCTCCCGGCCGCGTCCATGGCAACCGAAACCGCGGCCCGCGACGGAGATGCGGCATGAGCCCCGAGCACACGCCTGACGCCGACGACCTCGCCGAGGCGGCCGACGCGCCGCCGGAAGGCGCACCGTCGCCCGCCGAGCTCTCCGACGCCGAGTTCGATCGGCTCACCGACCGCAGCGAGCAGCTCGCCGAGCAGCCCCCGGCCCGCGCCCTCGACGACTTCGACCAGCTCGTGGTCGACGCCATCGACCGGCTCCCCCCAGACTTCCGCAAGCTGCTGGCGGACACACCGGTCGTGGTGGCCGAGCACGGCAGCGAGGAAGGCGCCTACGGCCACTACCACGGCGACGGCGTCGCCCGCGGCCGCTACGAGGACCGCATCACGATCTACCGCGACACCCTGGAGCGCGACTTCGGCCACGACCGCGCCCTGCTCGCCGCCCAGGTGGAACGAACCTTGCGCCACGAGCTGGCTCATCACCTGGGCTACGACGAAGGCGGTGTGGGCGGCCTCGGACTCTAGTGAGGGGCCTTCTTCAACAGGACGACATGAGGCTCTAGAAAGCCACCCGGTGGCCATCGGCGACGTTCGGCACAATGGCGGCGTGCTCCTCTCTGCCATCCCTCCCGAGTACCTGCTCTTCGGATCCGCGGGAATCGTCAGCCTGATCGCGTTTCTGGGGCTCGTCACCACGCCGGCCATGGGGGCGTTCGGGCGCGGGTGGGAGAAGGTCACCGCTGCGTTCCTGTCGTTGTTCGTGCTCGGGGCGCTGGTTGCCCTGGGCGTGGGGGCCGGGGCGGCGATCGTCTACTTCTGGGACGACCTGCGCAGCATGATCTGAGGCACCGGCGGCCGTGACGGCCGCTCTGGCGCCGACCCGGCGCGGGTAGGATTGGGGCGTGGCCGGCAAGCAGCGCGAGCGTTCCGTGTCCGGGCAGGAGGCGTCGCTCGACGCTCTGTCGGATGCCATCGAATCCGGGGAGGGCCTCCCCGAGGTCGCCCGGGTGGCTGCCCGCGTCCTGGGGGCGAGCATCGCCCTCATCGACCGCTCGAGCGCGGTGCTCGCGGTGGCCGCCGGCTCCTCCGCCGAGGAGGCCAAGCTGCTCGGCGCCGACGACTCGGTGGGGTCGCTGCCCCTGCGCGTGGCCGACGCGGCGGTCGGAGAGCTCCGCTACCGGGCCCGCAGCGAGGAGGAGGCCGACGTCACCACGTTGCGTCTGGTCGCCACCCTGCTGGCGCTCGAGGTCGAGCGGGCCCGCTCGCCGGAGTGGGCCAGTGACGAGGCCGCCGGGGACTTCGTGCGCTCGGTGCTTGAGCGCAAGGCCACCGACCGCGGCGACATCGTGGCGCGGGGATCGGAGCTCGGCGCCGACCTCTCGGGGTCCTCGGCCGTGCTTGTGGTGCGGGTCCACGCCCGCCGCGCCCAGACCGGCGACTGGCGGGCCCGCGTCCTGATGCTCGCGTTGCGGGCCGTGCGCTCGCTGTGCCCGGGCACCCTGGCCGCCGACGCGGGCGCCGACCACGCCGAGATCGACCTCGTGGCTCCCGTGACCGACGCCGCCCACGTCGAGCGCGCCGCGACGAGCCTGCTGCGCGAGCTGACCAGCGGCCTCGAGGGCATGGCGGTGATGGTCGCGCACAGCGATCCGGTTGCCGACCCCGTCGACCTTTACCGGGCCGGCAACGAGGCGCGGCTGGCCGCCAACGTCGCCGAGGCTCAGGGCGAATCGATGCTCGCCTTCGCCGACACTGGCGCCTACCGGCTGCTGCTGCCGGCCATGAGCGACGATCCGAGCGTCCTGCAGCGGTTCTACTCCGAGACGATCGAGCCGCTCGCCGCCTACGACGACCAGTACGAGACCGACCTCGTGCCCACCGTCGAGGCCTACCTCGACAACGACGGAAACGTCGCCGCGACCTCGGGCCAGATGTACACCCACCGGCACACGATCCGGTATCGGCTGGAGCGGATCCGCGAGCTGTGCGGCCACGACCTGACCTCCACCGACGGGCGGGAGAAGCTGGGGCTCGGCCTCAAGTCGATGCGGGTGCTCGGCATCACCCGCCGGCGCGGGCCGGCCACCGAGCCCGGCTCCGAGGGCGGGCAGGTCTCCTACGGCGCGGGGTCGGGCGAGCTCGGCGGCTGACCGGAGGGGGCCGCTGCGGCCGACCCGCCGGTGTCGATGGTCAGCAGCTCGTCGTGGCGGTGGTCGACCTGCAGGGTGGTGTGCTCGATCCCGAACCGCTCGTGCAGCAGCTCCTCCAGGGACCGCCGCGTGGCGTGGCAGTCGGTCTCCTCGCCCACCAGGACGTGGGCGGACATCGCCGGGAACCCCGACGTGATCTCCCACACGTGGAGGTCGTGGACCTCCCGCACCCCTGGGGCCTGGACCATGGCCTGGCCGATCTGCTCCGGATCGGTGCCCTTGGGAGCCATCTCCAGGAACACTCGGCCCGAGGAGCGCAACAGGCCCCACGCGGCGTGGAGCATGATCGCCGCCACGAACAGGGCGGCGATCCCGTCGGCCTCGCGGAAGTCGGTGAGCACGATGACAAGGCCGGCGACCGCGGTGCCGGCGAATGCGGCGAGGTCGGTGAGGATGTGCTGGAAGGCGCCCTCGACATTGAGGCTCTGGCGGTTGGCGCGGGCGAGGATCGCGACCGCCGCGAGGTTGACGACGACCCCGGCCAGCGCCACGACGAGCACGATGAGCCCCTCGACCTCCGGCGGTTCGATCAGGCGCCGGGTCCCTTCGACCGTGATCAGCAGACCGAGCACCAACAGGGTCGCGCCGTTGAACTGGGCGGCGAGGATCTCCGAGCGCTGCAACCCGAAGGTCCGCGCCCCCGAGGCCGGGCGCGTGGCCAGGCGCATCGCCCCCAGCGCGGCGGCGATGCCGGCCGCGTCGGTGAGCATGTGGGCCGCGTCGGAGAGCAGGGCCAGCGACGAGGCGATGATCCCCGCCACGACCTCCAGCGCCATGAAGCCGACGATCAGCGCCAGCGCCGCGCGGAGCTTGCCCCGGTCGGCGTCGCGGGAAATGCCGTGATCGTGGTCGCTGTGGTCGTGGCCCGCCATGCGTTCTGGCGACACGGTGGCAGATGGCCACCCGATATCGCAGCCGCCTGATCGGCCGGCGAGCGAGGCGGGTTTCGCGGGCTGCGAGCATTGTCGGCCGCACCGTGTTCTCGTTCGCCCTGACCTACCTGCGTCGCGAGCTCGGCCACCGGGCCGGCCGCGCGACGCTCACCGTGCTCGGCTTGGCCGTCGGCGTGGCGCTCGTCATCGTCGTCACGGCACTGTCGGACGGACTCGACCAGGCCCAGAGCGAGATCCTCGATCCGCTGACCGGGGTCGGCACCGACCTCGTCGTCTCCCGGCCCATCACCGTCGAGGGAGCCGACGGGCCCGAGCGGATCGAGGGGCAGGCCTCGTTCGCCCAGCTCTCGCGCGAGGAGCGCGACGCCCTGCGCGA
>JBPCPM010000125.1:0-11434 GCA_050999155.1 Solirubrobacterales bacterium
GTGTGGCGGCGCGAGCTCGATGCTCACCGGAGCCTGCGTCACGGCACTGGACACGGCCGATGACGCGTCGCCCCCCCCCCCGGCGCAGGTGCTCACCGGCGAGCTGTTCGGCAGCGCGGCGCGCGGCCAGGGCCTGCGCGGCGCGCCCCTGCGTCTCCCGCAGTCGCGCGAGCGAGTCGGACAGGGCCGTGAGCCGGACCAGCAGGGACAGCAGCTGACGGGTCTCGGCCCGCTTCACCAGCCGGGAGCCCACCAGGGCGCCCGCCGCGGTCCGGGTCGAGCGGCTATGTGCAGTCGCCGGCACGGTGCGGCGGTGCAGGTCGCGGGCCGCCCGGCCGTAGTCCTCGGCGGCTGCGTGCAGCGGTCCGCCGCGCTTGCGCTCGACGAGCCAGCTGACCGCGCCGAGCACCTCGCCGGCGGACGCGGCGGCGGCCTGAGCTGTGGCCTGCGCAGAAGCGTCGAACGGGTGGCTGGTCGCGTGCCTCATGTCTGCGTCGGCACGGTGCACGGCGTTCTCGGCGCCCACCCACAGCCTGCGCCGCTCGAGCTCCGACAGGTCCGCCGCCGGTTGCGTTGGGGCGCTTGTCGACCTGGCGCGATGCGGACGCCCCGTTGGACCGGCGCCGGGCTGCCGGCCTGGCTGCCCTCCACTGGCCCCTTCGTCTTGATCCCAGCGGGCGCGCAGCTGGGGCAGGGACAGGTCGGGGGCCAGCTTCCCGCCGCCGAACCAGACCACCTGCTGCTCCGGGGCGTCGCGGGCACCGGTGGCCAGCAGGCCAACCGCGTAGCCGCTGAGCTGGCCGGGGTTGCGGGTGCTGTAGCGCTCCCGGACCAGCACCCCGGACAGCCGAAGCCGGCCGGCGAAGTCCTCCCAGCCGTCCGAGCCGGCCAGTGCCGCCCGGACCCGGGCGCGTAGGACCTCCCGGTCCGGTCCGACCGGTGTCGGCAGCCCGGCCCGCACGGACTCTCCAACGGCCATGCGGTGCTTGCGCTGCTCGGCCCGGGTCGTCTTCGGGGTGGCGGTCCGGTCCACCGGGCTGGTCGGCGTCAGCCGGAACGTCCGCTCGACCTCGAGGCTGGCCTCGCGGGCGCGGTAGAAGTCGTGATGCGGGAACACCCTGCGGCCGTCTTGACGCACCAGCGTCGCGACGACGTGCACGTGGTTGTCGGCGTGCCGGACCGCGACCCACCGGACCGCGTCATCATCGCCGCGCTTGGCCAGGCCGAGCCGGTCGACGTACAGCTCGGCGATGTCGGCCCACTCGGCGTCCGTCAGCAGCCGGTCGGTCGGGGCGGCGCTGATCGCGAGGTGGTAGGTCGCCTTGGCGTCCTTGCCGACCCCACCGGCCCGTACCGGCGCGTCCAGCAGCGCCGCCAGCCGCGACACGTCCGCCCGGGCGTCCGGCCGACGCTCCGGCCAACGCTGCGGCTCGAGCGCGCCCGCGGACTGGTAGCCGGCGATGACCCGCGCGTCGACATGCGCCGACTCCAGGCCACGCTCGCCAGCCAGCCCTTCGGTGAACAGGTAGCCCAACAGCCGGCGGGTGTCGGTGCCTCGCCGGCACACCTTCCCGATCATCGACGCGCTCCTCAGTGCTTGCTCAGCCCAACCGGCGGGACAGCACGACACTGGCCCGGTCCATCCGCTCGCTGGCCCGCGCGCAGCCGCTCACCGCCTGCAGCAGCCACACCGGCGCAGCCGCACCGCTGTTCAGAGCCGCGACGGCCTGGTTCAGGTTCACCCCGTACCGGCCCAGCGCCGTCCGGCCCTGCAGCAACTCGGCCAGCAGCGCCCGGTCCGCCGATGTTGCCGGGGTGACCCCGGCCCCGGACAGGGTCAGGCCGGCAGCCGCGACGTACCCGGTCGGGGTCAGGCCGGCCAGCTGCGCGGCCGCGCGCACCGAGGCGACCTCCACGTCGTCGTAGAGGACCTTCAGCGCGTTCCGGCGGCCCGGGAAGCGGTGCGCCCGGTCCCGGACGAAGGCGCCTCGCTCGCCCCCAGCCGGCCCACCTACGAGCACCTGCTCTGCTGACATCTGCCCTGCCGGCTCGTGCAGCCCGTCCATGTCGCAACTCCTTCGCCGGCGGGACGCGCGTTTCGTCCCGTCACCTTTGGTAAGTGCCTTCGGCGGGGGTGCTGTGACAAAAGATCTTGGAGTCGTTGTCCCCGGACTTCGCCTCTCGTCGGCCCGCGCCCGGGCCAACGAGGCTCTTTCCGCGACCGCCGGCGCGGCCTGGGCAGGGGAGCTGGCCGGTCGCGCAGCGGCCGGTTAGGTCACCTGACCATTAACTTGCTCTGCTCCTCCACCGACGTCCCGTCAAGGGTCAGCCGAGGTCGTTCCCGGCCGGGACGTGCCTCGTTCGCCGGCCGCTCGGTCGTTGCACCCGACACCCATGAGCCTTCCGCACATGGCGATGAGCGATTGCTTCACGCCGAGGCCCTGTTCCATTCGGGGGTCAAGTGGATGACCTCGGCCGCGAGTGCTTCGCTAGGTTCGGTGCGCATCGACGCGAAGAAGGCCGGCTCGGTGCGCGACTCTCCGGCAGTGCCGGACCATAACCGAGCCCAGGATCAACGCGGCGGCAGGAGGTGAGCAGGGTGTCCGCCCACGAAGAGCTGCGGCGCTACGGCGGCTTCGGTCCGCAGTGCCTGGGCCTCCTCACCCGGCTGATGCGGCGGAAAGCCAGCGCACTTCCGGTCCTGAAGCCTCTCGGCGGCTGGGCGGAGTACGCGTTCGACGACCTCGTCCAGGAGTTCTTCGCCGCCAAGGGCAAGGCAGTGACGCGGATGCTGTAAGCGCAGGCCGGCGACGACGACCAGCTCGGGGCGCTGCTCTGCCGGTCGGTGCAGAACTGGCTGATCGACTGGGCCCGGGCCACGACCGACCCCGGTGCGCTGCGGCACCGGCTGGAGAAGCTCCTCCCGTCGCTCCCGCAGTTCGCGCGCGTCCCGGACGGGCAGCCGGGCGCTGGCCGGTGGACGCTGGCCGACGGCCTCGACGGCGTCTTCGCCGGCGACGTGGAGGACCTCGCGAAGGCGGGCCGCACCCTGGGCGTGAAGCCGGGAGCGTGGAGCAGCGAGACCCGGCGGGCACCCGTCACGGACAAGGCTTCGCTGGTTCGCCTGCTGGAGCGGATCTTCGACGCGGCCGGCGGGAGCCTGGAGCTCGGCCAGATCGTCTACGCGGTCCAGGGGAGCGTCCACGCCCAGTTCGCTGGCGAGGTCGTGTTCGACCACCGCGCCGAGCCTTCGGGCCGGCCGCGGCAGTCGGAGCGGCAGAGACAGGGCAGTCGGGCTTGGAGACGCAGGAATGGGAGACCAGGATCGCGCTCATGGCGCGGCGTCTGCTGGACAGCCTCGGCGTTGACGGCGTGCGGATCCTCGACGTGCTGGCCGATCCTGTTCAGGTCGC
This sequence comes from Solirubrobacterales bacterium, assembly GCA_050999155.1. GTDB lineage: Bacteria > Actinomycetota > Thermoleophilia > Solirubrobacterales > 70-9 > JBPCPM01. The sequence continues at coordinate 3,414 of JBPCPM010000125.1, forward strand.
TGCGCGCCTGGGCGTGGGCCGGAGCCAGGCGTACGCGAAGAGGGGGGCGGCGACGGCGGTGCTGGCGGAGCTGATCGGCGACGACCCCGACCGCGCGGCGATCCTCGCCGAGGCACGGTGCATCGTCGACGGCCGGGCCCGGTGATGCGGCCAGGGCCCATTCGAGGGACGCGCCGGACGTTCCGGCGTATTGGTACGTCAATAGTCGGTGCCCCCACCGGAAGGAATGTCGTGTGAGCAACAACGTCGACGGAGCCGGCGCTCCGGTGTCGTCCGGGCTGCTGGCTCTCGCGGAGTCCTTCCGCGTCCCGCAGGAGCTCCGTGACGCCGTCCTGGACGCGGCGTCCCGCCCCCGTCGGAAGGCCAGCTCTGGCGCGCCCAGGACGGCCCAGTCGCCGTCCTGGGACTGCTCATCTCCGTCCGGTCCGGCAAGGACCGCCTCCCCGATGTCCTCTTCTGCCCGGTCACGCTCGACGTCGAGGACGAGTCCGGCGCCGGCGTCGCAGTCGCGTCCTCCGTGCTGGGGAACGCCGACGTCCTGCTCTGGCCGGGGCTCGCCCGCTGGATCCCCCTGGCGGCGCTGGACCACCTCCTCGACGACGGCCAAGACCTGCTCGGGGCAGCCTCCCGAGCTGAGAGGGCAGCGAGTGCCGCAGCCGACAATCCCCACGCCGCGCTCGCGCTCCTCGACGCGGTCGACGTGTTCAGCGGTGCCGCGCAGGCCCTGGCTCAGATCGCCGACGACATGTCCGTGCTGGCTTCCCTCCCCCGAATCGCTGTCGCCGCGAGCGACACCCATGCGAGCCGGAACAGGACATCGCTCATGGAGGCCCTCCCGGGCAGCGGCGCGGACAAGATCCGCGCGTTGACCGACGTCCTCGGCGTCAGCGCCCCCGATGCGATGGCGGTGCTCAGGGGCCGACGGCGACCTATGCGAAGTCGCTCCGGCGTAGCGCCGACAGCAGGACGATGTCGCGAACGGCCAGGTTGGCTGCTCCGGGGGGCAGATGGCCCGAGACCCTCGTCTGCCGCCCGACGCAGGCGGCGCCTACACCCCATCCGAGGCAGAGCGTTCGTCTGGACCGAGCGGCTTTGTTCCCGAAGGCTTGACTTCGGCTTCTATGGGCTTCTCTGCGGGAGTTGCTGACGGGATTGCGGGGCGGCGGTTCAGGCGGTCCAGTCGAGCGCGACGTCCGAGTGACCCTCGGGGGGTTGCTTCAGATCGATGCCGTTGATCTCCTGCACGCGTTCCCGGAACCACACCGCGAAATCTGACGGATCCTGTGCCAACTCGGCGAAAGTCTTAGCCGGGTTGGCCGCCTCGAAGTACACGAGCATGAGGGAGCCGCCCTCGGGCAGCTCTTGAATAGACCAGGTCTCACGCGCTACGTCAGCGCGCTTCTGGAACTCCTCGAAAGCCGAACGTCGCTCGCCTAACGTCTCGTTCGCAAAGGATCGGGCAGCGTCCACCTTCCCGGGGAGTATTGGAAAGGCAACGTTGAAAGCCGGCATGATGATCTCCTAGGTCGTATGTACCACGAAGTGCATTCTTTTATAAATAATCCTGAACTACATTTCTCAAGAAGCAAGCTACGCCGATTCCGGCGCGCTGTCAGCATTTGGTTGACTCAGGAGCAGTTCGCATGGGCGGAGAGCAGCGGCTGGAGGGCACTCACCGGTGGAACTACGTTCAGGCCGGAGCGCCGTGGACAAGCACATCGCGAAGGAATCCTCCGCAGACCGTGCGCGCCCGATCGCTGAGGAAGCTGGTCATGTGGTCCTCATCGTCAAGGCTCACGAAAACCGAGCGCCCCCTTTCGGCCGCCCTAGTCATGGCATCGCACACCTCGTCCTCTGAACCGCACATGAGCAGCGAGGGCACTCGCAGCTGCCCGGGAACGTGGGAGAGATCCGGCCACGCGGCGTGGAAGTAAGCGAGGACCGCCTCGGGGTCGTTCTGCCGTTGTTGATCCAGAGCCCACTCAGGCATCTGCCACATCTGAGACATGGCGTCGGCTACGGCGTCCATCCCCGCTTCGATCAGCGCGATCATGGCGCTTGCCGTTTCGCCGCTGGCCTCGGGCTCGGCGCCGATCAGTGCCAATGATGCTAATCGGTCCTGGGCTTGATCGGCGAGACCCCAACCGACCTTGCCTCCGAGTGACCAGCCGAGGTAGTGGATCTTTTCAGCCTCACAAGCGTCGGCGACGGCAAGGACATCGCTGACCATGAGGTCGAGCCCGTAGTCGGCCGGATCGGTAGGCTTGTCGCTCTCGCCATTGCCTCGCGCATCGAAACTGACCACCTGGAAATCGGCCGCGAGCGAGTCGACCCAACCGGCCAACTTCCAACTTTCCAGCCTGAACCCTCCACCATGATGGAGGATCACCGTCGGACCGTCTCCGACGCTCTAATAGCGGATGCTGACCCCGCCGCTCCGTGCAACAGGCATGAGAGCCCCCTTATCCCGGCGCGACGCTAGCCGTCCCGGCCCTCGAAGGGAAGGTCGCACGCAGCGCGGCTCCTCCACCGTCTTGACGGACGTAAGACCGGCTCTGTCCGCCTGAGGTGCTCGCACCCGCCCCGGGGTAGGCACGCCGCCCGGGTTGGCCACGTCCGGCGAACGTCCGCTCACTGCCGCGTACGGGTCGGTCGTGCCCCCCGCCGCAGACCACCGCAAGCAAGGCGGAAACCTCGAGCCACTTTACGGCCGCCAAGACCGCATGGTCCGGTCAGGGCTCGACCCACGCGAACAGGAACGGCACTCACACTCAGCCCTTGCTGAGCGGCGAGCAGCCAGCAGCACTGACGGCCTCGGGCTGCGACGTGGTCACCGTTGTCCGTGGCCTTGGCGCGCGAGAGCGACGACGACCTGAACGCGTCGACCGGCCGCCAGCGAGGGGCCGCCGAACGAGCACGGCAACAGCGCCGACAGTCCGCAGGTAGTCCGCAAGAAGTCGAGCAGTCCGCAGAAAGTCCGCAAGAACGACCCTCCAGGACCGGTCCCGACACTCCCCCACCGTCCCAGACAGCCGCGCATCGTTGCAGGTCAGAGGCCGTTTCACGGCACGGGCGCGGGCGATCTCAGCTCAGGTAGAGGAAGCCGTAGGCCTCGTCCCTGAAGTCGATGCCGGCCGCCCGGAGGTCGACGCCCCAGTCACCGGTGACCGCGGGATCGCTCTCCTCCATGCCGTGGTCGGCGACGACGAAGAAGGCGGTCTCGTCGAAGCGGCCAGCAGCCTCGACCGCTTCGAGGATCTCGCCGATACGGGCGTCGGTGTCGGCGATCGACGCCCGGGCGATGTCCGAGTGCGGTCCGCCCTGGTGGAACGCTGAGTCGGTGAGGGCGAAGTTCACCCACGTGAACCTCGGGAGCGGGTACTCGACACCGAGGAACGAACCCCGCCAGATGCCGGTCGCCTGCTGCATCCCGTGGTGGTCGACCTGGGTGAACCAGGCGTAGTCCTTGTGGGGGCGGACGAAGCGCTCGTTGCTGTGGGGGATGCCCTCGGGTTGGCGAGGGAAGCCCAGGCGGACCTTGCGCCGCATGAGCTCGAAGGTGGAGAAGTCGGCGCCGACGTCGCACATCTCGTTCACGGCGACGGTGAAGGCGCCCCGTTCGTGGCGGTGGACCGCGTGGTGGATCGTCTCGACGCCGGGGTGGAGCCACTGCATCGACGTGGCCCACGTGTCGGGCGAGTTGGTGATGACCTGGCGGCCCAGGGCCCGGTCGTACCAGGCGTTGTGCAGGACGCCGTGGTGGCCCGGGTAGCAGCCGGTCAGGATGCCGGTGTGGTTCGCCAGCGTGGCCGTCGGGAACGAGGCCATGGCGCCGTGGCCCATCGTCGTCCCCATCGCCACCAGCCTGGCGATGTTCGGCGCCTCGCCGCTGTCGATCGCATCGTGGAGGACGTTGGGGTTGGCGCCGTCCATGAGGAACCCGACGACGTGGCCGGGTCGACGGCCATCGAGCAGGTCGGTGAGGGCCTCACCGTCCTGGCGGGCGAGGCGGGCGGCGCGGGGAAGGCCGTTCTCGCCGATGCCGTCGCCGGGCTCGACACCGAGGAGCGAGAGCACCGTCGGCGCAACGTCGACCAGCCGGCATGCGCGCTCCAGCCGCCCGAGCGCCCGCACACCGGCGCCCGCCAGGATGAACGGGGCACGGGCCTGCACCACCCCGATCGAGCCGTGCTCCCCCCGGTGACCTCCCTGGTCCTCCCAGTTGTGGGAGGCGGAGTGGAGAACGGCGAGGTCGGGCGCAGCCGGTGCGTCCCACAGCTGGGCCATCTGGTGGTAGGCGAACGGGTAGGCGTTGGCCCGTCGGTCGGGCCAGCGTCCGGCGAGCTCGGCCCCGAGGCCGACGAAGCGGTCGGTCGACTGGTCGGCAAAGGGGTTGCGGCCCTCGACCTCCTCGACCTCGAACGCCCACGTGGCTGCCTCGGGCACGCGCCGGACCCTCACCCGGCCGTCTGAGGACAGCGCCTCGTAGGTGTCGTCACCGACGCGTCGCAGGACGGCATCGACGATGCGGTCGAGGCCGGGGTCGAGCAGCACCTCGAGCGCTCGTCCGGTCGATGCGGCGGAGGGCATGGGCATGCCTACGAGGCTAGGCAACGTGACCACGACCGCGGACCTGCGGGAACCATCCGGTTCGTGAGATCGTCCGAGCATCGGCACCAAACATTGGGAGGACGCCGACGTCTACAAGGGCAACGTCGCCGCCACCCAGGAGATCGTCTCCGAGTGGCAGGGGGCGAGCTGCGGGCTCGAGATGCCACGACAGGGGGAGTACCTCGTCTTCGCCACCCGCACGTCGTTCCAGATGGACGTCGGTCAGGGTGCGTTCTACGCCGGGCTGTGCGGCGGCACCCGTCCGGTCGGACCGGAGCCGCCCGCCTTCGCCGCCACCGCATCGCCACCCCGTGCGGTCACCACGACTGCTCCGTCGGCCGAGTGGGAGCCGTCTCAGGACGCGCCGGTCACCGGCGACGGCATGGCCGCCGGGCTCGCGCCTCCGGCCCTCGCGGCGGCAGCTGCTGCCGTCGCCCTCGCTTCAGTCGTCCTGCTCCGGCGCCGACGCGTCGCCTCCCGTTGGCGTCGGCACCCTTCGCCCAGCCGACTCCGCCACCGCGGCCTCGATCGAAGCAGTCACCGCCTGGGGAAGACCCGGGTCCTGCCGATCGCGTCCAGCGGCCGAGCGATGAGCCAGCGTCGCAGCCTTGCGTCGATCGGACCGCTCCGCCGGCGCATCGGGGGCCGGAGGTCAGTCACCCAGCCGGCGATCGGGGACGGATCGCAGTATCGGGCGCGGGTAGCTCCTCAGCTCACTCGGCGTCGGGCCCTCGTCGAGGCCGGCGGCGTCCTCGAGCCGTCGAAGCGCGGGCGAGCACGAGGATCGCCGGCGTCGGTCGTGGCCCTGGCGTCACCGGTGAAGCCCAACGTCCATCTTGTGGTCGGTCGTCGACGCGACGACGCGCGGACCATGTCCGCGCGCCGCCTGCTTGCGGTCGAGGGTGCGGAGCGCCGGGACTCACCGCTGGCTGAGGCCGAGGGTCTCGACGCACGACCTGCGTGACCTGAGCTCGCAGCCCGAGACGGGCCCTCTTCACCCGATACCAACGGTGTACGTTGGGTCAGTCACCACTGCAGTCTGGACGCTCGACCCGTGGTTGGAGATGACCGTGACTGTTGGTCAGTCGATGTTGGAAATGGTCGGGAACACCCCGGTGGTGCGGTTGAACCGCGTGGTACCCGAGCACGCGGCCGACGTGTTCGTGAAGCTCGAGTGGTTCAACCCGACCGGCTCCTACAAGGACCGGATGGCGCTCGCCATGGTCACCGAAGCAGAGCGCCGCGGCGATTTGACGCCTGGCATGACGATCGTCGAGTACACCGGCGGGAGCACGGGGTCGTCGCTCGCCTACGTGTGCGCAGCGAAGGGCTATCGGTTCCGGGTCGTGTCGTCGGATGCGTTCGCGGCAGAGAAGCTCAAGTCGATGCAGGCATTCGGGGCCGACCTTCTCATCATCGAGAGCGACGGAGGCAAGGTGACCCCCGAGCTCACGCCACGCATGATCGCAAAGGCAGCAGAGCTCGCGGCCGAGCCTGGGACCTACTGGACGGATCAGCTGAACAATGCCGACTCGCTGGTGGGCTACCGAGAGATCGGCCGCGAGCTCCTCGACCAGATGGACCGCCCGATCGATGTGTTCTGTGCCATGGTCGGCACGGCTGGCCTCGCGATGGGGGTGTCCGGAGCCTTCGCAGACGCTGGTGCGGACACTCGGGTCGTCATCATCGAGCCATCGAGCACCGCTGTCATCTCCGGGGGCGAGCCGGGTACCCACGGGGTCGAAGGGACCGGCATCGGGTTCATCCCACCGCTCCTCGATGCCGACCGGTACGACGAAGTGCGCGCGATCGATGAAGACGCCGGACGTTCGATGGCGCGCAGGCTCGCCGCCGAGGAGGGGTTGCTCGCCGGAACGTCCACCGGGCTGAACGTCACCGGGGCGATCGACCTCGCGGTCGAGCTCGGAGCAGGCAAGACCGTGGTCACGGTCGCGTGCGACACGGGCTTGAAGTATCTCGCAGGCGACCTGTACGCCACCTGAGCGCCCAGTGATCGTTGGGACCGCGCCGAGCCGCGATAGACCGCGCTCCACAAACCACGCTGCGGAGCACCGAACCGGGCGAGAGGTGCGCGCTTTCTTCGGGCAGCCAGGTCGACGTGCTGCCGAACTCAGGCGACGTTGACCTCGATCAGCATTCCGGCCTCGTAGTGGCCGGGCTGGTGGCAGCCGATCTGGGTCGTGCCTGCCTCCTCGAAGGTGTAGGTCAGCTCTCCAGACTCCCCGGGCTCGACGGTGACCACGTCGTCGTCACCGTGGTCCATGCCGCCCATGTCGTCCATGTCCGCCATCTCGCGGGCGTGGTCGTCCTGTTCGTCAGCATCGCCGACGTAAGCCTCGTGGACCTCTTCGCCGTTGTTCGTGAACACCAGTCGCACCGTCTCGCCGACCTCGACGTCAATGGTGGCGGGCTCGTAGGCGATGTCGATCATCTCGACCTCGATGGTGCGGCCCTCGCTGTCGCTTGACGCCGCCCCGCTCACGGTGTCGTCGCCTCCGCACGCAGCGAGGATGACGGCGAGCAGGGCGAGCGCTCCGGCGAGCAGGGGGGATCGCGTCATGGGGTTCTCCTCGAGGTAGGTGAGCGGGGCCGGCGGACGTCGTCCGGTCGCTGCGCCATTATACCCACCAGGGGTATGAAAGGGACTTCGAGATCAGTGTGTCCCGCGGTGCGGGGGCCCGACGCTTGGCGCTTGGCAGCATCTCTCTCCAGGTCGTCACGCCCCCGCTCGCGGAGCTGGCACGGCTCCTCGAGGACCTGATCGGCGACGCGAACCGCAACGACGTGGACCCGATCGTGCAGGCGGCGGTGACCCAAGCCCAGTTCGAGGTCATCCACCTGTCGCTCCCCCTCCTGGCGCCGCGATTCCTGCTCGTTCGCCACGAGCTCTCCAACTTTGAACTGTCGGATAGATCGCTTGATCGGGATGAATCGCCTTGTCGTCGGCCTCTTCCCCTCGGCAGCGACGGCCGCCTCCTCCTACGCCCACTGGGGCGCTCGCAACATCGTCATCAGCGATCGCACCGGCGACCCGGGTTGGCAGGTGGCCAGCAAGCGAGCGGTGCAGGTCTGGGCCGAGGCCGGCGCCGCCATCCAGGTGTCCTGGCGGGAGGGCGGCATCGGCTGCAGCTTCTCGGGCACCGTGGTCCCCTTCTGTCGCGACGCGATCCAACAGGGCTGGACCGGAGCCACGGCGTGGCGGGCGAGCGGCGACGGGCACCTCGACGGCAACGTCGTGCTCGTCGACGCCTCCCGGACGTTCAGCCAGCCCCTGAAGGACGCCATCGCCTGCCACGAGCTCGGCCACGTGCTCGGCCTGAACCACACCAGCAACGCAGCGTCGTGCCTCGACTCCCGCTCGACCTCGACCCGGCCGAGCGCCCAGGACG
>JBPCPM010000127.1:0-2845 GCA_050999155.1 Solirubrobacterales bacterium
CTGGCCAAGCGCATCGAGCGCGGTGACCTCGACGCCAAGCAGAAGATGGTGGAGTCGAACCTGCGCCTTGTCGTCTCGATCGCCAAGAACTACCGCAACCAGGGCCTGCCCTTCCTCGACCTGATCCCGGAAGACACGCTCGGTTTGGTCCGCGCGGCTGAGACGTTCGACTACCGCAAGGGCTTCAAGTTCTCCACATACGCGACCTGGTGGATCCGCCAGGCCACCGCCCGCGCCCTGGCCGACAAGGCCCGGACCATCCGCATCCCGGTGCACGTCGTCGAGAAGCTCAACAAGATCGGCCGGGCCGAGCGCAAGCTCGTCACCGAGCTGGGTCGCGAGCCCACCCCGGAGGAGATCGCCGAAGTCACCGGCATCGATCCCGAGGAGGTCGACTCGATCAAGCGCTCCGCACAGGCCCCGGTCTCGCTGGAGAAGCCGGTCGGCGACGAAGAGGAGTCCGAGTTCGGCCAGTTCATCGCCGACGAGCGGGCCGAGTCCCCGTACGACCGCGCGGCGGAGATCCTGACCAAGGAAGCGCTGCGCGAGGCGCTCGAGAACCTGTCCTACCGTGAGCGCCGCGTGCTGGAGCTGCGCTACGGCCTGGGCGGCGAGCACCCCCGGACCCTCGACGAGGTCGGCCGCACGTTCAACGTGACCCGCGAGCGGATCCGCCAGATCGAGAACCAGTCGCTGAAGAAGCTGCAGAGCCTCGCCGAGGCCCAGAAGCTGCGCGATGCGGCCTGAGCGGCGGCGGTAGGCACGCGCGGCTGCGGCCGTGCACCTGCGCGCTGCGGCACCGACGGCGGGGTCGGTGCCCGGTCAGTTCAACGTCGCCATGAACAGCGGCGACGCCCGCAAGCTGATCACCAAGGTCGGCCCCGTGTCGGTCTAGGGTACGTGTGAGACGTCGGGGGCCACCATCCCCGGGACGATGGAGGTCGAGACGGATACCGACAACTCGTTCCTCGAGACCGACAACGACAGCGTCAGCGACTGGGACACCGGCGAGACGTACGAGGTCGACGACAACAGCGCGGCATCTGGCGCGAGGAACGAGCACTCGGCTGACGGCGAGTTCGAGGCCTTTCATCCGGAGAAGGGCGGCTTCTACCAAGGCACGGACGACGACGAGAAGGACTTCGGCATCCTGATCGGCTTCCCCAACGGGGACTGCCGCTTCGTGAACACCCAGCCGAGCATGGTTGCGGGCTAGCCGTTCGCGGCACATTCGCGCAGGACGGCCACGGGCCCCGGCGATCGGCGGGGCCCGTGGCCGTCGAAGGTGCGCTCGATTCCCGCGTTTGCGCGAGGCCGGTCCGCGGTCCGCCGAGCGCCCGATTTCTTCGTCATGGACCATGAAATCGGGCGCTCGCGGGGCGAACCCTGCCGAGATCCCGATTTCTTCGTCATGGACCATGAAATCAGGCGCTCGCGGGGCGAACCCTGCTGATCCCCTCAGGAATCGCGCCCGCCCGCCGATAAGCGGGAGTGATGTTCAACCTCGACGACGCACTGCGCTACCTGGTCGAAAACGGGGGATCGGACCTTCACATGAAGGTGCCGATGCCGCCCTCGTGTCGCATGTCCAACGGGCTGTTGCCGATTCCCGGCACCGAGAAGCTCATGCCCGACGACACGGAGGCGGCGCTGGAGCAGATGGCCTCCGAGAAGGCCCTTGCCGAGTTCGCCGAGTCCGGGGAGGCCGACTTCCCCCATTCGATCCCCAACCTCGCCCGATTCCGCGTCAACGCCTTCCGCCAGCGGGGCTCGGTCAGCATCGTCTGCCGCGCCATCCCCTACGGCATCAAGACGATCGACGAGCTCGACCTTCCCGATTCGATCCGCAAGCTCGCCGAGGAAGAGCGCGGGCTGATCCTCGTGACCGGCACCACCGGCTCGGGCAAGTCCACCACCCTCGCGGCGATGATCGACCACATCAACTCGACGATGCGCAAGCACATCATCACGCTTGAGGATCCGATCGAGTATCTGCATCGGGACAAGCTGTCGCTGATCAACCAGCGTGAGGTCGGCATCGACACCGAGAGCTTCGACCGGGCGCTGCGGCGGATCCTGCGCCAGGACCCCGACGCGATCCTCATCGGCGAGATGCGCGACGAGGAGACGGTGCGCACCGCCCTCTCGGCGGCCGAGACCGGCCACCTCGTGCTCAGCACGCTGCACACCATCGACGCCGCGGAGACCGTCAACCGCATCATCGACTTCTTCCCGCCCCACCACCAGGAACAGGCGCGGGTCATGCTCAGCGCCACCCTGCGCGGCGCGATCTCCCAGCGCCTCGTTCCGACCCCGGACGGCAACGGCCGGGTCGGCATCTGCGAGGTGCTGATCTCCACCGGTCGCGTCGAGGACCTGATCCTCAACCCCAAGGAGACCGGCAAGATCACCGAGGTCATCGCCGAGGGCGGGTACTGCGGGATGCAGACCTTCGACCAGGCGCTGCTCAAGCGCGTCAAGGCCGGCCAGGTCGCCCTCGACGACGCCATGAAGGTGGCCAGCAGCCCCCACGACTTCCAGCTGATGCTCGACACCACCGGTGACGAGGACGGTGACAGCGCCGGCGAAGCGCCGGTCGCCACCGCGGCGCCGACCGTCTCGGCCCCGGCACCTCCCATGCCCAGCTCCGCGCCCAATCCGGAGCCGGTCGGCGCCGCAGTCAACGGCAACGGCAACGGTGCCGCGGCGGCCGCCCCAGCCCCAGCCCCAGCCACCCCGGCTGCACGCCCGCCCGCACCGCAGGCCCCCGCCGCCCCGGCAGCGCAGTCGGCGCCGCCTGTCGCGCCCCCGGCTGCGGCACGCCCGCCCGCTCCGCCCCCCGCAC
>JBPCPM010000103.1:0-38925 GCA_050999155.1 Solirubrobacterales bacterium
TCCAGTCCTTGAACCGCCCGGGGATCGGCTTCCACAGCGAGTGCACCACACCGATGGCGCCGTAACAGTCCTTGACGCTGTCGACCATCACGCGCATGGCCGTGAGGTCGTAGATCTCGTTGAACTCGCGGCCTTGGCGGGTCATCTTCTGGTAGATGGAATAGAAGTGCTTGGCCCGCCCGGAGATCTGGGCGTCGACACCGACGTCGTTGAGTTCCTTGGCCAGGTACCGTCCGGCCTGCTCGACGTAGCTTTCGCGCTCGTCGCGCTGCTGCGCCACCAGCGCCTTGATCTCGGAGAACTTGCGGGGGTGCAGGGTCTGGAACGCCAGGTCCTCGAGCTCCCACTTGATGGCGTGGATGCCCAGGCGGTGGGCGAACGGCGCGTAGATCTCCAGCGTCTCGTGGGCCTTGTCGATCTGCTTCTGCTTGGCCATCGCCCCCAGGGTGCGCATGTTGTGCAGGCGATCGGCGAGCTTGATGAGGATGACCCGCACGTCCGAGGCCATCGCGACCATCATCTTGCGGTAGTTCTCGGCCTGTTTTTCGTCGCGGCTCTGGAAGCTGATCCCGGTGAGCTTGGTCACCCCGTCGACCAGCTGGGCGATCTCGTCCCCGAAGGTCTCGTTCACCTCGCCGAGCGAGGCCGGCGTGTCCTCCACGGTGTCGTGCAGCAGGGCCGCGCAGACGGCAGCGGTGTCCAGGCGCAGGCCGGCACAGATGCTCGCGACCTGGACCGGGTGGGTGATGAACAGCTCACCCGACTGGCGCTTCTGGCTGCGGTGGCGGTCGGCGGCCCAGGCGAACGCCTGCTCGATCTCCCGCCGGTCGGGCGCGGCTAGGGCGCCCGAATGCTCGGAGACGACGGCGAGCAGATCGCCGAGCAGCGCGCGCTCTTGCGCGTCGAGCCGGCGGCTGATGTCGTCGACCGGGATCGATCGCGGCGTACCGGTGTGCTCGCCGACCGGGCGGCGCATGGCAGGCGCGGCGACTTCCGGGGCCGCCGGGCCCTCATCGCGTGCGCCGTTCAGCGCCTTGGTGTCTGCGTGCTCAGCCAACGGGTGCCTTCGTCGCGTCGGCGCTCGTAGGCGCGGAAGGCCTCCGAACGGTCGAGCTGTGTCGCTTCCGAGGATACGACCCGCAGCGAGCGGTCACCCGGCAAACCCTCCACTGCGCACAGCCCGAGCTCGTCCAGCACCCGGATCGAGCGCGCCGACTGCTCGGGGACTGGCGGCCGGCCGGCCGGCCCCGGCAACAGCGACGCCAGGGCCTGCGTATCGGCATGCCCTCCGGCCGCGCGAAGGCCGCGGAAGACCGTCGCGGCGTGGTCACGCACCGCCCACGATGCGTCGTGGGCCTGGCCGGCGAACGCCACCTCACCCGGGCCCCAGGCGAGGTGCATCCAGCCGCCGCCGGCGGTATCGGCCGCCAGGGCACGGCGGTGCAGCTGCTGCGAAGGCGCGGGATCGACGGCCAGGACGTGGGCGAACGCCTTGACGAGCTCCGGGTGGTGGTCGAGCGTCCCCCAGTCGGCGAGCACGAGGCGGGGCAGCTCGGCGGGCAGGCAGCCGTCGACGCAGGCCTCCGAGAGCACGACGGCGGTGCCCGCCCCGTACCGCACCGCCGGGACGACCTCCTCGACGAGCGCCCGCCTGCGGTGGGCGTCGGCGGCCAGGCACAGCACCCCGGCGCCGCTGGACGCGAGCTCGGCGAGGGCCGCAACGGCAGAACGCCCGTGCCGGGCGACCTCGGCGCGGACCGCCCCCTCGATCGCGGCCGAGCCGGGCCCCTCTGGCGGAGCGGCGAGCTCGGTCTCCCAGCGGTTCCACCACGGGGCGGCCACCTCGGCGCAGCTGCCGGCGCATGGCGCCGTCACGGACTCGCCACGGTAGAGATCGCCGAGCACCACCCGCGGTTCGACGGCACCGTTGAACTCGTTGACCTCCAGCCGCACCGCGACATCGATCCGCTCGTCCGGGGTGGCCGCGAGCTTCGGTCCGGTCCCGAACCCGACGCCGCGGGCGCCCGAGCCGCCGGTGCGAAGCTGGAAGCGCACGTGGCGCCCCTCGGCGCCCATGGGCCGGACGTCGTCGAGCTGGGCCCCGGGCACGAGGAAGCTCACGCCGGGATTGCCTTGCCCGAAGGGGCGAAGCTGGTCGAGCTCCTCGGCCAGGGCGAGGCCGAGCTGGTCACATCCGACCATCGCGTCCACCCGGCGGCTGGCGACCCGGTCGCTGCCTCCGAGCTGGCGCTGCGCCTCGGCCGCGAACGCCTCCCGGAACGGCTCGATCTTGTCGGCGGCGATCTCCAGACCGGCGGCTGCCCGATGGCCGCCGTAGCGGTCGAGATGCTCGGCGCACGCGCGCAGGGCGCCGAGCAGGTCGAACCCCTTGACGCTGCGGCCCGATCCGCGGCCCCGGCCCTCGGCGTCGATCGAGATGACGATGGCGGGCCGGTCGAGCTCCTCGACCAGCCGCGAGGCAACGATCCCGATCACCCCGGGGTGCCAGCCGTCTCCGGCGACGACGAGGCCGATGTCGTCGCGGTGGTCTGCCAGGGCCCGCCATGCCGTCATGGCCTCCCCCTGGACCTCGCGCTCGGTGGCCCGGCGCTCGTAGTTGGCGGAGTCGAGCTCTGCGGCGACCTCGCGCGCCCGCTCGCTGTCGGCCGTCAGCATCAGCTCCACCCCCGCGTCGGCGCGGTACAGGCGCCCGGCGGCGTTGATCCGGGGCGCGAGGCGAAACGCCATGTCGGTCTCGTCGAGCCGCGAGGGCGTCGTTCGCGACACCTCCATCAGGGCCCGCAGGCCGGGGCGCTGGGCGCGGCGGGCGACGCGCAGGCCCTGCCGCACGAGGCTGCGGTTCTCTCCGCGCAGCGCGACGAGGTCGGCGACGGTGGCCAGCGCGACGAGGTCCAGGTCGGCCTCGGGGTCGGTGTCGGCGCCGGCGGCCTCGCGCAGGGCGCAGGCCAGCTTGAACGCCACCCCCGTCCCGCTGAGCTCCTGGCATGGGTAGTTGCTGACGACCGGGTGCAGGATGTCGCAGGGCGGGAGCTCGTCCCCCGGGGAGTGGTGATCGGTGACGATGACCTCCATCCCTGCCGCTTGGGCGGCCCGGACCTCGGCCACCGAGCCGATCCCGCAGTCGACGGTGATCAGCAGGCCGGTCCCGCGCTCGGCCAGCCGTTCGACCGTGGCAAGCCGTAGCCCGTAGCCGTCGGCAGCCCGATCGGGGATGAACCAATCGCAGCGGGCTCCGAGCTCGCGCAGCGCGCCCACGAGGATCGCCGTGGCACACACCCCGTCGACGTCGAAGTCGCCGTGGACGGTGATCGCCGTGTCGTCCGTGATCGCCCGCGAGATCCGCGCGCACACGGCCTCCATCCCGGCGAAGGACGATGGGTCGTGCCGTTCGTCGGCGGCGAGGAACTCCCGGGCGGTCGCCGGATCGCCCAGCCCCCGGCGGACGAGGGTGATCGCGATCGGCTCCGAGACGCCGAGCTCGGCCATCAGGATCTCGACGGCGTCGTAGGCGTACGGCTCGGCGTGAAAGACCTTCGGGGCGGCGGTGGTCACCGGGCCAACGCTAGGCCCGGGGTCCGACGGAACAGCCGGCACGTGCCCGGGCCCGGCGGCACTACGGCAGGTCGCGCAGGCCGGCGGAGGCGGCCTTGAGCTCGGCTCGGCCGTTGTCGAGCTCGCGGATTGTCTCGTCGGGCACCGTGCCTTCGAGGTCGGTGCTGACGTCGAGCATCCGCTCGGCGGCTTCCACCAGCTCGGCCTCCACCTCGTTGAGAGAACGCTCGAGCGCATCCTCGTCGACCTCGACGGACTCGCCGACGCGTTCGGCGCCGAAGGCGATCTTGCGGGCAGCTTCGGCGTTGGCGGCCTCGAGTGCCGTGCCGTCGGGCAGGTCGCGCTCGGACTGGCGCGCGAGGGTGAAGGCACGGCCTGACAGTTCCTTGAGCTGCAGGGCGAGATCCGTGGGCTCCCCGCGACCCGAGCCGGCGCGGCGGGAGACCTTCGCGACCTCCAGGCCGACTTCCTGGATCGCCACGCCGATCTGGGCGGCCGCCTCCTCGGGATCGTCGGCGACGGGCGCCTCGCCCGTGCCGCAGGCGACGAGGAAGACCGAGAGGGTGAGCAGGCAGGCGAGCTGTCGTCTCATCGGGTCCTGGGCCTCCTCGTATCAGCAGCAGTTCGGTGAACGACATGTCCGGGTGGCCCGGACGATCAGGCCTCGGCCTCGAGGGCCTGTGTCTCGGCACGCCAGCCATACCAGTATCCCAGCGCAAGGCCGCCGATGGAGCCCGGCACGGCAGCGAGGGCCGTGAGCAGATTGGTCTCCCCCACGCCGTCGCCGGTGATCAACATCCAGATCAGACCGGTGAGCATCGCGCCGGCCGCGCCGGCCAGCAGCGCGCCCACGATCCCGCCCCAGAAGCGGTAGTCGGCCTCGGGCAGAAACACGGTGAAGTGCCAGAGGGCGAGCCCGACGGTGAACCAGACGATCAGCGCCACGGCGCCACTCCTTTGTCGGTCGGCGGGTGGAAGCTCATCGAGGCCTCCCGTGGCGGCGGTTGCGGCCGCGGCGCCGCCCGGAGGTCCGGCGCGGGGCCGACCCGGACTCCTCGGCTCCGCCTACCGCCGTCCCGGCCGCGCCCGCGTCGGGATCGGCGGCGTCGGCCTCAGGCTCCTCGGGGGTCTCGGAGCGATATCGCGATGTCGTGGGCCCGGTCGCCCGCCGGGCCGGCGCCTGCCGCGGGGTCTCGTCGGCGTCGGCGTCGTCGGCCGACTCGTCGCCCTCGTCGACCTTCGCCACGCGGTTCTGCTCGGGGAAGGCGGGCACCTTGCCCATCGTGTCCAGCAGCCGGCGGCGGCGCAGCCGGTAGGTGGGCTCGCGTTCCTTCCACGCGTTGAGGACCGGCGAGGCGATGAAGATCGAGGAGTAGGTACCCGAGAACACGCCGACGATCAGGGCGAAGGCGAAGTCGCGCAACGTCTCTCCCCCGAAGAAGAACAGGGCGACGACGGGCAGCAGGGTCGAGAAGGTCGTGGCCAGCGAGCGGGTCAGCACCTCGCGCATCGACGTGTTGACGACCTGGGAGAACGCCGCGCGAGGCAGGCGTGGCAGGTTCTCGCGGATGCGGTCGAACACGATGATCGTGTCGTACAGCGAGTAGCCGAGGATGGTCAGCAGGGCGGCCACGGTCGCGCTGCTGACCTCCCGTCCGGTCAGCGAGTAGACGCCCGCCGTGAGCAGCAGGTCGTGGATCATGGCGATCACTACCGGGACCGCGAACTTCGCCTGGAACCGGAAGGCGACGTACGCCGAGATCAGCAGCAGCGACATGACCACGGCCAAGATCGCGCTGTTGGCTACGGTGGCGCCAAAGGTCGGGCCGACCGACTGGCTCTGGAAGCCGCCGACCGCGTCGTCCGGCGCGTTCTCGCCCTCGGTGAGCCCGAACTCGTCCTGCAGCGCCTCCTGGACGTTGCCACCCGTGTCCGCGCCGGTGTCGGGCGTGTCGATCTGGAAGACGGTGTTCCCAAACGCCGGGTCCTGGACCTCCTGGATCTCGGAGTCGGCGAGGTCGATCGTGCCCAGGGTCTCGCGGACCTGGTTGACCGTCGCCTCCTGGGCCAGGCTCGCCTTGATGCGGGTGCCGGCCTCGAAGTCGATGCCGAGGTTGATGCCCAGGGTGGCCAGCGAGATGGCGCCGACCATGAGGATCACGCCGGAGCCGGAGAAGAAGTACCGGCTCAGACCCATGAAGTCGATGCCCCAGCGCGATCGGGTCTCCCGCTTGACGCCGAGCACCGAGGGCCGGCGCATGAACTCCGAGCGGCTGAACGTGCCCAGGACGGCCTGGGTCAGCACGACGGCGGTGAACAGGGAGACGATCGTGCCGACGCCCAGGGTGAAGGCGAAGCCCTTGACGCCCGCGGTGGCGAGCACGAACAGGATGAACGCGGTGAGCAGGGTGACGACGTTGGCGTCGATGATCGTCGCGATGCCTCGCCGGTAGCCGAGCGCGATGGCGGCGGGCACGGGTTTGCCTCCGCGCACCTCCTCCTTGATGCGCTCGAAGATGACGATGTTCGAGTCGGCCGCGACACCGATCGTGAGGATCAGCCCGGCGATGCCCGGCAGCGACAGGGTGATCGGGATCAGCTCGATCAGCGCGTAGAAGAACGCCGCGTAGGTCATGAGGGCCACGGCGGCGATCAGGCCGAGCACGCGGTAGAAGCCGACGAGGAACAGGATCACCACGAGCAGGCCCGCGAGCCCGGCGATCAGGCCCTGGTCGAGGGCCTCCTGCCCAAGCGTGGCCGACACGGTCGTCTGGCTGATCAGGTTGAGCTCGATCGGCAGGGCGCCGACGCGCAGCAGGTCGGCGAGGTCCTGGGCGTCGGTGATCGTGAAGTTGCCCGAGATCTGGGCGCCGGTGCGGCCGTCGATGCCGTCCGGCAGCTCGTTGAAGTTGATGATCGGGTTCGTGATCAGCTTGTTGTCGAGGACGATCGCGAACCGCTGGTAGTTGGGCTGGGAGCCGGGCGTGGTCTGCTCGAGGCCACGCTGGGAGATCTGGCGGGTGATCCGCTGGAAGGCCTGGCGGCCCTTGTCGGTGAACTCGAAGGTGACGTTCGGCTCGTTGCTCGCCTGATCGGTTCCCTGCTCGGGGTTGCGCAGGTCCTGTCCGGAGAGGGCGGGCCGGTCGCGCAGGACGAAGAACGGGCCCTTCGGGCGCTCGCCGGGCTTGGCGTCGGGCTGGTTCTCGGGCTGGTTGGTCTCGTCGGCGACGACCAGCGTGCCCTGCGGGACCGTGAGCACCTCGGACCCTTCGGGCTGCTCGCGGTCGGGCTGATCGACGAACAGGTCCTCGCGCTCGTCCTCCGGGCCGGCGAGGATCTTCTCGTCCTCGGGGTCTGCGAGGTAGAACCGCCTCTCGGCCGTGCAGCCGTTGCACTCGGGGTCCTGGCGCGAGGCGCGCTTGACCGCGTCGTACTCCTTGGTGACCGGGCGGTTGGGGTCGCCGACGACGTTGGGCTCGAAGTCGTAGTAGTAGAGCTGCGCGGTGGTGCCGACCTGGTCGACGGCGCGCTCGATGTCCTGCACGTCGGGCAGCCCGACCTGGATCTGGGTGGTTCCGAGCCGCTGGATCTCGGGCTCGGCGACGTCGAGGTTGTCGGTCCGGTCGCGGATGATCTCCAGCGCCCGGTCGACGGACTCGGGGGTGACCTCCGGCTGACGCGGTGTCGGGGATGCCTCGTAGACCAGCTGCGTGCCTCCCCGGAGGTCGAGGCCGAGCTTGGTCTCCTTGTTGAGGATGACCGTGACCGAACCAACGATCAGCCCGAGGACGAGCAGGAGGATGAAGCCGTTGCGGCGTCGAGAGCCCATGGGGTGGGAGATCCTAGTGGCGGGTGGGGCGGTTTCCGGCTACTCGGGCGTCAGCACGAGCAGCAGGCCGCCGTCATCGTCGTAGGCGGGGAACACGTCGGCGACGGCCTTGGCCGGCAGATCGCCTTCGGCGTGGACGTTGACCGGCTTGCCCAGCGCCCGGACGCCCCACTCGAGCGAGGTGGCGATGGGGTCGCCCGACGGGCTGCTGCCGGTCTCGCGCCAGTTCAAGCCGAGGACCTCGCCCACGGGCCGGCCGATGACCTCCTGCTCGCGCAGGCCGGTGAGTTCGAAGCTGCCGCGGCCGGTGCCGATGATCCGGGCGTCCTGGTCGCAGACAAAGAACGCCGCGTCGGGAGCCGGATAGTAGTCGTCGAGCAACTCGAACAAAAAGCCGAAGCCGCACTTCACGCACCCCTTCGGGCGGGTCGAGAACCCGCGGGTGCGCTCGCCGGACTTCTCGCGCTGGCCGCAGTTGGGGCAGATGAAGTAGGGCATCGGTTTCGACAGGCTATTGGGTGGCCCAGCGGGCTCGCCATGGCAAGGTCTTCGGCAGGATTGCGAAGGGACGTGAACCGGCACTAAAGGCACACCGTCGCCGGTTGCGACGGGCGGGCGCACGGTTCAGCCGGAGCCGAGATCGCCGTGGGCGACCATCTGCTCGACCGCCCGGTGGCGGAAGGCGAAGATCTTCTCGATGTCGTTGCGCACGAAGAGCGTGTGCGCGACCTCGCCGGCGGGGCCGGCGGGCAGGACGTAGCGCACCCGGTCGCGCATGACCGTCCCGCCGCCATCGGGCTCGAAGTGGTGCTCGTGGTGCCAGAGGCTGTAGGGCCCCAGCAGCTGACGGTCGATGAACAGCCGGTCGGGCTCCCACGCCTCGATCTGGGTCACCCACCCGACCGGGATCATGTGCAGCCGCAGCCGGTAGTGGATCAGGGCGCCGCGGCGCATCTCGACGGGGGCCGGGGTGAGCACCGTGAACTGCAGCCAGGGCGGCGTGATCCGCTCGAGGTTGCGGGCCTCGGCGAAGAAGGGAAACAGCTCGGCGGGCGACAGCGGCAGCCGCTGGGTGGTGTCGAGCTCGTGGACGTGCATCGGTGCGGACTACGCGCCGGGGCGGTTGGGCGGTTGGCCTAGAAGAGCCGGTCGGCCGCGTCGGCCGGCTCGGGCTCGCCGACGTGGCGGAACCCCGCCGCGGTGAGGACCCGGCCCCGGGGCGTGCGCTTGATCAGGCCCTGCTGGAGCAGGTAGGGCTCGTAGACGTCCTCGATCGTGTCGGCCTCCTCGGAGACGGCGACGGCCAGCGTCGAGAGGCCGACCGGGCCCCCGTCGAACTTGCGCGCCAAGGCTTCGAGCAGCTCGCGGTCGAGGCGGTCCAGGCCCGCCTCGTCGACCTCGAGCAGGGTCAGCGCCTCGGCGGCGATCTCGTCGTCGACGACGCCGCGGCCGCGGACCTCGGCGATGTCACGGACGCGACGCAGGAGGCGGTTGGCGACACGCGGCGTGCCACGCGAGCGCGACGCGATCATCTCGGCGCCCGGCGTGGTGACCTCGACGCCGAGGATCTGAGCCGAGCGCTCGACGATGGTGGCCAGCTCGGCCATCCCGTAGTGCTCGAGGCGGTGCGAGACGCCGAAGCGGTCGCGCAGCGGCGTCGTGAGCAGGCCGGCCCGGGTCGTCGCCCCGACGAGGGTGAACGGGGGCAGGTCGAGGGTGACGGTCCGCGCGCCGGACCCGACGCCCAGCACGACCGGCAGCTGCCGGTCCTCCATCGCCGGGTACAGCGTCTCCTCGACCGCCCGGGTGAGACGGTGGATCTCGTCGATGAAAAAGACGCTGCCCGGCTCCAGCGCGGTGAGAAACGCGGCGATGTCCGCCTTGCGCTCCAGGGCGGGGCCGGCCGTCTGGACGAGCGGGACGCCAAGCTCGGCGGCGATGATCCCGGCCAGGGAGGTCTTGCCCAGGCCGGGGGGGCCCGCGAGCAGCACGTGGTCGAGCGCTTCGGAACGCCGGCGGGCCGCCTCCATGAAGATCGACAGCTGCTCGGTCAGCCGGGGCTGGCCGACGAAGTCCTCGAGCCGCCGGGGACGCAGCGAGCGCTCGACCTCCTCCTCGCCGCCCAGCGGCGCGGAGTCGCGGACCTCGGCCGCCTCGGCCTCGTCGTCGATGCCCGGGGTGCGGATCGGCTCGGACATCAGCCGCGCGCCCGCCCGGCGGCGCGCTTGAGGGCCGCGGCGATCAGCTCTTCGGGGGCGGCGCCCTCGACGTCACGCAACAGCGCCTCGACCTCGGCCGGCTCGTAGCCGAGGCCCAGCAGGCCCTCGCGTGCCTCGGAGCGGGGGTCGCTCTCACCACCGGCCAGCCCGTCGCCCGCTGGCAGATCGCCCCCGAATGCCTCCTTGAGCTCGACGATGATCCGCTGCGCCGTCTTCTTGCCGACGCCGGGTGCAGCCTGGACGGCCTTGGTGTCTCCCGCGGCGATCAGGCGGATCATCTCGCGCGCCGGGGCCCCCGAGCAGATGGCGAGCGACACCCGCGGGCCGACGCCGCTGACGGTCAGCAGCTTCAAGAACAGGTCACGCTCGGCCTCGGCCGCGAAGCCGAACAGCGTCATGGCGTCCTCCCGGGTCACCAGGTGAGCGTGCAGCGTCACCTCGTTGCCGCAGGCGGGGACCGAGCGCAGGGTCTGGGCGGAGATCTCCAGGCGGTAGCCGACACCCGCCGCCTCGACGACGACGTGGTCGGGGCGCCGGACGAGCACCTCGCCACGGACCGAGGCGATCATCCGGCCACCGGGGCGCGGACGCGGTTGTCGATGGTCACGCGGACGTCCTGGGCGTGGCAGATGGCGACGGCCAGCGCGTCGGCCGCGTGGTCGGGGCGGGGCGGCTCGGGAAGGGACAGCAGCCGGCCGACCATCCGCTGGACCTGGTCCTTGGGAGCACGCCCGGAGCCACAGACCGCGCGTTTGATCGCCTGGGGCGTATAGCCCGCGCAGGGGCGGTCGCGCTGGGCCGCGGCGAGCATCACCACGCCGCGGGCCTGGCCCACGGCAAAGGCCGAGTTGACGTTGCGCCCGTAGAACAGGTCCTCGACGGCCACGGCGACCGGCTGGTGGGTGTCGATCAGCTCGGCCACCTGCTCGTGGATGGCGGACAGTCGCTGTTCGAGCGGCCCGCCGGGGGCCGTGGTGATGCAGCCACCGTCGAGCGCGACCATCCGCCCGCCGTCGCGGCGCACGACGCCGTAGCCGGTGTTGGCCAGGCCAGGGTCGATTCCGAGGACGATCACCACCCTCGGCATTCTGGGCCCATGCCCGGATGCCTCCCGGCGGGCCCGGTTCGGCGCGCACACGTTGCTGCCCCCTGCGGGCCGTCAGGCCAGCCGCTCGACCTCGACCGAGCAGACGCCGCCCCGCCCGGCCCTGAGGACGCGACGCCTCAGCCGGCGACCCGCTCCAGGACGTCGGCGGGGATGTCGAAGTTCGCGTGGATGTCCGAGACGTCGTCGAGCTCGTCGAGCGCCTCGAGGAGCCGCACCACGCCGCCCGCGTCGTCCTCGGAGACCTCGATCAGGGTGTTCGGCTCCATCGCCACCTCGGCGCTGCGCACCTCCACCCCGGCCTGCTCGATCGCGGCGCGAACGGCCTGGAGGTCGGTCGGCTCGGCGACGACCTTCCACACGCCGCCGTCGCGCACCAGGTCTTCGGCTCCCGCGTCGACCGCAGGCAGCAGGTCCTCCTCGCCGAACCGTTCCCCGTCGACGAGAACCACGCCCCGCTTGTCGAACTGCCACGCGACCGAGCCCGGCTCGCCGAGGCTTCCGCCGTGCTTGGTGAACACGTGGCGGATGTCTGATCCGGCGCGGTTGCGGTTGTCGGTCAGCGCCTCCACGAGGACGGCGACGCCAGCCGGGGCGTAGCCCTCGTATGTGATCCGCTCGATCTGGTCGGCGTCGGAGCCCTCGCCGGTGCCGCGGTCGATCGCCCGCTGGATGTTGTGCTTGGGCATCGAGGCGTCCTTGGCCTTCTGCACGGCAGTGGCCAGCGACGGGTTGCCGTCGACGTCGCCCCCGCCCTCGCGCGCCGCAACGGTGATCGCCCGGGCCAGCCGCGTGAATTCCTTGCCCCGCTTGGCGTCGGTTGCCGCCTTCTTGTGCTTGATCGACGCCCATTTCGAATGTCCCGCCATTCCATACATTGTAATTCGCGAGGCGGGGTAGCACCCAAAGCGGTGTTCGTAGCATCTGCATCGTTCGCGCTGGCCTTCGAAGTCGGCGTCGCGGCAGCGGTGCTCTCGGCCGTGGCCACCAACCTCGCGTTTTTGTGCAAGCACCGCGGCGCCGTGGCGGCCCCGGATGTCGACATGGCCCACCCGGTGCGCAGCGCCGCCGACCTGTTCCGGTCGAAGTGGTGGACGATCGGGTGGCTGATCGCCGTCGGGGGATTCCTTGCCCACGTGGCGGCGCTGGCCCTGCTGCCGATCTCGGTCGGGCAAGCGGTGATCGCCGGCGGCTTCGTGCTGCTGGCCATCCTGGCCGAACGGTTCTTCGGCTTCAACCTCGGCAAGAAGCAGTGGGCCGGCGTGATCCTCGTTGCCGTGGCCCTCACCACCCTCGCCGTCACCAGCACGACGGGCGGGGACTCCGCCGACTACACCCCGGTGACGCTGATCCTCTTCCAGGGGGGCGCCGTGGCCATCGGGCTGTGCCTGCTGTTCACGGATCGCGTGCCCCGGATCAAGAGCTACTACCCGGTGCTGCTCGGCGCCTCGGCGGGTCTGGGATTTGGGATCTCCGACGTAGCGATCAAGGTGGTCAGCGGCGGGGACGGGCTCGGGCCGCTCGGGATCATCAACCCGTGGGCAGGGCTGGCCCTCGCCGCCGGGATCTTCTCCTTTTACGCCTCGGCACGGAGCCTGCAGATCGGCGAGGGCGTTTCGGTGATCGCCATCACGTCGGTGGCCGCGAACATGTCGGCCATCCTCGCGGGAATCATCGTCTTCGGGGACCCCATGGGCGAGGACGCGCTGGAGGTCGCATCGCGGAGCGCCGCCTTTTTGATGATCCTCGCCGCGTCCGGGTTGATGCCGGCGCCCGTGCGGGTGGCCGATTCGGTGGGCGCCGACGAATCGACGGGCTCCGCCGGCGGGGCCACGCCCGCGCCGACCTGAGGAAGTCGGTCAGGACGGGCAGAGGCGGTCCGCGAGCTCGCGCGCGTGCTCGCGTTCGATGCCGCCGAGGGTACGCTTGCCCTGGGTGGTCTCCAGGACGAGCGCCCTGCGGCCGAACAGGCCGCGGACCTTCGCACCGCAGATGGCCCGCCGGTCGACGTTCATCGATCGGCGCGGGCCGAGGAACGCCACCCGCCCGCTGGTGACGATCATGAGCCCGTCCTCCCCTTGGCGCAGGGCCGGGGCGACGTCGGTGATCTCCTCGTCGGCCGGCAGGTCGGCATGAAGCCGCTCGAGCGCGAGCCGTCCGTCACCGAGCCCGACGCCCTCGGCGTGGACCTCTTCGAGGTGCCGCCGGGCGGTCTCGACGTCGCCGTCGGCCGTGCGGGCCTCGGCGAGTTGATGCTCGGCCTCGCGGACGTTCGCTGCGTGACGCCGCTCGGCATCGCGCAGGGTCCGGATGGCCTGGGAGAACGTCTGGCCGCGCTCGAGCTGCTCGTCGCGCAGCTCACGCGCGGCGGCGCCGAGGGACTCTCCGCCGGTCGAGGGCATCGGCGCTGTGGTCAGTGACCGGCCCCGGCTTGGTCCATCTCCTCGTTCTTCGCGTCGACCTTGTCCTGGTCGGGCTTGTCGGATCCGGGGCTGCCGGTGTTGTGATCGGGACGATCGGGGTCGCGGTGATCGTCGGCCTTGGGTACGTCTGGTTTGGATTCGCTCATGCAAATCGCGTTCCCAGGTGACAGTGGGCTAAACGAGACCAGACGAACAAACCGGACTCGGCGCGATGGCGCCGTGCCGGGCCTCAGACGACGAACGCGCCGTCCTTTTGGAGCATCTCGCCGTCGACCTCCACGGTGCCGCCGCGGCGCAGGTCGCAGATCATGTCCCAGTGCACCGCTGACGTGTTCGTGCCGCCGGTCTCGGGGTAGCTGGTCCCGACGGCCAGGTGGATCGTGCCGCCGATCTTCTCGTCGAGCAGGATCTGCTTGGTCCCTTCGACGATCCCGAAGTTGGTCCCGATGCCGAGCTCCCCGAGGAAGCGGGCACCCGGGTCGGTGTCAAGCGTGGAGATGAGGAACTCCTCGTTGCGCTCGGCGCTGGCGTCGACGACCTTGCCGCCGGAGAACTTCAGCCGCACCCCTGCCACTTCCCGACCGGTGTAGGACGTCGGCAGATGAAAGGTCACCTCGCCCTCGGCCGAGTCCTCGACCGGCCCGGTGAAGAACTCGCCATCGGGCATGTTGTGGGTGCCCGTGGCGGCGATGAAGTGCCGGTCGGCGATTGACAGCGTCAGGTCGGTGCCCGGCCCCTTGATGTGGACCTCCTCGCGGCCTTCGATCCAGTCACGCAGTCGGATCGTCTCCTTGGAAGTCTCCTTCCACGCCGAGACGGGATCGTCCCGGTCGGCCAGGCAGGCGGCGTAGTAGAAGTCCTCGTAGTCGGCCAGGCTCATCGCGGCCTCCGACGCGTAGGCGTGGGTGGGGAAGATCGTCAGCGCCCAGCGCAGGTCGCCCTCGGCCGCCCGTTCGAGCATCCGCTGACGGACCTCCGCCATGGCCTTGGCCCTCCGGATCTGGCGGGAGGGATCGATGCGGCTCAGCGACCGGGTGTTGGTCTCCGCCAGGATCCGGATCACGCAGTCGGCGTTGTCCATCGTCCACTTCGCGGTGGGGTCGACCCAGTCGAGCTGGGCGTCGGTCGCCGCCCCGAAGAAGGAGGCCTCCTGGCCGTCGAGGGTGGCGTTGAGGATCGGGTGGGCGCCGGCGGCCAGGACCTGCTCGTAGACAGCCAGAAGCAGCGGCTCGGCAACGGCCGGACCGCCGATGCCGACGACCTCGCCCTCTGCGACCTGCGTGGAGTGCTCGACGAGGATCCGGGCGAGGTTGGCTGTGCGCGGGTCGGTCATCGAGGTCCTTCGGTCGGGGGATCGGCGGGGCCGGGCGTCCACGCCCCGCTGCTTGAGGGTTCCTTCCCGCCCTGGGGGGCCAAACCCTGCGCGGCGTCAGGTACCAGTGCCATGAACATCGCGTGCAGGCGGTCGTCGCCTGAGAGCTCGGGGTGGAAGCTGCAGGCCAGCACGCTGCCCTGGCGGACCACCACCGGCTCGTCGTCGTGCCGGGCGAGCACCTCGACGTCCGGTCCGTGCTCGGCCACGGCCGGCGCTCGGATGAACACGGCGCGCAGCGGCTCGGTCCCGATTCCGTGGACATGGACGTCGGCCTCGAAGCTGTGGCGCTGGCGACCCGACGCGTTGCGTTCGCACCGGACGTCCAACAGGCCAAGGCGGTCTCGGTCGGCCACGATCATGCCCGCGCACGTCCCGAAGTAGGGCATCCCCGCCGCGACCCGCTCGGTGATGGCCCCGTCCAGACCCTCCCGGGCCATGCCCTTCATCAGCACGGTCGACTCGCCGCCTGGAACGATCAGGGCCCCGACGCCGTCGAGGTCGCCCGGGATGCGGACGGCGAGCCCATCGGCCCCGAGCCGGGCCAGTGCGGCGAGATGCGGTGCGAACCCGCCCTGGAGGGCGAGGACGCCGATGCGACGGGGGCGCTCGCTCACCACCCGCGCTGCTGCAGCAGCGCGTCCTTGCCGATCTCCCCGATCTCCAGCCCCGGCATGGCCTCGCCGAGCTCCATCGTCGCCTGGGCGACGCGCGCGGCGTCGGTGAAGTGGGTGGCGGCTTCGACCACCGCGCGGGCCCGCGCCTCGGGGTCGGTGCTCTTGAAGATGCCCGAGCCGACGAACACGGCCTCCGCGCCCAAGCGCATGGCGAGCATGGCGTCGGGCGGGGTGGCGATCCCTCCGGCGCAGAACAGCGGCACGGGCAACCAGCCGCGCTCGGCGACATCGCGAACGAGCTCCAGCGGCGCCTGGTGGTTCTTGGCCAGGGCTCCGAGCTCCTCGGGACCGGCCGCGGCGAGCTGCTTGATGCCCGTGGTGATCTCGCGCAGGTGGCGGACCGCCTCGACGATGTTGCCGCTGCCGGCCTCGCCCTTGGAGCGGATCATCGCTGCGCCCTCGGCGATCCGCCGCAGCGCCTCGCCCAGCGACGTCGCGCCGCAGACAAACGGGACCTCGAAGGCGAGCTTGTCGATGTGGTTGACCTCGTCGGCCGGGGTCAGGACCTCGGACTCGTCGATGTAGTCGACCTCGAGGGACTGCAGAACCTCGGCCTCGGCGAAGTGGCCGATCCGCGCCTTGGCCATCACGGGGATGGACACGACCTCCTGGATCTCGGAGATGATCCGCAGGTTGGCCATGCGGGCGACGCCGCCCTCGGCGCGGATGTCGGCAGGGACCCGCTCGAGGGCCATCACGGCCGACGCACCCGCCTCCTCGGCGATCCGCGCCTGCTCGGCGTTGGTCACGTCCATGATCACCCCGCCCTTGAGCATCTCGGCGAGGCCCGTCTTGACTCGGAATGTCGCGCGTTCTGCCATCACGCAGAACTATACGGGCGGCCCGGAGATGCCGGTCGGGCGCGTGTGGAGGTTTCCCGCCGAGCGCGCGGGGAAGCTAGCGCGTGTCAATCCCCACAAGGAGCTGCCGTGATCTCCATCCTCGTAGGCATCCTGCTCGCCGCCCTGGCGTACTTCATCTGCATCGCGATCGGGCTGCCCTCAATCGTCGCGATCATCGCGGCGATCCTCGTGCTGCTGGCCAGCTTCCCGGCCGGCCGCCGCTACCGCTGAACCCGGCCGGTCCCGCCGGCTGCTGGTCCCCTGCCGGGGCCACGGCCGGCGGAGGCCGGTCCGTCGCCCGCGCTACTTGAGGCTGAAGGCGCGGATGCGGTCCTTCGCACCCTCCTCGTGGGCGTACACGCCGTAGGCGAGCGCCTGCACGAGGGAGAGCAGAGCAGCGTGCGAACGGGTGAACGACGGCCCGTTCGACGAGTAGTAGAGGCTGATGTCGGCCACCTTGGCCGCTTCGGACAGCGTCGAATCGCAGACGGTGATCGTCCGCGCGCCACGTCGTGAGGCGAGCTTGACTGCACGCAGCACGAGCCCGTGGGCGCGGCCGGCGGCGAGGCCGACGACAACCGTTCCCTCGCTGACGCGTCCGAGCTTGGAAAGCGCTTCCTGGCTGGCGCTGGCGATGATCTCCGCGCGCAGGTCCAGCAGGGCGAGGAGGTGGCGCAGGTAGCTGGCGAAGAAGGCCATCTGGTCGACGCCGACGACGACGATCC
Organism: Solirubrobacterales bacterium; assembly: GCA_050999155.1. Lineage (GTDB taxonomy): Bacteria > Actinomycetota > Thermoleophilia > Solirubrobacterales > 70-9 > JBPCPM01. The sequence goes on from JBPCPM010000103.1 coordinate 16,766, forward strand.
GCTGGGCGGAGGCCAGAGCCTCCACCGCCTCGTGGACGGCGTCGCCGTCGAGCTTGCGGGCAGTCTCCTCGAGGTCGGCGTAGTCGGCGGCGAGCGAGGCCTCGACCTCGGTGGGGTCGAGCGAGAACAGCGGACGCTGTCCCTCCCCGACGCCGCGGCGGTACTCCTCGATGGCTGCCTGCTGAAGTTCCGGGTAGCCCTCGAAGCCCAGGGCCTGGGAGAAGCGCACGACCGTCGACGACGAGGTGTCGGCCCGGCGGGCGAGCTCCTCGGCCGTCTGGAAGGCGGCCTCGTCGAGGTGATCGACGATGTAGCGGGCCACATCCTTTTGGGATCGCGAGAAGCCGTCGAACCGTTCGGTGATGTACGCCGACAGCGTCGAGTACCCGGGGCGCGCTGCGCCAGTGGGCTCGTCGGTCGTCGTCTCTGGCTGGGTGGCGGCTCTCGTCATGGCAGCGGTGGATTTCTCCCCGCATCGCCCAATCCCTTTTTGCCGGTGCACGGAACCTCGTCGGCCGTGCCGGAAGGGATACTTCGACCCGTGAGCGGAGGCGATCGAACGGGTGAGTGGCTGGGGTTCGTCGTGGGCGCGCGGCGCAGCGGAACCACCTGGCTGCAGCGGATCCTCGAGGCCCATCCCCACGTGGCCGTCGTGCCGGCCGAGACGTACCTGTTCTCCCACGGCGTCGCCGCCGTCGCCGAGCGGGTCCAGCACGGCTCGCCCGGCCTGGCGCGCACGGGATTCGCCTACGCCGAGCGCGCCGAGCTCATCGAGGGCCTCCGGGCGATGTGCGACCGGATCCTGCGGCCCCGCCTCGACGCCGCCCCCGGGGCCCGGCTGCTGGTGGAGCGCACGCCGTGGCACGCCCGCCACCTGCCGCTGATCCACGAGATCTACCCGGCCGCGCGGCTGCTGCACATCGTGCGCGACGGCCGCGACGTGGCCGCCTCGTTGCGCGACCAGGCGTGGGGACCCGACTCGCTCGCCGACGCCGCAGGGGAATGGGTCGACACGGTGCAGCCGGCACGAGCGGCGGCGGCGGCCGGGGTCCCGGTGACCGAACTGCGCTACGAACAGCTGCTGGCCGATCCCGCCGCCGGCGCCGAGCAGATCTACCGGGGACTCGGGCTCGACTGCTCGCTCGAACGGGTGCACCAAGGACTCGCCGAGGCCGGGGTCGCGACGAACACCCTCGCGTCGTCGGGGGCCATCGCCGCGGAAAAATGGCGGAGCATGGCGCCCGACGACCTGGCCGAGATCGAGGCCGTCGCCGGGCCGCTGCTCTCCGAGCTCGGCTACCCGGCAAGCGCTGGCGGCCCGACGCGGCCCGCGACACGGCCCGGCTCCTCGGTGGCCGCTCGGGCCCGGCGCGCCGCCCGACAGCCCCGAGCGGTGGCGCGACGCATCGCGGCTCGTCGATGGAGCCGCGACGCCGAACGCCGTGCCAATGCCCACCAACAACTGGCCGACGAGTTCCTGCGCGCCCTGCACGGCCCCGACCCGTCGGCCATGGTCGCGCTGCTCGCCGCCGACGCCCGGGTGGAGATCGACCTCGGGACCCCCTGGGCGGGCCGAGGCGCACCGGCCCACGCCCACCTGGCCGACACGCTGGCCGCCGACCCGGCACTCTCCGCAAGCCAGCTCCGGGCGACCGTGAGCCCCGGCCATCCGACCTTCACCATCGTTACCCGCTACCGGCTCGACGGGGGCGGCGAGCTGCTGCGGACGCTGGTGCTGACCTTCGGCGACGGCCGGGTGGCGACAGTCGGCTGGTACGGAAGCTGATTCCTGGCACCCTTGGAACAGTGAGCTCGCCGGTGCGCACATCGCGGATTGGAATCCTGGTCGTCCTCGGCCTGCTGCTCGGCCCATCCCCCGCCGGGGCCCGCGAGCGCCTGGATCCGACCCGCACGACACCGACCGCGGAAGGCTCAGCCCCCGAGCAGGTCATCGTCAGCTACCGGTCCGGCAGCGCCGCAGCCGCGCGCAGCCGCGCCCGGGCGGCGGCCGGCGCAGTCGCCCGGCGCCCGCTGCCCGGAGTGCCGGGCCGCGCCGAGGTTCTCGAGCTCCGTGGGGGCGTCCCGGCCACGCGGGTCGCCCGGGCCCTCTCGGGACGCACCGGCGTGGCGTGGGCCGAGCCCAACCGCCGCTGGCGCCTGTCCGGCGTGCCCAACGATCCCCGTCTGGGCGAGCAGTGGGCCCTGCGCAACACGGGCCAGCCGATCCTCGGGGTGCTCGGATCTCCTGGAGCGGACATCCGAGCCTCCGCGGCGTGGTCGCTGACCCGCGGCAGCGGCCGCGTGATCGTGGCCGTCGTCGACAGCGGCGTCGCCTGGCGCCACCCGGACCTGGCCCCGTCGATCTGGTCGAACACCGGCGAGGTGGCGGGCAACGGGGTCGACGACGACCGAAACGGCTACGTGGACGACGTCCGGGGCTACGACGTGTGGGACAAGGACCCCGACCCCTCGGATCCGGTCGGCCACGGGACCCACATCGCGGGAACGATCGGCGCCGTGGGCGACAACGCGATCGGCGTCAGCGGCGTCGCCCAGCGCGTGCGCCTGATGCCCGTGCGCGTCACAGACCGCTTCGGGAGCCTGACCACCGTCGAGGTCGTGGAGGGGTTCACCTACGCGGCGGCAAACGGGGCGCGGATCGTCAACGCCAGCTTCGGCGGCGAGGGGCGCTCGCGCGCCGTCGAGGCGGTGGTCCGCCGGTACCCCGACACCCTGTTCTTCGTGCCCGCCGGCAACGAGCGCCTCAACGTCGACGCCCAGCCGACCTATCCTTGCGCCCTGACCGAGCCCAACATCGTCTGCGTCGCCGCCAGCGACCAGCGCGACCGGCTCTCGGCGTTCTCGAGCTACGGCGACCGCACGGTCGACCTCGCCGCCCCGGGCGAGTCGATCCTCGGCCCCTCCCCCCACACCGCCACCGCGTTCGCCGACGACATCGAGGACGGCGGGGCCCGCTGGCAGTTCGAGGGCACGTTCGCGGCATCCCCGGAGGCACGGTCGCAGGGCGCCCTGGCTCTCAGCGACAGCCCCGGCGGCCCCTACGCCGTGAACACCACGTCGACCGCGACCCTGCGCGACGGTCTCGACCTCCGAGGCGGTGAGGGATGTGTGCTGCGCACCCGCGCCGACATCGACATCGATCCCGACGATACGTTCATGATCGAGGCCTCGGCCGACGGGGTCGGCTGGCAGCAGCTGGCCGAGTACACGAACGTGACGAGCCGCGACGATCTCGCGGTCGCGCAGTTCGTGTCGCTGCCCACCGATCTGGCAACGGAGACGACCAACTTCGACGGACGCACCGGCGTCCGCGTGCGCTACGCCGTTCGCGCGGACGGGACCCCCGAGGGCGCCGACGGCGTGCACCTCGACGAGATCGCCGTCGAATGCCAGGCCAACGGCGGCTTCTCGGGATCCGACTACGGCTACCGCGACGGCACGTCGTTCGCCGCCCCGCACGCGGCCGGCGTCGCGGCACTGATCGCGGACCACATCCCGGGCGACGGGCCGGAGCGAATCGTCGAGCGGCTGACCGGGGGCGCCGACGCCGTGACCGGCCTGCGAGGACGGACGGCGAGCGGGCGGCTGGACGCCCGAGCCTCGCTCGACACCCGTGGGCCGACAGCGCGGGCACGCCTGACCATCTCGCGTGCACGGACCCTGGCCGCCGGCCGCCGGATCCGGCTTCCCATCCGCGTCAGCGAGGCGGCCAAGGCCCGGGTGCGGATCAAACTCCGCGTCGGCTCGCGACTGCTGACGGTCGGCCGCACCGCCCACGCGACCTGGGACCGCCGACGTACACGCCGGCTCAGCCTGCGCCTGACACGCCTCGGCCGGGTCCGGGTCCGGCGCGAGCTCTCCCGGCGCGGCCGCGTCCGGCTGGAGCTGCACCTCGACGCGACCGATGCGGTCGGCAATCGCAACCGGCGGCGCATCGACCGGCTGACCCTGCGCCGCTGACACGCCCGGCACACGTTTGCCGGACCCCCCGGTCCGGGGATGTCGCAGGGGTCCACCCCAGGAGAGGCCGATGAGCGACGACACCGAGACCGACGAGAGCTCCGAGAAGTCCGAGAACGACTCCTCGAACGACGAGCAACCCGCCGCGCACGAGGAGGGCAAGACGACGTCCGAGCGGATCGACGAGATCGCCGAGGAGCAGAAGGACAAGGTCGACGACCGTCTCGAGGAGATCGACTCCAAGGACGACGCCGTCGACGACATGAGCGACGTCGGCGGCTGACGGTCCGCCTCGCCTCCTACAGCTAGTTCTTGGAGCTGTCGGCGAGGCAGCACTGGGATCCCGCCACGCTCGACCTGGCCGCCGGCCGTGCGGTCTTCGAGCGACTCGATACCGCTGAACGCCGGCGGCTGGCCCTGCACCTGCGGCGGCTGCGCTCGGCGCGGCTGCTGCCGGCTGCCTGACCCGCTCAGGGGTGCAGCAGGGAGCGGTCGACCGCCGTGACCGACGGGCAGCCGCACAGCGCCATCGCCTCGTCGACCTCCGCCTGCAACAGGCCGAGCATCCGGGTCACCGCCTCGGCGCCGCCGGCGGCGAGCGCCCACAGCACCGGACGGCCCACGAGCACGGCCCGCGCTCCGGTCGCCAGCGCCGTTACGACATCCGTGCCGCGCCGGATCCCGCCGTCCATCAGCACGTCGAGCTCGTCGCCCACCGCGTCGGCGATCGGGCCGAGCATGTCGAGCGTGGCCGGGACCGTGTCGAGCTGCCGCGCGCCGTGGTTGGACACGATGACGCCCGCGGCGCCCGCCTCGGCGGCCCGCCGGGCGTCGTCGGCCCGGTGCACGCCCTTGACCGCAACGGGCAGGTCGGTCTGGCCGACCAGCCACTCGAGGTCCTCCCAGCGCAGCGACGCGTCGAGCATGGAGGTGAAGTAGCTGGCCAGGCCCGAACCACCCTCGACGGGGGCGCTGACGTCCCCCTCTGAAACGCACGCGATCCGCAGGCCGTCGGGCAGGGAGAACCGGTTGCGCACGTCGGCCTCGCGACGGCCCAGGAGCGGAGCGTCGACCGTGACGAGGATCGCCCCGAAGCCGGCCTGCTCGGCCCGGCGCACCAGGTCGGTGGTCACGGCCCGGTCGCGGAAGACGTAGAGCTGAAACCAGCGGTCTCCGGCGACCGCGGCCACGTCCTCCATCGCGGTGTTCGAGAGCGTCGACAGGCAGAAGGTGACGTCGGCTGCCCGGGCGCCGCGTGCCGTCTCGCGTTCGCCGTCGGCGTGGGCGAGCCGGTGGAATGCGGTCGGCGCAACCACGACCGGGGAGCTCATCCGGCGGCCGAGGACCTCGACGCCGAGGTCGCGCTCGCTGACGTCGACGAGGACCCGTGGCCACAGCCGGGCCTCGGCGAACGCCTGGCGGTTGCGGCCGAGCGTCGCTCCGGCTCCGGCGCCGGAGCGGTAGTAGTCGTAGGCGCTGGCCTCGAGGTTCTCGCGGGCGAGCGCCTCGTACTCCTCGAGGTTGACCGGCGCGGCGCTCACGCCACGATGCGCCCGGGGCCGACGTCGGGCCACGACGACGGGTGCCCGGTGGGCTGCTCGAGCCGATGGGGTTCGCCCGGCGGCAGGCCGTCGAGCAACGCGGCGTTCGAGGCGCGGCGCAGCTGCTCGCCGACGGTACTGATGGCGGTGTCGACGACTTGGTGGCGGCCGCGGCGTCGCATGAGGTTCGAGCCCATGGCGGCGAGATCATCGGCCTCGGGCTGGATGAGCACCACCCTGGTCCCCGTGGCCCGTACACGGCGGGCTTCGACGCCGAGCCGCCGTCCCGCCGCATCGCGCATGGCGCGGGGGAGCGCGGGCCCGGTGCGCAGACGGCTCGAGGTGGGGTTCAGGCAGATGACGAGGTCGTACGTGCCGTCGGCCAGCAACTCGAGGTTCGACGGCGATCGCACGCCCCCGTCGACGTAGTTGACGCCCCCGATCTGCACCGGGCGGTAGAAGCCGGGGATGGCGCACGAAGCCGCACAGGCATCCGCCAGGTCGGCCTCGGGCGCCTCGGGAGTGCCGAAGGCGACCCGCCGGCCGGTGCGTTCCTCGCAGGCCACGATCCGCAGGTCCGGATGCTCTGCCCACCCGGCCGGGACGGCACGGCGGATGACCTCGCGCAGCGGCTCGGTGGAGATCACGCCTCGGGGGGAAAGCGCGGCTCCCACTTGCGTCGAGGCGTACCGGCGCGGGTTGCGCGCGATGTCGGTCAGCAGTCGCCACGACGCCGGCCAGCGGGGCAGGGCGCCCCAATCGACCCGGAAGACCGCACCCCCCGAGCGGTCGGCCTCCTCGACGGGCTCGCCGCGCGCGTCGAGCAGGTACTTCATGCGGCGCCCGGCCGAGTGGGCGACCATCAGCCATGGCGGCACCCCGGCGGCGAGCAGGCCGCCCATCATCGACCCCGCAGAGGTTCCGACGATCGTGTGGGCGCTCGCCGGGTCCCATCCGGTCTCACGGGCGATGGCGTGCAGGCCGCCGGTCAGCCATGCTCCGCCCATGACGCCGCCCGCGCCCAGCACGAGTCCGATCTTCGGTTCGCCGCTGCCCATGCCTTCGAGCCTAGTGGCCTGGCCGGGCGCCGAGCCGCCTGCCTCGGCCTGAACCTCGGGCCCCCGGGGGAGGTCACAAGTCCGATGGCGTCGCCTGACCACCGCGGACACGAACCGGCCGGCCGGCGGCCGGTGGTCCGGGCGCTCGCCTTCTTCGCCGTCTGCCTCGTGGTGTTCGCTGCCGCGTTCGCCGTCGGGCTGTTTCACTGAGCCGGGTCCGGCCTACAGCTCGGAGAACACGTCGATCCCGAGGCGGTCGAGCATCCGCTGGGCCTCGATGTTGAGCTGGAACAGCTCGCCGGTGAGCACGAGCACGCCCATGACCACCAGAACGACGCCGCCGGCTCCCATCAGGACGCTGTAGTGGCGGCGCACCCAGGCGAACGCGTTGGTCATTCGCGAGAAGGCGAGGGCCGTGGCCAGGAACGGGACGGCCAGTCCGGCCGAGTAGACGGTGAGCAGCACGGCCCCCCGGGCAACGCTGTCGCTAGTGGAGGCGAGGCTGAGAATGGTGGCGAGCGTCGGGCCGACACAGGGGGTCCACGCGATGGCGAATGCCGCGCCGACGACCACGGGCCCGCCCCGCCCGGCTCGTTGCATGAGCGCGTCGACGTGAGCCTCGCGGTTCAGGGCGCTGACGAACATCGACGCGACGAGCAGCAGGCCCATGGCAATGATGATGGCGCCCGCCACGACGTTGAACGCGTCGCGGTTCTGGCGAAAGGCCGAACCGACCCCGAAGGCGCCGACCCCGAGCGCGACGAAGATCACCGAGAAGGTCGCGACGAACAGCAGGCTCGGGACCAGTACCTGGCGCCAGCCCACGCGATCGAGGCCGGCGACCTGCACCCCGGTCACCGCCGACAGGTACCCGGGAACCAGCGGGAGCACGCAGGGCGAAAAGAACGACAGGGCTCCCGCGGCGAAGGCGATGGGAAACCCGAGGCCAAAACCGTCGGCCTGGGCGACCGGGAGGGTCATGGTGGCGATCGCAGCCGCGCTGGACACACGATGGATTGTTGCGCAGCGACCCCATCGGCGACCGCATGGCGCTCTAGATTGGCGCGGTGGACGTCGAACTTCACCGGGGCCCGATCGAGCCGCTGCTGGCCGACTGGGAGCGGCTGCACGCGGCCGACCCCCGCCGCACCCCCTTTTCCTCGCCGTGGTGGGCGACCGCCTGGATGGCGGTCTACGGGGCCGACGTGGAGCCCTGGACCCTGCTCGCACGTGACGCCGGAGGAGTTGTCGCGCTCGCCCCGCTCACGCTGGGCACCAAGGGCCCGGTGCGGATGCTGCGGGGACTGGGGACCGAGCCCGCCGATTTCTGGGACGTCCTGGCAGAACCCGAGTTCCGCGAGCGCGCGCTGTCGGCGTTCGCCCGCAAGCTCGGCGAGCGCCGCAGGGACTGGGACTTGCTGTCGCTGGACGCGGAGCGCGAGGCGACCACGCCCAGCTTCGCCCACCGGCTCGGGCCCGCCGGCATGCGGGTGACGACGCTGGAGCCCGAGCCCTGCCCGGTCCTGCCCCTGCCCGGCGACTTCGACGAGTACCTCGCCGGGCAGTCTCGCAACAGCCGCTCGAACTACCGCCGCCACCTCAAGCGCCTCGACGAGGGGCAGGTGTCGATGCGCCTTGTCACCGAGCCGGGCGAGTTCGCCGCCGCCGTGGCCCGCTGGCACGACCTCCGCGCCGCCCAGTGGGATGACCGCGAGCGCGAGCTGTACGGACTGCAGACCCTCGACAGCTTCCGGGACTTCAACGCCCGGCTGCTGACCGAGTTCGTCCCCCGGAGCTTGGCCGAGATGCGCGAGTTCCACCTCGACGGCAAGCTCACGGGCTCCTACATCGACTTCATGGACGACCGCTCCTACTACGTGTGGCTAGGGGGGTTCGATCCCGCCCACTCCAAGGTCGGGATCGGCAAGATCGCCGTGCTCCAGGGGATCCGCTCGAGCATCGAGCACGGCCGGACCCACTTCGACTTCACCCGGGGCTCGGAGCCCTACAAGTACGACTTCGGGGGCGTCGACGCGATGCTGCCGTCGGCGCGGTTCTCCCACGGCAGGCCCCGCTCGCGCGCCGCGGCGGCCGCGTTGCGCCTGCGCGAGCGGTTCCGCGGCTGAGCGCTGACGCCCGGTCAGCGCCGCAGCGTGGTGATCATCGACCGCAACGCCTCGTGGGCCGGCTTGCTCCGCGTCCCGGCGTCGTCGACGGTCCGCAGCCCCGCCCAGTCGAACGTGGCCGTCGGTCGCCCGTCGGGTGACATCCACGTGTACCAGTAGACCCGCTGCAGCCGCAGGCGTGCGCGCACCGAGGCGCGGCCCAGCCGCGTGTAGGCCTGTGTCAGCCGGCGGGCCTGGCCCTCCTCGGTCTGCTCCCATCCACGCATCGCACCCGGGTTGATCTGGCCCTTGCCCGACGTCCACGACAGCTCGGTGACCCACAACGGCTTGCGGCTGTCGCCGTGTCGCCGCATGACCCGCCGGACGCGCCGCAGCCCGCGCTCGACGTTGGACGGCTTGTCGGTGAACGGGTGCACGGCGACGATGTCGAACGCCTGCCGGGTCCGTGGCTGGCGGTAGATCGCATCCAGGTGGTCCCAGCTGCGGTCGGCCAGGCCGGCGAGCACGACCTTGGCGCGAGGGTCGGTACGGTGCACGGCGGCCGCGCCGGTTCGCAGCAGCCGGGCGTAGTCACGAGCGAACGGGTGGACGTTGAAGAAGCTGCGGAAGTGCGGCTCGTTCCACAGCTGCCAGTGGCGGATCGGCCGCCGCGGGAGCTCGGGGTGCTCGCGCCAGAAGCGGCCGTCGGAGCCGTAGCGGCGCACGAGCTGCGCGAGAAACCGCCCGTAGTCGCCGCGGTTGCGCGGTGGCGATTCGAAGGCGGGTCGGCGGGCGGCCCACGAGGGGGTTGTGAGGACGACGGGCAGCACGGTCAACCCGCGCTGCGCGGCCGCGCCGACGATCAGGTCGGTCTGCGCGGCCAGCAACGGCACGGACCCGTCGCGAACGTAGGCGGCGCGGTGCGACGGGGGCACCTCGCTCCACCGCCGGTAGGGCTGCATCATCGACCAGTTGAAGCTCGTGCGGATGCTGCGCAGCCCGGACGAGCGGATGAGCGCGAGCTCGGATGCGACATCCACACGCGGGTCGGTCAGCGCCGGGCCATCGACAACCGTGCCGAAGAAGTTCGCGGGGACACGAGCCTGGGCCGGAGCGGCCACGACGATGAGGGCCAGCACGACCGACGCAGCGCAGCCGCCGACCACGGACCGCCACGATCGTGTTCTCGAAACCACGGACCGATGATGGCATCGGTCGGGCCTTGCGGCCACCGACAAGCGCAGTCAGCGTCCGAAGACCGGCTCCGCCGGGGCGAGGCCCTCGTCCTCTGCGAGCTGGGCCGCCAGTCCCTTGGTCGCGCGGCCCTGCACCCGGCCCGACGTGACCACGCGAACGGCGCGGGTGCGATCGATACGGATCCCGGCCTCCATCAGGGCGGTCTCGAACGCCACGTCCTCCAAAGCTCGCAGCGGAGGGAGCCGGCCGGCGGCCAGGTAGGCCTCGGGCGTCACGCCGAGCGACGCGCCGCCGAAGAACCCGTGCTCGGCGGGCCATCCGCCGGCGTGCAGACGCCGCATCGCCCGCTCCTTGCGGAGCACCCGGACCTGCAGGGTGGCCGGATCCAGCGCGGCGTGATCGCGCGGGTGGACGTCGATGCACCCGGCGACCGCGCCGGCCCCGGCGCCGATCGCATCGAGCTGGCGACTGAGCCACTCCGGGGTCACCTCGGTGTCGGCGTCGGTGCAGGCGATGAGCCCCCGAGGGCGACCCACGGCGTGCAGGCGCTCGCACGCGATGTTCATGGCCAGGCGCCGCGCGGCCCCGACTCCGGGTCCCCCACGCAGGACGTGGAGCGTGATGGCGTGACGTCGGGCCGCCCGCCGGGCGCGGAGGGGCGTGTCGTCGGTGCACCGGTCATCGGCGATCAACACCTCCCACTCGTCGCGGCCGAGGCCGGCGGTCGCTCCGAGCGCCTCGATGCACGCGCCGATCAACTGCTGTTCCTGGTGGGCGGGGATGCAGACGCAGGCTCGGAGCCGCGGGTCGGGCGGCGCGATCACAGCGGCACGCCGGCACGCACCATCTCGGCGGCCTGCTCGTAGAGATCGTCGCGGCCGTGCGTCAGGACGCCCACGGTCCGCCCGTCCGCGCCATAGCGGACGCTGAAGCTGCCATCGTCGCCGAAGTCTGGCCGGATCTCGTCGTGGCCGTCCCCCCAGCCCACGTACTTCACCTTCCTTGAGCCAACGGACGCCCAGAATCCCGGCGCGGCGCTCCAGGAACACTCGCCGCCGAGCATGGCCTTCGCGGCGATCTCGCCCTGGGTCAGGGCATCGCCCCAGTGTTGGACCGCGACCCGGCGACCCGCCGCCGCGTTGTGCGCGTACGCGATATCGCCCGCGACGTACACGCCGGGGGCCGACGTCTCGAGCCGCTCGTCGGCGAGAACCCCTCCCCCGTCCTCGGTCTCAAGCCCCGCCTCGACGGCGAGGTCGGTGCGAGGCTCCGCTCCGACCGCCAGCAACACCACGTCCGCCGGCAACGACGGGCCCTCGCCGGCCTCCACGGCGAGCCGGGAGCCCGATCGCTCGATGCTCCGCAGCGACGTGTCGTAGCGCCGGATGATTCCCTCCTGCCCAAGCCAGCCGTCGAGCCGGTCGGCGACCTCGGAGCCCAACCGCTCGGCTTGGGGCCCCGAGTCGGCGCTGACCACGGTCACCCGGGCACCGCCGGCCGCCATGCTGACCGCCGCCTCACAGCCGATGAACCCGGACCCCACAACGACCGCATGAGCCCCCAACGCGATCGCGCCGCGCAGGACGTCGGCGTCCAGGGCGCTGCGCAGGACATGCACGCCGGCAAGGTGCGCCCCTGGGACGTCCGGCACCTTCGGCCGCGAGCCAGTAGCCAGCAGGCACCACCCGAACGACGTCTGCCCGGCGGCTGTGGTCAGGGTCCGGGCATCGACGTCGAGCCGATCGACGTGTTCGTCGCGAAGCTCGATCTCGTTGTCCGCGTACCACCCGGCCGGTTCGATGACCAGGTCGCCGCGCCGTCGCTCACCTCGGAGGTACTCCTTGCTCAGCGGCGGGCGCTCGTAGGGCGCCCCATCGTCGGTGAACATGACGACCGGCCCGCTACCGCCCCCGTCGCGCCAGGCCCGGGCCGCCGCGAGCCCGGCCGGGCCACCTCCCACGATCGCCAGCGCGCCGCTCACGGCCGCAGGAAGTGGTCGAGCTGGTAGCCGGGTTGGAGGTCGGTGCCGGTCCGCCGCAGCCCGGCCTGGGCCGCGACGATGCCGTGGGCGGCGGCCGCGTCCATGCGCAGGTCGTCCGCGGTGCCCCGCCATGTGGCACAGATGAGCTGGCCTCCCGGCCGCAGGGCCTCGACCATGCGACGGGCCGCGTCGGCGACGACGGGCGGATCCCAGTAGTACAGGAGCTCGCAGGCGAAGATCGCTTCGAACGGGCCTGCCGGCTGCTCCTCGGGAAGCTGGGCCGTGGCCACCTCGACAAGGACGTGCTCGGCGAGGCGACGTCGGGCATGCCCGACCGCGGTGATCGAGAAGTCCACGGCGATCACCCGGCGGGCGCGAGGGACAAGCAGCTCCGTGAAGGTCCCCACGCCGCACCCGAGCTCCAGCACGTCGCCTAGCGGTCCCGAACCCGCCGCCTGGAGCGTGCGGGCGAACTTCTCACGCTCGTAGGGGCTGGTGGCGGTGGCCCAGGGGTCGGGGTCGGCCCTGTACAGACCCTCGAACCGTGCGCGGGAGCCGGCCGGCGCGGGCGCGGAGCGCGTCATTGCGGAAGGTCCGCGTCGGCCCGCAGGCCCGCGAGCTCGACAGCTCCGGCACGGCTGAGCAGCGGCTCGAGGCGGTGCTGAGACAAAAACAACTGGAGATCGCGGCGGGGACGGTCGAGCGCTCGCGTCGTGGCGAACGGTCGCGAACCCGCCGCCGCCTCGGTCTCGGCGATCACTGTGCGGGCCGCCGCGGCGATCGTCCAGCGGCCGTGGATCGAGGCGCGGGCGATCGCCGCAGGGTCATGGTCATCGACCGCGCGTAGCGCCTGCGCGAGCCAGAGGTCGGCGGTGTCGCAGGCAGCCCCGATCGCCCCGGCGGCGAGGTCGGCCCGGGGATCTGGCGGGCGCTGCGCGAGGGACGCCAGGGCGGCGGCCGCCAGCGCGTCGAGGCTGCCGGCCCAGGTATGCGCGGTGCGGATCGCGTCTCGATGCAGCCACGGCGCCTCGCCCAGAACGCCCGGCCCACCGAGCTCGGCGAGCACGGGCGCGTGCACAAAGGTGACGCGGTGGCTTTCGGAGGCGCGCATGCCCGAGCCCTTGAACCACGCCGGGTCAACGCGGACGTCATCGCGAGCGCCCACGAGCACCAGCCGCGGCGGGCCCTGCTCGCCGTCGCGACGACACAGCACCAGGGCTGCGTCGAGACCCCCGGCACCCGAGCAGAACACCTTGACCCCGTCGAGCGTCAGCTCCTCGCCCCGTCCGAACAGGCGCGCCGCGGGCCCCTCCCCGTCAACGGGGTCGGCCCCCCACAGCCCGAGGAGTGCCCCGCCGCCGGCACGCTCCCACCACGTCGCGGCAGTCGCGGGGTCAGCGTGGAGCAGGATCCGCTCGACCGCGTTGAGGTGCCCGTCGAGGATCCGGCCGACAGAGGAGTCGGCGGCCGAGACCTCACGGACGAGCGCGCACTGTGCGCGGAAGCCTGTCGGCCCTACGGGCTCGCCAGGGTCGAGCCCGAACGTGGTCGCTCCGGAGTCGATGAGGTCGGTGAACGCGGCAGCCGGGAACCGTGGCCGCGCATCGAGGTCGTCGGCCTGATCGGCGATCTGGGCGACGACATCCGACAGCCTCGTTCCGGTGGGGGCCGGCGAGTCCAGGTTCGAGGGCGCGGTCATCCGTGCACCGTTGCATGAACCTGGTCGCAGGTGCCGGCCTGGAGATCCACCGCGTCGAGGATGGCCGCCAGCTCCCGGACCAGGGTCGCGGTCGACACCGCGTCGGACCGTAGCGCCCCGGGTCCGACCCCGTCGTGCATCAGCACGACGTCGCGGTCTCCGAGGGCGGGCCGCAGCCGGCGGGCCGTCTCACGCGGGTCATCGCCCCGCCAGTCGTAGGTCTCGACGGTCCAGCGGATCAATCTCAGGCCGCGTTCGGCCGCGAGCTCTGCCGTCCAGGGCGCCGGGGCGCCCCACGGAGGCCGCCACCAGGTCGGTGACACCCCGGCCCCGTCAAGCACCTCCAAGGCCGTGTCGGTGTCGCGTGCGATGGCCGCACGGCCAGCATCGGCGTGGCGCAGGTGGTCGTGGCCGTGCAGCTGCACGTCGTGGCCTTCCTCGAGGACCCGCGCCAGCAGTTCCGGGTGGTCGCTCGCAGGCTTCGTGCACACGAAAAACGTTGCCCGCAGGCGGGCCTCGGCCAGCGCGTCGAGGACGCCCAGGGTCCCGAGCGGGTCGGGTCCGTCGTCGAAGGTGAGCGCGACCACGCGATACCTCTACCCGTCGGCCCCCGCCCCCATTCGGCGAAGCCTCGGGATCCGGGCGCTTGGGGCCGCGGCATAGGGGTAGGAGCGGGGTAGCCCCCCGGCACGGTCTCTGTGAGCTCCCCCACCCATCCCCCATCCGATCGGCAGCTCGCTCGCGTGCAGGTCGATCGCTGGCTGCGGACCAACTCCTTTCACCACTCCCGGTTTCCGTTCGGGGAGCGGACCCAGACGGTCACTGTGTGCCTGCCCGCCCTGGACGAGGCAGCAACGATCGGGGAGATCGTTGCCGTCCTCGATCGGCAGCGCCGCTCGGGGACCGTCGACGAGGTCGTTGTCGTCGACGGCGGCTCGACCGACGGGACTCCTGAGATCGCCGAAGCCTGCGGCGCACGGGTGCTCGTAGCCGCGGAGCTGCTCCCGACGTTCGGCCCCGTGCTCGGCAAGGGCGACGGCATGTGGCGCGCGCTCAGCGCGATCGACACCGACATCGTCTGCTTCCTCGACGCCGATTCCGGCGGCTTCGGACCGCACTTCTCATCCGGGCTCGTCGGCCCGCTGCTGCGCCGTCCCGAGCTGGTCTTCACCAAGGCCCAGTTCCGTCGTCCGCTCGCCACGGCGGACGGGGTGCAGGCGACCGGCGGGGGACGCGTCACCGAGCTCACGGCGCGCCCGGCGCTGCGACTGTTCTTCCCGCTGCTAGCCGGCTTCCGCCAGCCCCTCGCGGGAGAGATCGCCGCGAGACGCAGCGTCCTGAACCGGCTGCCGTTCGCCACCGGGTACGCCGTCGAGACCGCGATGTTGATCGACGTGGTTGCCGCCCATGGCCTGCGGGCCACCGCTCAAGTCGATCTCGACGTACGCCACAACGACCACCAGGAACTCGAGAACCTGGCACCGATGGCCGACGCGGTGCTGGCGGTGATCGCCGACCGCCTGCACCTCGACGGTCGCCTGCTCCAAGACGTCTGGGCCGCGGGCCCCGAGGCGCTGGACGCGGCGCCCGGCGACCGGTCGGCGCGCCCACCGGTCGTCCGGCCACCGCTGGACTCCCTGGCTGCGGCCGCCGCGTACGGCGGTCCGTGACCGATCGCACCCGACCAGGCGAATGGAGCTGGCCGCGGCGGGTATGTGCGTTGTCCTACCCCTACCGAGGAGACGCACATGGCTGACGACGACGCAGAGTCCACAGTTGACAAGGCCAAGGGCAGCGCCAAGGAAGCCGCCGGCGACCTGACCGGCGACGAAGGCCTGCAGCAGCAGGGCCAGAAGGAGCAGAACCGCGGCGAGGCCAAGGAAGACCTCGACGACGCCCAGGACAAGGCTGCCGAGAAGAAGCAGGAAGTAGAAAACCGCGAGGGCTAGGCCCGTCGCCGCCGCGAGACGCTGCCCGCTCCGGCGGGCGGTGTCTCACCGGCCGCGGATCGTGGTCAGGCGGCCACGGCCGTCCCGCTGCGCAGGCGGGCCAGGCTCCGCGACAGGATCCGCGACACCTGCATCTGCGACAGGCCGACACGCTCGCCGATCTGCTCCTGGGTCAGCCCCTCGGCGAAGCGCAGCTGCAGCACCTCTCGGTCCCGAGCGGGGAGCGCACGCATTGCGGGGCCGATGGCCAGCAGGTCGTCGACCAGCTCGAACCGGGAGTCGGCTCGGCCGTGGAGTTCCATGCGGCTGACGCCTGAGCCTCCCGGGACCGGCGCGTCCAGGGAGTCGGCCTGGAACGCGTGTGCGACGCTGCGCATCGACTCCATCGCCTCGGAGGACAATCCGGTGCGGTCCCGCAGCTCGGCGTCGGTCGGTTCCCGGCCCAGCTCTTGGCGCAAGCTCTCGCCGAGCACCGACGCGCGCTGGCGCGCCTCGGCCTCGGCCCGCGGGACCGACATGGACCATGCCGTGTCGCGGAGGAACCGCTGCACCTCCCCGACCATGGTGGGATAGGCGAAGGGAAACAGGGGCCGACCGGACTCCATATCGAAGCGCCCGACCGCCGCCAGCAGGCCGACAACCGCCACCTGGGCCAGCTCCTCCCGGTGTTCGGCATCGCGGGCAAACCGTTGGGCCACCGAGCGGGCTACGGGTCGGTAGCGATCGACCAGTGCGGCGAGCGCGCCCTCGTCGCCGTCGTGGCGGTAGCGCCGAACCAGCGAACCTTCGATCTCGCCCTTGGGCTTCCCGAGCGACGTGGGAAGCCGCCTGACGACGGCGGAGCGTACGCCCTCGGCCGCGGAACTGCCTGGTCTGCTGCTCGTCGAGGTCCTACCCATGGCACTCGCCTTTCGGTCGAAGTGCGTCGGGGGTCGGGACGCGTCAGATCGAAACCCGACGGGATCAGGGCCGGGGGAACGACTCTATCAACCGGTAGCCACGGGTCGGGCCCAGCGGATGTGCCCCGAGACCTACGCCTCGGGGTCGTCGGCCGTGCCCTCGGACAGCAGGCGGCTGCTGGCCAGGATGGCCTCTGCGAGGGTCGCGACCTTGATGCTCTTGGCCCGCGCGTGGTCGCGCATCATGGTGAAGGCCTGCCGGCTGTCGATCCCGTGACGTTCCATGAGCACCCCCTTTGCCGTGTCGATGACGGTGCGCCGCTCGATGATGGAGTCGATCTGACCGACCTGCTCGAGCGCGGCGGCGTGGGAGCGGTGGCGCTTGACCGCCAGCTCGAACAGCTTGCCGACTGTCTCCGCGTCGGTCGGCAGGTGCAAGACCTCCAGCTCGTGTTCGGCCGCCCGGCGCAGGAGGTCGGGATCGGAGTCACGGGCGAGCACGACCAGAGGGATCTCCGCAAAGCCTCGAACCTCCTCGATCAGGTCCATCGCGTGGCCGTAGTCACTGGCGACGAGGACCGCGGCAAGATCGGGCCGGTGGTCGCCGACGGCGCGGGCCACCTCGTCGGTTGCGACGGCGAGATCGACCACCTCGTGCCCGCAGCCCCGGACCTTCTCGGCAAGCTGCTGGAGCTCGTCCTTGTCCTGGTCGGCCAGCAGCACGCTGAGGGAGTCGTCCATGGGCGGGATGTTCGCACGACCCGGCGAACCTGAGCCGCGCACCCTCCCAGGTAGGGTCGAGTCAGCCCGCGCGTGCCGCGACCCAGCCTCCAGCCCCCGATCCGGAGAACCCAAGCGATGGCCGACGACGTACTGACCGACCGCCAGGCCCAGATGTGCGAGGACAACGAGACCGACTTCTCGGACCTCAAGGCCGTGTTCATCAACTGCACCCTGAAAAAGAGCCCCGAGCTCTCCCACACCCAGGGTCTGATGGACATCGCCCAGGAGATGATGCGCCGCAACGGCGTCGCCATCGATCACTACCGCGCGGTCGACGAGCAGCTCGCCACCGGCGTCTACCCTGACATGACCGAGCACGGCTGGGACCACGACGGCTGGCCGCCCATCAGCGCGAAGGTCATGGCCGCCGACATCCTCGTCCTTGGCACCCCCATCTGGCTGGGTGACAAGTCCTCCATCTGCACCCAAGTCGTCGAGCGCCTCTACGCCGAGTCGGGCAAGACCAACGAAGCCGGCCAGTACGCCTTCTACGGCAAGGTCGGGGGATGTCTGATCACCGGCAACGAGGACGGCGTCAAGCACTGCGCCATGAGCATCCTCTACTCGCTCCAGCACGTCGGATACACGATCCCCCCGCAGGCCGACGCGGGCTGGATCGGCGAAGCCGGCCCCGGCCCCTCCTACCTCGACGAGAACAGCGGCGGCCCGTCGAACGACTTCACCAACCGCAACACGACGTTCGCGACCTGGAACCTCATGCACACCGCCCGCATGCTCAAGGACGCCGGCGGCATCCCGGCCCACGGCAACGTCCGGGCCGAATGGGACGCGGGGTGCGACGTGGACTTTCCGAACCCGGACTACCGGTAGGGCCGCCCTCAAGGCGCCAGGAGTCCGCGGAGTCTGATGCCGGGCTCAGGCATTGTGGAGCGCTAACGAATCATCAGGCGTGCGCCGTCGCGTGTGGCATACTAATGGCATGGCTCGAACACGGATCAGCACGACCGTCGACGCAGACCTCCTCGAGGGTGCCCGCCGTGTGTCTCAGCGCAACGACGCTGCTCTGATCGACAGCGCCCTAGCAGCTCTGCTCGATCGCTATCGAGGCGCCGAGCTTGACGCCAGCTACGCCGCCTACGACCAACAGCCGCTCGATCAGCCAGACGACTGGGGCGACCTGGCGTCGTTTCGCGAAGCCGCCGGCGCCTCGTGAGCAACCTTCCGGCGCGAGGCGAGGTGTGGTGGTGCGAGCTTCCAGATATTGGCCGCCGGCCCGTCGTCGTCCTGTCTCGGGACGCCGCGATCCCGCGGCTTGGACGAGCACTCGTCGCACCGTGCACGACAACGCTCCGCGAACTCGCCAGCGAAGTCCCGTTGGAACCCGCCGACGACCCAGTCCCCCGCCACTGCGCCGTGAACCTCGACTCCGTCGAAAGCGTCTCGACCGGCGTCCTCGTACAGCGCCTCGGCCGACTCGCCGATCACCGCATGGAGGAAGTCTGCGGCGCGCTCGCGGTCGCCGTCGACTGCCAACGCTGACCCCGCCTCAGCCTTCGGCGCCCTCGCCGCGACACTCGGCGTGCCATCGAACACGCCCGACGAGCGCGAGTGGGCCGGGGTGGACTCGAACCACCGCGCGACGGATTATGAGTCCGCCGGTCAACCCCCGAAAACCCCTGTCGTAGAGCGACATCGGAGGAGCCGTGGGACCGGCTATGGGACCGGCGTGGCTGTCGGACAGGGGACGGGGACAGCCTCAGCCGACCGATCCCTCCGGCCAGCGAAGGGGGTCAATCCCGCGAGCGCACGACCTCCACCACCGAGTCGGAGTTCACGGGGCAACAGCCAGGACAACACGCCGACCGAACCCGACACCCTTGCGGTCAACGCAGCAGGCCGCCCCCATTCACACGTGAGAGGTCGCTGGTTCGCAACCAGCCGCGCCCATCTCTCCCGATACCCCCGAAGAACTGCGAAACACGGCTCCCATCGGGCGGTTTCGGGCTGTTCAAGGTGCGAAGAACTGCGAAACCATTTGCAGGGACTTCCTGAACCGCCGCCGCGACTCGGTAGCAACCGGGTCGCACGAGGCAGCCGGGTTCGGTAGCAGACGCCGATCAACGCGCGGCGACGAGCGCGCCAGCGTTCGCCGCCGGCCCGCGCGGCGAGCGCGGTCAGCTAAGCGAAAAGCGCCCACGATGCGCACGCTCGGCCTAACTTCGACATATGAGCTACCAGCCGAGCGGCGGCACCTTCGATGTCCGGGAGAGATCCTGAGAGAGCGGCGGGCGCCTCGCGCCCGCCCTTCACTTGTACGGCCGAGCGCCAGCGAGGCCGGAATAGGCAAACGGCAGGGAAGAGGCGGCCAAAGTGAGTGCCGCGCCCGCGCGGGTAGCCGAAGCGATCCTGACCGGAAAGCAACCGCAATGCCCGCGTTTCCGGGGGTTCTGGGCGTTCTCGGAGGGCACCGAGAATGCCTACCCGCAACGCTGCGGGCGCTGGGACTGCGAGCATTGCGTCAAGTTCAAGAAGGCCGCTGCACGGATCGCGCTCGCGCGCGGCGTGGATCACGAGCTGCGGCAAGGTCGGTTCGTCCGGTTTGTGACTCTCACGGACGGCCACGGCGCGCTCACAGTCGCCGATTGGACGCGAGCCTGGAAGCGTCTGTCGCTGCGGCTCTCCGCGCCGCGCAAGGGGCGCAAGGGGCGCAATCGGTCGGGCCGCCTCGTCTGGCGCGAGCGGCCACGCCCTGCCTATCTTCGCGAAGCGGCGGTTGCGCTCGAAGCCCATCGCTCAGGTGCCCTTCACGCCCACGTTCTTCTTCTCGGCGAGTTCATTCCTCAGCGCTGGCTCTCGCACCAAGCCCGCGCGGTCGGCCTCGGAAAGATCGTCCATATCACCGCGCTTCACCCCTCCCAAGCCACCCGTTCCGATGCTCTCGCGGAATACCTGACGCCGGGGGCTACGGCCTGGGAGAACGAGCTAGGGAAGATGACCGCCGCCGCGTATCTCACTGCGAAGAAACACGGCCTCGCGCCCGTCGCTGCGCGGAGCCAAGCGCGAGTTCGCCCCCTCCGCTTTACCCGTGGCTGGCCCGCGCCACCTGGGCCGGACGGGCCGATGACGAAGGCACACCGCGACCTGGTTGCTGCCTTGTTCGCGGATCAGCCACGCGACCCCGGCCCGTTCGAGATGTGGAGCGAGGCTCAGCTCTGCGAAGAGCTGGCAGATGCCCGCGCCGCAATCCGGGCCGCGTTGAGCGAGCTGGCCGCGACCTAGCCCGACCGGGCAAGTTAAAGCGCTCACGACGAGAAATTCCGATGAGAAGGCGTGCGCGAGCCTATGTTCAACAAATGGGCCGAGGCCAACGACCTAAGAACACCCACCCCGCACCAACACCTCGCACAGCCGCCGCAGGGCCACCTGCGGAGAAGGCCGCCGAGTTCGTATCGGTGACCATCTGGATTGAGCGCAGCCGCCCCGACCCCGAGCTTGTTGATCTCTCCGTCCAGGCAAGCGGCTACGACGCTGACCTTCTCCACGACTACGACCTGGACGAGGCTCAAACGCTCGAAGCAGTGGCGGTGCCGCTCAGCCTCGAAGCCGTGCGCGATGTGCTCGATCGCAGGCTTGCTCGCGCTCTCGCCCGCGAGCTTCAGGTGCCGTATGAAAGTCGCAATTAATTCCGGTTTTTCAGTTTCGCTGCCCTACCTTGAGCTTATGGCCGAAGTAATCCCCTTCCCACGCCGCCCCGGCTACGAGCCGGAGCTTTCCAAGCGCCAGCTCGCTCAGCATCTGGGCTTCTCTACCCGCTGGGTTGAGCTGCGCGTGCGGGAGGGGCTGCCCTCGCGTCTCATTTCCAACCGCCGCCGCTTCCGACTTTCCGAGGTCGAAGCGTGGCTCAACCAAAGGAGTTCAAGTGATCATCAAGCGAACCAACCACTACGGAGTCCGCATCTATCGGGCTGGCCGCCAGGTCTGGATCGGCACCTACCCCACCCTTCGCGAGGCGCGCAAGGCCGAGCGCGTCGCGCTCGACACACCTACCGCTACTCACGACGAGACCTGCGACAGCTTTGCGGGCCGCTGGGTCAGTGACTTCCCGCGAAGACGGGCCTCCACCAACCGCACGAACGGCTACGCGGTTGCGCGCTTCGCCGACGACTTCAAGGGCGTCAAGATGGCGTCGGTGGCTCGAGCCGATGCCCACGCCTGGGCGCAGAGGCACGGCTCGAAGGTGTCCGCAGTCCGGGCGATGTTTTCCGACGCTATGAATATCGGCGTCGTGATCGCCAACCCGTTCTCGAACCTGCGGCTTCCACAGTCTCGCGGTCGCAAAGACCTCGAAGTGATGTCCTAGGCTGAACTCTACGAGCTGGCAGATAGCGGGCTGGCGCTCTGCGGATCTGCTGGCCCGACCATTCGCGCGATGATCCTTTTCGCGGCTTATGTTGGGCTTCGACCGGCGGAGATGTTCGTCTTGCGCCGCGCGGACCTGGACTTCGCTCAGGGTCTTGTTCGCATTCATCAATCACTCGGCGCAACCGGCGAAATCACGGCGCCCAAGAACGGCAAGGCCCGGACTGTCGTGCTTCCACCGCCTGCGGCCGATGCGTTGCGCGCTTTGCAGTCGCGCCCGGACTCCCCCTACCTCTTCACGACATCAAAGGGCACGCGATTTACAAAGACGACGCACTACTACCACTGGCGACAAGCTCGCCTCGCAGCAGGCAGGCCGGGAATGGATTTCTACGAGTTGCGCCACTTCTGCGCCACACGCCTTCTCGAACTAGGCGTCAGTCCCCCGCACCCGGTTCCGACCGGACACCGATTTAGACACGGAGGTGTCAGGTGTCGGCAACAGGGGAGGACGGGGTGTAGGCGAGCGAGGAGGGCGAGGGCGAGGGCGACCACCGCGCCGGACGCGCAGCCGTAGGCAAGCGGGAGGTGCGGTGGTCGGCGCGCCGCAAGCAGGAGGTGGTCATGCGCTTGTTGCGCGGCGAGTC
>JBPCPM010000041.1:0-13258 GCA_050999155.1 Solirubrobacterales bacterium
TCGTAGGTTCAAATCCTACCCCCGCCACCAACGAAACCGCAGGTCAGGGCCGGTGCGAGAGCATCGGCCCTTCTGCTGCCCGGGCCCAAATGACAGCGTTTTGACAGCATCGGGGGCCGATGACAGCAGTGACAGCGTGGGAGGAGGCGCGAAACGGCCCCCGATCGTGTGACCGGGGGCCGTTCAAGGCGGGAGAGCCGGGGCGCTACTGGGGACCGAAGATCAGGCCGGCGACCTGGGCGGCGGTGTCGGCCTGCATGGCGGGCAGCACATGGGTGTAGGTGTCGAGGGTGATGGAGATGCTGGCGTGGCCAAGACGTTCGCTGACGACCTTGGCGCTCACGCCCGCTTGAAGGGCGAGGCTGGCCCACGTGTGCCTCAAGTCGTGGAAACGGATTGCCGGTACGCCGGAGTGAGCGAGGGCTCGCTCGAAGGCGTCGGCCACGGCGTGAGGGTGGAGCCCGGTGCCGTCCTCCCGGACGAACACGAGACCGCTGTCGACCCCGGTCGGGCCCCCGGCCAGACGCTCCTCGAGACGGTGGCGACGCCACGCCCGCAGCGTGGCGACCGTCTCCGGATCGAGGTCGATGACTCGGACGCCCTTCCTGGTCTTGGGCGTGCCCTCCAGCACTTGGTAGCCCACTGCGACACGGTTCCGACGCACCGACAGCCGGGCCGCCTCGAGGTCGACGTCCTCCCAGCGGAGCCCGAGCACCTCGCCCCTCCTCATGGCCGTGGTACCAGCTGTCAGGAACAGCGGGTGGAGGCGGTGCGAGCGGGTGCTGTCGAGGAAGGCCCGGAGCTGCTGGGGCGACCATGTCTTCATGTCCACGTGGCCGCGCCGGGGCTTCACGACGTCGTTGGACACGTTGCGGGCGACGAGGCGGGAGCGGGTGGCGTGCTCGAGGGCGCTGTGCAGGACCCGGTGGGTGTGCTCGAGGGAGGTCTCGGAAAGGCCGCCCTTGCCGTCCCTGCGGCCGCTGGTGCGCAGCTCGGCGTAGCACCGGGCGATGCTCGCCGGT
Organism: Solirubrobacterales bacterium; assembly: GCA_050999155.1. Lineage (GTDB taxonomy): Bacteria > Actinomycetota > Thermoleophilia > Solirubrobacterales > 70-9 > JBPCPM01. The sequence continues at coordinate 1,023 of JBPCPM010000041.1, forward strand.
CGCAACTCGGAGAGCCTGACATCGCCGAGATGGGGCACGAGGCGGTGAGCCACGATGTCGGAGTAAGACCGATGCGTCGAGGGCTTCACGCGGGGCTCGACCAGGGTGATCCAGTCGCGGAGGTAGACGGCCACGGTGTTCTTCGACGGCTCGATCGCCTCGCCCCGGGCGTGGCGGCTGAGCGATTCCGTGAGTGCCGCCTGAGCTTCACGCTTGGTCTTGAACCCGCCCTTGGTCAGGAACGTCCGCTTGCCGGCGCGGCTGACCTCGTGCTGCATGGTCCAGGTCGTGCCCCGTCGTCGGATTGATTCCTTCATTTTGCCCTCCTGGTGGTCTTCTTGCCCGGTCCGCCACTGGTGTTGATGTCTGCTCGAACTTCGCCCTTCATCCCCCGCCGGGGAGCCTTCCCGAGGAACCCTTCCTGGCGGGCACGCGAGACCCACCGCGCCGCCTGATCGTTGGTACGGAGCCGCAGCACCGACCGCACTGTCGACGTCGGTGGGTCGCCCTTCGCCAGCGCCGCTCGGTACACCTCGGCCACCAAGACGAGGTCGCCGTCGGTGATGCGGCGGCGCCCCTTCGCCTCCTGTCGGCGGCGGGCCCGCACGTAGGCGTTGATCTCGTCCCGATCCCGGCTCTGGTCGATGCCGCTGGCCGAGTCGAGGAGTTGCCACGTGTCCGGATCGTCGGTCCGGACCCACACCGGCTGGGCGGCCACGACCCGACTGACGAGGTCGGCGACCGGCACTCGGCGCAGGGTCTCCCCGGTGACCGGCTCACCGCCTGGGCGAGCGATCGCTCGAAGCTCGCAGCAGTGCGGCTCGGCTCCGAGGTTCTCGATTACGAGCGAGACCAGGCAGGGAAGATCCGGTAGGTCGATGGGTGTCACCGTCTCGACGCGGAGAAAGAGGCCCCACCGCTCGCCGATCGGCTGCCAGTCCTCCCACGCGGGATCGCCGTAGGGCTCGATCTCCGGGAAGCCCGGCGCCTGCTCGTCGTTGCCCACGTACCCAGGCTACCAGAACGTCAAGGTGCTGTCGATACCTTGACGTAAGTTGGCTGAGGAAGGCTCGAAACCTTGACGCAGGTTGGCTGCGGAAGGCTCATGAGATTGTTAGCCATCTGGTCAACACCATGACGACACTATGGACGTGGACACGGCCGACGCTCTCGCACTGGTTCGAGCCCGGGAGTGGACGGCGAACGGAACGGCGAGACGGATCCGTGAAGGGGCGCGGCTGAGCCAGCGCGAAGTCGCCGCCGTAATCGGCGTCAGCAACGGGTGTGTTTCGCTTTGGGAGGCCGGAGACCGGCTCCCGAGGGGCGAGCCCGGCCTGCGGTACGCGCAGCTCTTGGGCGCTCTCGTCGAGTCGAGAGGAGCGCCGCCATGCGCCTCGACGAGCTGAGCGGGCTGGCACCGACCTTGAGCACGGCGGAAGCGGCCGAAATCCTCGGCGTTGGTGTCGACTGTCTTTGGGCGCTGGCCCGCAGCGGCACGGCGCCGGTGGCGCCGCTGCGCCTGGGCCGACGGCTTCGGTGGCCGACCGCCGCCGTCCTCAGCGCCGTGGGGATCGAGGCGACGCCGGTCAATCAGTGCGGCTCGTGAGCGCCACCGCCGACTCGGACCGGCGCACCAAGATGCGCCGCAAGGCCGAGGAGCTCCGGCGCCGCTCCGCGACAGACCGGGCCGTCCGCCTGCTCCTGGCGACCTTCCCCGGTGGGAGCGTGGTCGAAAATCGCCGTGACCGCCCCGACCAAGGGGCGGCCACGGCGACGGTCTCTCGGGGACCTATTACGGGAAGGCGTCGTGATCGATCTTAATCCGCCACCTAGACGGTCTCTCGGGGACCTATTACGGGAAGGCGTGGTCGATCCTAATCCGCCTTTCGGACAGCCCGGGGACCTCGTCCCCCAGACGGAAGACATCGACGTCTATGGACGATGCGACGAGATCGAACGATGGGCAGCGGAGTGTGACTCCGTGCCCCAACTGCGAAACGCCGGCCACAAGCTCGGCGCCATCGACGAGTACTTGTCTCGGACGTCGACCGAAGGCCGAGCCCGGGCGGCCGCCGCCATGCGCCGGTTGGAGGCCCGCATCGGCGAGCTGATCCCGCCACCGGCGCCGGGTCGGAGGACCGACCTGCAACCTGTCGAGCGCGACCGAGAGGTTGCCCTAGGCAAGGACGAACGTTCCGACTTCCGCCGCATGGCCGAGAATCCGGACATCGTCGAGGAGGTCATCGCCAACTCCACCGACAAGGCCCCGGCGTCGAGACGCAAGGTCACCGAGGCGATCAGGACGCCGAAGCCCGAGAAACCACGACGCTCACCGCTTCCTGATTTTGCGAGGAAGGCCGCCTGGACCTTTCGTAAGTCGGCCGAGCGGCTGGAACATGTGGTCGAGGACGACCGCTTCGCCGCCAACAAGGAGAAGGTGGCAGCCCATCTGAGGGGCGACCTGTTGTACGCCGTCGAGGCCTGCCAGGACCTCCTCCGCCGGCTCGGTGAGGAGCCGTGATGCACATCCAGGCGGCCATCGGGGACCGGGCGCTGCCCTGCGACCTTGACGCTGAGGAGGCGCTGCTCGGCGCCATGCTGTTACGCAAGGACGCCATCGCCGCCGCTCTCGAGACAGGGGTCGCCGCTGGCGACTTCTTCAAGATCGAGCACGGGGACGTCTTCGAGGCCGTCACCAAGCTCGCTGCCCAGGGTGAGCCGGCCGACGTCGTCACCGTCGCCGACGAGCTGCGCCGGGCCGGCGTGCTCGATCGGGTCGGGGGACCGGGTGCGCTGGTCTCGCTTCAGATCGCTACGCCGGCGACCTCCAGCGCCGGCTGCTACGCCCGCATCGTCAGATCCAAGGCCAGGCATCGCCTGCGGCATCGAGCGACAGGGGAGCTCCGAGAGGCGGCCCTGGGCGAGCGGGAGCCGGCGCCGTGGGCGCTGGAGGCCTTCACCCGTCCTGTCGCCGACGACGGGCTGTTCCGCCGGTGGACCACGGGGGATCTGGTCGACGAGGACCACGACCTGCGCTGGCTCGTGCGGGGGCTGGTGACGAGGGCGACCTACGGCATGTTGGCCGGCGAGATGAAGACGCTCAAGACCCACGTAGCGGCATTCATGGCGGTCAGCGTCGCCGCCGGGGTGCCGGTCTTCGGGCACTTCGCCGTCGACGAGCCCGCCCCCGTGCTGGTCTACGTCGGCGAGGGCGGCCGGGGGCCCTACACGCGCCTCCTCCAGCGGGTGGCCGACGCTATCGGCGTCGATCTGCGTTCCATCCCGCTTGAGACATCGTTCGACATCGCCCCGATCACCTCGCCCCGCTTCCAAGCGTCGTTGCAGCGGGACCTCGCCGAGGTTCGCCCCGGTCTGGTCATCCTCGATCCCTACTACGCCTTCCACGGATCGGCGGCGGACGCTCGCAACCTCCACGAGGAGGCCGAGGTGCTCAACGCCCTGTCGCGGCCGTACATCGAGGCCGGTGCCGCCCTCAACGTCGTGAATCATTTCAATCAGAGCGGAGGCGGCCGAGGGCTGCGACGGATCACGATGGCCGGCGGCGGCGAGTGGGCCGACTCATGGTGGCTGCTGTCGCGTCGCGAAGACCCCGACGTTCCCGCCGGGCGCTTCCATCTGCTCCTGGAGGTCGGGAGCCGTCAGTGGGGCGGTTCGTCGCACGACCTCGACTTCGAACTCGGCGCCTTCGACGAGGAGGCCAACGAGCACAAGGGCGTGATCGGCTGGTCGCTGGCGCGCCACGTCGATGAGCCCGGGGGCGGCGAGGCGGCCGAGTTCCTGTGCGGCATTCTTGGCGACCGCCCCTACGAGCTCACCCAGACCCAGCTTGTCGAGTCGGCGGGGATGCGCAAGGACGAGGTCCGAGCGACGCTCCGACGGCTGGAGAAGGCGGGTCAGATCGTATCGACAGAGGTCGGACGCCTCGAGGGAAAGCGCGTCGTCCGACGCACCCTTTTCGCCCTTTCGGGCGCTGATTTTCCCGAGGAGGTCGGGGCGGGGTTGGAAGAGGCGATCGAACAAGGCCCCGACGGTGGGGCGGGGTTGCCGCTATGAAACGCAGTTATCGCAGGTCAACCTCCCTTTTCAACCCCGCCCCGACCCCGGGCGCCCTTGGCCTGGCGGCCCTCGCAGACCGGCACTGGGGGGCAACAACGCCCCAGTGCCCGGGGCTATAGGGGCGTGGTTGGGTTGCCCAGGTCCTCTCCAGCCCCTGTTCGCGTGCCCTCGGCGCGCCTCGATACGACCCCCAATCCCCCACCCGAGAGGACCCCGACCATGACCTCGCCATCGCCCGTCGGCCTCGCCTGCCCGAGGTGCGGCCGCAGGCACCGGAGCTTCGCCACGCTCGCCCGCTGCCGATGGCCCTCGGCCCTCTGGGTCGCGGGTGGGGATTGACCGCCTCCTTGGCACCCGAGCACTCCCACGCGACACGATGCGCGACTCGATCCTCAGCACCACGGGGGGCCGGCCGGCGACTGGTCCGCTCGCGGATGCGGCCACCCGCTGGAGCCCCCGATGGATAGCCATGGCCCAGCGACCGGTCCCCTGGGCGTCATGGCACGCTGTCATCACGCTGTCTTGCCTCCCGAAAAGGGCCGCTGACCTGCACCGATGTCGGCACCTTCGGGTTGGCGACCCGATGGCGCTCGATGGGTGTCACCGTCTCGACGCGAGCGAAAGAGCCCAGCGCTCGCCGATCGGATGGTCGACGACCTTTACGCGGAGGCCGCCGAGGACGGCCGAGAGTTCGGGCCCAGTTTCGACCCCGCCGACCAAGCCTTCGTGGATCACCTCGCCACCCTGGTCCCCGACGGCGTCTACGACCCCGCAAGATCACGCCCTGGTGGTGCGGCACCTCCTTGAGATGATCCCGAGGCCCGATGAGCGATACCACCGAGGCCGTTGACACCAAGGATCACGAGACGCCACCCAAGCCGTGGGAACGCCAGCAGGGAGAACCCACGAAAGCTGCTGAGGGCTTTCGGATCTACCGAGATCTGGGGCCGAGGAGGTCATCCGGGAAGGTCGCGGAAACGCTCAAAGTGTCGACGGCGATCACCTACGGGTGGTCCCGCCGTTGGTACTGGGTGGCGCGATCCCAGGCGTGGGACGACGAACAGGACCGCATCGGCAGGGAGGCGACGCTCCAAGAGGTCGCCGACATGCACCGCCGGCACGCCCAGATCGGCGTGGTGATGCTCGACAAGGTGGCCGCCCGACTCCTGGGGTCGAGCGAGTCCAACGTGGAGCAGCTGGACGCCAGCAAGCTCAACGCCCGCGACCTGGGCTACCTGGCCGACATCGCCGTGAAGATCGAGCGCAGCGCCCGGGGGGAGATCACGGCCAAGGTCGCCATCGAGCACTCGGGCAACGTCGGCCACGTCGTGAAGTCCCTGCAGACCGAGGACGCTCGAGCCGCCGAGGCGATCGCAGCCTTGGTCGAGGCCGGCGTCTTCCCTCCCGAGACGATGGCCGCCCTCGGGGTGGGCGATGTCACCGAGCTACCTCCTGAGGACGACGAGGACGACGAGTGACCCCTGCGTCGCTGGATTGCGACCTAGCCTGTTTCTGGATGGGTCCTCTTCACGGCGGAACCTCGGGTGGCGTCCGCTGAAGCCATGCGAGTCGGCGCCCGCTAGATCGGCACCACCACCGTTGCGTTGGCACAGGTCGCTCGCACTCGGCCGGCGGCCTCGATGAACGCATGGTTCCCTCCCGGCGGCTCTTGACCGGCGCCTTCTAGGATCGCCGGATGCCGCCGGCCAAGGGGACGAGGAAGGCCGCGGCGAGCAAGTCGCTGGAGCAGACGCTCTGGGAGGCCGCCGACAAGATGCGCGGCAACCTGGAGGCGGCCGAGTACAAGCACGTCGCCCTGGGCTTGGTGTTCCTGAAGTACGTGAGCGACGCTTTCGAGCAGCGCCGTCAGTTCCTCGTAGCGGCGACGGCCGATCCGGCGTCCGACTACTTCATCCCGAACGCCGATCGACGGGCCGAGATCGTCGAGTCACGCGACGAATACACGTCGGAGAGCGTGTTCTGGGTGCCCGAAGGGGCCCGCTGGGAGTACCTGCAGTCGCAGGCCAAGCAGCCGACCATCGGCGTGCTGCTCGACGCGGCGATGGACGAGATCGAGAAAGAGAACCCCACCCTGAAGGGCGTGCTCCCAAAGGCCTAAGCCCGCGAGGACATCGACAAGCGCCTGCTCGGCGAGCTAGTCGATCTCATCGGCAACATCGGCTTCACCCCGACCGACGACCACGGCGCCGACGACGTGCTCGGCCGTGTCTACGAGTACTTCCTCGGCAAGTTCGCCGCCACCGAGGGCCGAAACGCCGGCGAGTTCTACACACCCCGCTCGATCGTCCGCCTCCTCGTCGAGATGCTCGAACCCTACGAGGGCCGCGTCTACGACCCGTGCTGCGGATCGGGCGGCATGTTCGTGCAGTCGAGCGAGTTCGTCACCGCCCACGGCGGCAAGCGCGAGAACCTCAGCATCTACGGCCAGGAGTTCGTGGCCACGACCTGGCGCCTCGCCAAGATGAACCTGGCCATCCGGGGCATCGACGCCAACCTCGGCGAGCGGGCCGACGACAGCTTCCACCGTGACCACTTCCCCGACCTCCGGGCCGACTTCATCCTCGCCAACCCGCCCTTCAACAAGGACGACTGGTTCTCCGGTGCACTTCGCGACGACGTCCGTTGGGCCCACGGGCTCCCGCCGACGGGCAACGCCAACTTCGCCTGGGTCCAACACTTCGTCCACCACCTCGCCCCCAACGGCGTCGCCGGCTTCGTGCTCGCCAACGGCTCGCTGTCCTCGAAGCAGTCCGGCGAGGGCGACATCCGCCGCCGGCTGGTTGAAGCCGACCTTGTCGACTGCATCGTCACCCTCCCGGAGAAGCTGTTCTTCAACACTGGCATCCCGGTCTGCCTGTGGTTTCTGGCGAAGCACCGCCACGGAAACGGCCACCGGGCCCGCGAGGGCGAGGTGCTGTTCATCGACGCCCGCCAGCTCGGCCGCATGGAGACCCGCACCCTCCGCGTCCTCGACGAAGCGGACGTCGCCAAGGTCGCAACCACCTACCACGCCTGGCGGGCCCGTGAACCCGAGCAGCGCTACGAGGACGTGCCTGGGTTCTGCAAGGTCGCCACGCTCGACGACTTGAAGCAGCACGACTACGTGCTCACCCCCGGCCGCTACGTCGGCGCGCCCGATGCCGCAATCGACGACGAACCAATCGAGGACAAGCTCGCCCGCCTCCGTCAGCGCCTCGTCGATGAGTTCGACGAAGCCGAGCGCCTCGAAGTGATCATCCGCCAGCGACTCGATGGCCTGATCCGTGAGTGAACTTCCTACCGAATGGCGGTACGTCCAACTCGAGGAGCTGCTCGAGCCCGGCACCCTCACATACGGTATTGTCCAGCCCGGTCAGAACGATGGAGGTGGCGTTCCAATCGTGCGGGTAAAGGACCTTGAGGGGGGACGGGTCAACACGGACTCACCGCTTCGTGTGTCGCACCTTGTTGAGGCCGCTTACGCTCGGAGCCGCGTGAGGCAATGCTACGTGCTGCTGTCGCTGGTCGGATCCGTCGGAACTTGCGCCGTCGCGGACCACAACCTCGACGGCTGGAACCTCGCTAGAGCAGTCGGTCTGCTCCGTCCGCTCTCCGATGTCGGACCGCTGTGGATTTCTCATTGCCTGCGGGGCCCGGCGGCTCAGGCGTTCATCGGGCAGGTCGTCAACACGACTGTGCAGACCACCCTCAATCTGGGCGACCTAAAGAGGGTGCCAATCCCGCTGCCTCCGACGAATGAGCGGAACGCGATCGCCGGGATCCTTGGGGCGCTCGATGACAAGATCGAGTCCAACCGCCGGCTCGCAGATGTCGTTGACGAGATCGTCCGGGCCGAGGTGGCGTTCGGTGCGAGTGGGGGTCGGGAAGTAGCGGTTGCCGATCTCGTGACGCTTGTTCGAACGACGGTGCAGCCGAAATCCGTCCCAACGACGACTCGCTACGTCGGGCTCGAGCACATGCCGCGGGGGCGGATAGTCCTTGATTCGTGGGGAGTCGCAGAAGGTCTCGGGTCAGGCAAGGCGGTGTTCTCGCCCGGGGACATTCTGTTCGGCAAGCTCAGGCCTTACTTCAAGAAGGTTGGCCTCGCGCCACAGGTCGGCGGGGTGTGCTCCACGGACATTCTCGTGCTTAGACCGACGGAGCCCGATCTGACGGCTGTGGCACTCGCCGTACTCGCCTCGGATGAGTTCATCGAGTTTGCGTCAAACGCCGCCTCAGGGACACGGATGCCGCGGGCATCGTGGAATCACATGAGGACGTACACGGTCAGGTCGCCCACCCGAGCGGTATCAGCCCAGCTGGCGGCGCTCCTCGGTCCTCTGCTTGCCGCCGCCCAGCGTGGCGTCGAGGAGAGCGTCGTCCTCGCGGAGCTCCGGGACGCGCTGCTTCCCGAACTGCTGTCAGGGCGGTTACGGGTGCCGGTGGCCGAGGAGCTGGTCGAGGCGGCGACGTGATCACGACGTACGGCTGTGTCACTCCAGGGTCGTTCGTCATCGAGCGGGAGGCCTAGCGACAGTGGCTGGAGGGGGGATTACGGAGGGGATCGTCGAGGAGGCCTGTCTCGGGTACTTCCAGGCGCTGGGCTACCAGACGCTCGCCGGGCCCACGATCGGGCCGGAGGGGTCGGCGCCGGAGCGATCGTCGCGGGAGGAGGTGCTGCTCCTGGGTCGCCTACGAGAGGCCGTGGAGCGCATCAACCCGGAGCTGCCGGCGGGCGTAGTCGATCAGGTGCTCGTACGGGTGCAGCGGGCGGAGTCGCAGAGCGCGATGGCCGAGAACGAACGGGTGCACCGACTGCTCGTCGAGGGTGTGCCGGTCGAGCACCGGGTGGACGGTGCCGTGCGGACGTCGCTGGCGTGGCTCGTCGACTGGGAGCACCCGGAGCACAATGACTGGCTGGCGGTCAACCAGTACACGGTCGCGGGGGCCAAGACCCGGCGGCCCGATGTCGTCGTATTCGTCAACGGCCTGCCTCTGGCGTTGATAGAGCTGAAGAACCCTGGGGCTGAACATGCCACGGTGAAAGGCGCCTGGAATCAGGTGCAGACCTACCGGTCGGACATCGCGGCTGTGTTCACCCCGAACGCGTTGTGCGTGGTGTCCGACGGGCTGGCTGCCCTGATGGGGTCGTTCTCGGCGGGCTGGGAGCACTACGCGCCGTGGAAGACGATCGACGGGCGCGAGGTGGTGACGGACAAGCCGCCACTCGAGGTGCTCATCCGCGGCGTGTTCGAGCCAGCCCGGTTCCTCGACCTGGTCCGCAGCTTTATCGTGTTCACCGACGAACCGGCCGGTCTCGTGAAGCGGGTGGCAAGGTACCACCAGTACTGGGCGGTCAACGCCGCGGTGGCATCGACGATCGAGGCGTCGGGCCCCGACGGCGACCACCGGGGCGGGGTGGTGTGGCACACCCAGGGTTCCGGCAAGTCGATCGAGATGCTGCTCTACGCCGCCAAGGTCATGCGCTCGGAGGCGATGGGCAACCCCACTCTGGTCCTCATCACCGACCGCAACGACCTCGACGACCAGCTCTTCGCCGAGGTGTTCGCCCCCGCTCGGATCCTCCCCGAGACTCCCAAGCAGGCAGGTTCGCGGGCCGAGATGCGCTCGCTGCTCGACCGCAGCTCGGGCGGGATCATCTTCACCACGATCCAGAAGTTCGCCCCCGACGCGAAGGGCGACCCGCACCCGCTGCTCACTGATCGCCGCAACGTGATTGTGATCGCCGATGAGGCGCACCGGTCGCAGTACGACTTCCTCGACGGCTACGCCCGGCACCTGCGCGACGCGCTCCCGAACGCCACCTACCTCGGGTTCACCGGCACCCCGATCGAGTCGACCGACCGGTCCACCCGGCAAGTGTTCGGCAACTACATCGACATCTACGACCTCACCCGTGCTGTCGAGGATGGCGCCACCGTGCGGATCTTCTACGAGTCGCGCCTGGCCAAGGTCACCCTCCCAGAGGAGGCGCGGGCCAGCATCGACGACGAGGTCGAGGAGGTCACCGAAGGCGCCGAACCCGGCGAGGCAGAGCGGGCCAAAACGCGTTGGGCACGGCTCGAGGCGATCGTCGGCGCCGACGACCGAATCGACGCCATCGCCGCGGACATCGTCGAGCATTGGGAGGGCCGCCGGGCCAACCTGCTGGGCAAGGCGATGATCGTGTGCATGAGCCGGCGAATCTGCGTTGAGCTCTACCAACGGATCGTCAAACTGCGGCCCGACTGGCATGACGTCGACTCGTCTCGCGGGAAGCTGAAGGTGGTGATGACCGGCTCGGCCGCGGACCCCGGCGTGTTCCAGCCCCACCTCCACCCGAAGGAGATCCAACGGGCCATCAAGGCCCGGGCCAAGGACCCTGATGACTCGCTGGAGCTGGTGATCGTGCGGGACATGTGGCTCACCGGGTTCGACGCACCGGCGATGCACACCATGTACGTCGACAAGCCCATGCAGGGTGCCGGGCTCATGCAGGCCATCGCTCGGGTGAACCGCACCTTCCGCGACAAGCCCGGCGGGCTCATCGTCGACTACCTCGGCATCGCCCCGAACCTGCGCAAGGCCCTCGCCGAGTACTCACCGACCGATCGGGATCAGGCTGGCGTGCCCATCGAGCAGATGGTCGCCGTGATGCTCGAGAAGCACGACATCGTCAGCGGCATCCTCCACGGTCTCGCATGGTCATCGGACTCCGGGCTGCCACCCGATCAGCGCCTAGCCCAGCTGTGGAACGTCATGGACTTCGTCCTCGCCGATCCCGACCGCAAGACCCGCTACCTCGACCAAGTCCTCGCCCTCGCTAAGGCCTTCGCCCTCTGCGGCACCCGAGACGAGGCGATGGCGATCCGCGACGACGTGAAGCTCTTCGCCGACGTCCGCTCCGCGATCGTGAAGCTCGATCACGAAGGCGCCGGACCTCGCGAGCCCGGCAGCGCCGAGGTCGACACCGCCATCGCCCAGCTCGTCTCCGAAGCGGTCGTGGCCGAGGGCGTAGTCGACATCTATGCCGCCGCCGGGATCGACAAGCCCGAGCTGTCGATCCTGTCGGATGAGTTCCTCGACGGGCTGGCTCAGGCCGAGCGGCCCAACCTCCAGCTCGAGCTGCTGCGCCGGCTGCTCAACGATGAGATCCGCACCCAGCGACGCACGAACCTCGTCCAGGCTCGACGGTTCTCCGAGCTGCTCGACGAGGCCATCAACCGCTACACGAACCGGGCGTTGTCGACTGCCGAGATCATCGCCGCCCTCGTGGATCTGGCCAAGGAGCTCCGCGAGTCGAAGGCCAGGGCCGGTCAGCTCGGCCTCGCCGACGACGAGCTCGCGTTCTACGACGCCGTGTGCCAGAACGACGCCGCCGTCCTCGAGCTCGGCGACGACACCCTCAAGGCCATTGCGCAGGCGCTGGTGAAGGCGGTGCGTGAGTCGGCCACGATCGACTGGAACCTCAAAGAGTCAGTCCAGGCCGGGCTCCGAGCCAAGGTGAAGCGCCTCCTCGCTCGCTACGACTACCCGCCCGACAAGGAGGAACGGGCGATCGAGCTCGTCCTCGAACAGGCCCAGCTCTTCGCCGACGTCGAAGCCGCATGACGACGCCCCAGTGCGGTCTGCTCCGGACACCGCCTCCCCCGATAGCCGAGCACCCCGGCGTAACACGATGCGAGAAGCCCCCGGAGGCCCCCGGAGCTCCCGAAATCCGCCCACGGTTGCATTCGATAATTACGCGTCACATACTCGGCCCCGAGCAGGCAAAACCTGCCCCCGGACAGTGCAAATCGGGGGCTAGACGACGCCTATCGAGTGTTGCCGGGGGGCGGTCACTAGGCCGATTAGGCCCCTGACCAGCGGAAACGTGGCGGGCACCGGAAACCGGGGCTAGCACAACGCTCTTACACCCGACGTACGATTCTTCCTGTGGAATGCCCATGAGCGGAGGAGGCGTGATCGCCTTCACCCTCGCCCAGGAGGTAGCGGCCGGTGGTGCGGATTCTGCGGAGGCTCCTTAGCAGGCCACCTCGACGACGGCCTCGATGTCCTCGTCGGTCTCGAGCGACGTCAGGAGTGCCGTGCCCGTGACCTGGCCGCCGTCCACCTGAAGTTGGATGTCATCTTCGATGCCGTTGTAGCTGACGGCCGGG